>NZ_JAXBLV010000212.1:0-46519 GCF_034097035.1 Gemmata algarum
CTGGCAGCGGATCGACGCGGCGCTGACCGCGGCCGAGGGGCTGCCGCCGGGTCCCCCGGCCCAGCGGGTGCCCCGGTGGGACCGGGTCCGGACCAACCTCGCCCGGGTCTGCCCGCCCGGCTCGGCCCTGGACCCGGCCGCCGAGCCGACGGCCCTGGCCGCCGAGTGGGAGGGGGCGGCCGACCCGGCCGCGGCCGAGACCGTGTTCCTCAACCTCGTCACCGCCGCCCGGCACGAGTTCAAACACATTGACGACCTGCTGCTCGACCTCGCCGACCAGCTGACCGACATCATCGAGCCGCTGAACACCTTGCTGGAGGTCATCTGACATGATGACGCCCGCCGCCCCGCCCGCCGGCCCCGCGCCGGCCGAGCCGTTCCGGTCGGCTGACGCCGTCCGTGCGGCCCACGCCGCGCTGCTCGCCGAGTTGCCCGACCCGCCGCGCCCGGGCGACCTCGCCCGGGTGACCGAGTTCATCCGCCGGGCGGTCGCCACCGGGGCTGTGCTCGACGCCCCGGACGACCGCAAACTTGTCCAGGGGCTCATCGACTACTGGGCGGCGGCGCTGGTCGCCGAGTACCGGGAAGCGACCCGAGACGGGGAGTCCACGCGGGTCAAGCCGCCGTCCACGGTCCTCACCCCGTTCGCGCCTGCGACCCTCGCCGCCGCCGTCGCGGCGGCCGACCGGTGGCTCGCCGCCGCACCGCCGGAGGACCAGCAGCTCGCCCGCCGCGTGCTGTTGCGGCTCGTGCGCCTGCGTAACGACGACACGTTCGCTCCGGCACCGACCGTCCGCGCCGGCCTCTCGGGCGACGCGCCGCCAGAGGACCTGCTGCGCGTGCTGCGCGAGTTGGCCGGCGCGGGGGTGATCCGAGTGACGCCGGGTGACGTCGAGGAGATGGACCGGGTGGCCCTCCGCTCGCCCGCCCTCCTCGACGTGTGGCCCATCTTCAACGAGCTGCGCAAGGAGCGGACCGCGTTCCGGCAACGGGTAACCGAATGGGAACGAACCGGCCGGATTTCGGTCGGGGACGGCCTCACGGACGCAGAACTGGACCAGGCGCGGGCGTACCACGATCGGAACGCCCAAGAGCGGGAGTTCATCGAGGCCTGCCGCGCGCGTACCCGACGCCGCCAGGAGCTGTTCCGAGGCGGACTGAGCCTCCTCGCGGTTTTGCTCTTACTGGTTATTCCTCTTGCGGTTTACTCGTGGCTCGGCTGGGTGACGGCCGACCGCGAAACAGTTCGAGCCGAGGGCGCAAGGGAGAACGCCGAATACGAAAGGAAGAACGCCGAGAGTGAAAAGGCGAAGGCCGAGGCAGCGGAGGCGGAGGTGTCGCGGCAGCACCGGCTGGTCCGAACCGTCCAGGCGGTCCGCACGATGGCCGAGATCGGGGCGGCCCGGGGCGAAGCCGATTTGGACGTCGCGCTGAACCGGTGGCATGTCCTCGCCGACGGGATCTTGGCGGACGAGCGACAACAAAGCCCCGAGCGGCGGTTCTTCACGCCCCGGGGGCAGAAATTGCACTTGCTCCGCGGCACCGCGGACCTGACCGGAATGGCCGACGAGGCGCGAAAGAAAGCCCTGGCCGCGGAGCAAACGGCAGGACGGGACGTGGCCCCTCAGCAACTGTACGCGACCGACGAATGGCAGCAGTTCGGAAAGGGCACCGCCCTGACAACGGCGCACGTGCTGCGAGACGCCTTATTGGAGGGCGACGACCCCAAGGTCCAAACCGCACTGAAGGCCGTTCGAACAGATGCCTACCTGCGGGTCCGGCTCTGCGTTAACGGGGTGCTAAAGGTCGTGGACAGTAAAACCGCCCGGCCGTTCGACGACGTCGAGCCGTACGTTCGTGAGTTCTGGCTCAATTACTGGGGCGACATGGGGCTTGTGGAGAGCGGTGCCGTTGCCGGTGCGATGGGGCAGTTCGGATCCAAACTCGGTCAGATCGAGAGCACTCTTCCGCAGTACGCCTTTCAGGACCGCCTCACGAGGTACAACGAGAACACCAAGGCATGGGGCAAGCAAGTGGAGGGCGTCCGGCGTGCGGCGGAATTGCTCAGCGCCGACCCGGCCAAGCGTAACGAGGCGAACCGTTGGTGCCGCAACTACTCGCGGATGCTGTATCGGAGCGAAGCAGAGGAGTTGAGAAAGCTCGCGGATAAACTGCTCGCAGCTCTGGCTCATGATGAGAAGGAATCGATCCGGCCGTACGGCTCGAACTGACTTCGTTGCGCTGGGCGCGCCGGCCCCTCCCGGGCCGGGCCTCAGACCACCCCAGGAGGATCACACATGGCGCTGGTCGCAGGTGGGGCGCGTCGCGTCCTGGTCGAGGTGCCGCCGGACTCGGGGCTGGAGCGCGCGTCGGCCGCGGCCGGGCTGGAGTCCGTCGCCCGCCCATCCTCTTCACCGGGGTGGGCCGCCGCCCCGGCACCCGGGGGCGCGGCCGAACACCCCTGGGACCAGGCCCACCGGGCCGTTCGCGACCCGGGTTCTGTGGGCCTGGAGTCGGTCGCCCCGCCGACCTACGCCGAGCCCGACTTCGTTCAGACGTTCCCGTTCCCCCGGCCGGATTCGGGCGGGCTCGAATCGTTCACCGGTTCGCCGTGCGAGGACCGCGCCCCGGACGGCTTCTGGCCGGTCGGCGCGCCCGAGTTCGGGTGGCACCTGGACGACGGCCACTCGCAACTGCGGGCCGCGCGGACCCGCGCCGGCGACCCCGGCGACGGGCGGCGCGTCCGGGTCGCGCACCTCGACACCGGGTACGACCCCCGTCACTCGACGCTCCCGCTCCAGGTGCTGTCCGGTCTGGCGCGCAACTTCGCCGACGGCGACCCGAACGACGCCACCGACCCCGGCCGGCACTTCCCGGGGAACCAGCCGGGGCACGGCACGGCCACGCTCGCCCTTCTCGCGGGCAACCGCGTCGCCATCCCGGGCACCGGGTTCAGCGACTTCCTGGGCGGCGCCCCGTTCGCCGAGGTCGTCCCGGTCCGGATCGCCGACTCGGTCGTCCACTTCGCCACCTCGGCGATGGCCCGCGGGATCGAATACGCCATTGAAGCCGGCTGCCAGGTGCTGTCGGTCAGTATGGGCGGGGTGCCGGCGCGTGCGTGGGCGACGGCGGTCAACCGGGCCTACGACGCCGGGGTGGCGATGTTCGCGGCGGCGGGCAACCGGTTCGGCCCGTCCCCCCCGCGGATGATCGTGTACCCCGCCCGTTTCAACCGGGTCGTCGCCGTGTGCGGCGTGACGGCCGACGGCCGCCCGTACTACCAGTCCCAACTGCACGTCCACATGCAAGGCTGCTTCGGGCCGCCCGCGAAGATGGGCACGGCGCTGGCCGCGTACACCCCGAACACGCCGTGGGCGGTCATGGGCTGCGGCGGATCGGTCGGGTTCGGCGGGGGAACCTCTTCGGCCACGCCGCAGGCCGCGGCCGCGGCCGCGCTGTGGCTCCAGTCGGTCGCGGCCCCGGCGGGCACCGAACCCTGGCAGCGGGTGGAGGCCGTCCGCCGCGCGCTGTTCGCCTCCGCCGACCGATCCCACCCCGCGGCCGGCACCTACTTCGGCCGCGGGGCGCTGCGTGCGTCGGCCGCGCTCGACCAGCCGTTCCGGACGGACCTGCCGAAGACGCCGGCGGACGAGGTGTCGTTCGGGTGGTTGCGCGCGGCCGGGGTGCTGGAGGCGGCGCCGACGGGCGTCGAGCGGATGTTCGAGGTCGAGGCGCTGCAAGTGTTCCTGCAGTCCCCGCGCGTCCAGGAACTGGCCGGCGGCGCGGACCCGGCGAGCGACCCGCTGCCGTGGGCCGAGGCGAAGCCGGTGCTGGCCGAACTGAGCCGCTCCCCGCTCGCCTCGCGGGCGCTCCGGGCGCACTTGGCGGCCCTGCTGGTACGAGCGTAACGCTGCGTGACGTACGCACCAAGAAGATCGATTGATTTGTTGCCGTTCTTACTCATTGACGCTATCGATAGTGAAATCGACACACCGATTTACCTGCCACCGGCGCGGGGTTCGCCTTCGCGCAAGGTATCCAGTTTTTGTTTGTCGGAGCGACCGAAAACGTGAGTTTGACCAATACCCAGCGGAGCGAACTCGCCAAGGCCCTTCCCAAGTACTTTACCACCCAAGAGTTGAGAGCGGTTGCCCTGTCGTGGCGCGACCTCCACTTCACGACAACGGTCAACTGGGACAGAACGATTCAACAAGTGGCCTTGGATTTAGTTGAGGCGGTCGGCCGGTTTGCGGCGTGGGAATGGTTTTTTCTGGAACTGCGCCGGCTGAACCCTAACACCGAATTGCACACGCGCCTACGAACGCTCGGCAACGGTATTCGGGTAGCGAACACCGGAGAGGGCGTGCCCAGGTCCGCGTCGGCTCAAACGCCCGCCCCATCACCCCGGCCCGGCCCGCTCGATCACGTGCACCTTGGCGGGTCTGAGTATTTTCTCGACCGTCAGGGTTTCCGCGTTGCGCTGCGGGAATTAACGCTCAGTACCGGTGGGCGTCGGCTCCTCGTCGTTAACGGCCCCAAGGCCTCCGGCAAGTCACACTCCCGCCGCTTCATCGCGTATTTGCGCCATCAAGACTGGAGCGGCTGGCACGGCGCCCCGTGGCGGAAGAAGGTACGGTTCGCGGTCTTCAGCCCGAGGGAGCAGGACTTTCACGGCCTCACCCCTCAGGACGTGTGGACCGCGATCGCATCGGACCTACAGTTGAGGGAGCGGGAGGCCCCGCCCCAACCGCCCGATCAGACGGTAAACGCGTGGGTGCCGATTTTGTGCAAATCGCTGGCAGACCAGATCCGGGATCAGAAGGCGCCGGCGTGGATCGTCTTGGATGGATTTCGGGAAGGCCGGGCCGCCCCCGAGGTGATCGATTTCGTGATCCAGTTCGCAATCCGGGTGGTAACCAATCTCGACTCCGTTCGGCTCATCCTGCTCGACTTCCCTTCGGTCCTGCCAGGGGCGGTCCGGTTGCTGACGCATCCTGAAGACGTCGTTCCGCCGTCGTCGGGCGAGATCGCGCAAGACCTTCGCCAACTCGGCTACGAACTCAGTTCGGAACAAATCGATCAATTGCTCATCCGCATCACTGCTGCTGCGGGCGGGGGGGCGATACAATACGATGGGTTCTGGCGGGCGCTGACGTCATTTCTGAGCCGCCTCCAGGGCCGGTTGCTCGCCCCGAATTCCGGGGCCAACTGAGGGACGCGAATCATGCCCAAGAACCCTCGGCACCGAGGTACCGCTGGTGCCGGTGCGCCGGTGAACGACGAACTGTTCAACGATATCTTGACGGACTGGGAGCGTAACGATCTCCAACCCCCTCCGCTCACCCACGCCCACCGGACCGCGGCCCTCTTCGCGAACTTCACTGGGGCCGAGTTGCGCGCCGCCGTCGCCCCCCTGGGCGAGGACGTCGAGGCCGTGCTCCGGGATTGCGAAACCGCCGAAGGCGGCCGGGTGTACTTGCCCAGCAAGGTCCGGCGTGCGGCCCTCGGTCTGTTCGCAACGGGCGACGAACTGCGGCAGGAATACGAGCGGCTCGGGCCGTGGCTCCCGGCCAGAGACGTGCTGCAACAAGTCCTCGGGCTCTTCATCCGCGGCGCGGGCCGGTCACCCGCGGACCTTTCGGTCGACCAGCTCGGCGCGGCCGCCAAGATCCTCGGGTGGTTCGAGGGGATCGTGGCGGCCGCCCAACTCGAACTGCCGCCGCTCGAACTGGTACTCTACCACTCCGAACGGTACCGGTTGCTCCGCCCGCTCCGGGAGCTAATCGGCAACGCCTTCGTCGGCCGCGCGCGCGACACCCAGGTCGTCCACGACTACCTCGACGCCGAACACAACCCAGACCTCACGAGCCAGCCGCCGCTGGTCGTCTACGGGGTCGGGGGCGTGGGCAAGTCGAGCCTGGCCTACCACGCCCTGCTCCCGATGGCCGACGCCGCTGGCGACGACGGCCCGTTCTTCGCTCTGCTGGATTTCGACCGTCGGGGCCGGATCGATCCGGAGGTCCCGACCACCCTCTTGGTCGAAGCGGTCGCCCAACTCGCCGCCCAGTCGTTCCCCCGACGGGCGGCCTGTGTACGGCTCGGCCAGGCACTAGCCGACGATCTGATCCGGCATCCGCACGACCCGGCGGCCCTCACCCGCGTACTCCCCAACCGCGTCCGGGAGCTGGCCCAAGTAATCGGCGCGTCGGCGAAACCGTACCTGTTCGTTTTGGACACGTTCGAGGAGGTGCAGCACCGGAGCTGGGAGTTCGTCCAGAACGTATGGACCTTTCTCGCGCTGCTCAAGCAAGAGATCCCGTCCGCCCGGCCGATCGTGATCGGCCGGGCGCCACCGGCCCAGCGGCCGATCGTAGCAGGCCGGACCCCGGTTAGTCTGCTGCCCACGCACAAGCCGCCGATCCACCTCCAGCACCTCGACCGCGCAACGGCGGTCCACACGCTTGAGCGGCTCGGCGCGTCACCAGGGGTTGCCGAGTTCGTGGTGGGTACCCTCGGGTCGCCGATCCTCCCGCTCGACCTGCGCCTGGCCGCGGTCGTCCTGGATCGGGAGAAGTTGCTCCACCCCGACGCGAACCCCAAGACCGACCCGGCGCTGCCCGTCCGGCTCCGGGACGCCATCGGAAAAGGGAAGTTGCACCGGCGCATCTTGGAGCGGTTGCACGACAGCAGCGTCCAGGCCATCGTTTACCCCGGGATGGTACTCCGCCAAATTACCCCGGACCTAATCTTTCGGGTACTCGGGCCGGAGGCCAAGATCCGGCCGCTCCCGCACCAGCGGGCCCGAGAGATCTTCGCGAAGCTCGCGCAGGAGGTGGCGCTGGTGACCCTCGGGGACGAGGACGTCCTGTGGTTCCGCCCGGAGGTCCGCCGGGAGGTGCTCAAGGACCTGCTCCGAGAACAGCACCAGCGGGTCACCCGCATCCACAACCTGGCCGTCAAGTACTACAAGTCTCGCAGCACCGACGCCGACCGGGCCGAGGAGGTGTACCACCGGTTGCTGCTCGGGCAGCGGTCCAGCCAGATCGACCCGCGGTGGACGGACGGGGCCAAGCGGCACCTCGCCGGCGCGCTGGACGAGCTGAGCACACTCGAGGAGCTGCCGCCATCGGCCCAAGCGTACCTGGCCTCCCGGTTCGGGACCGAGGCGTCGCCGCAGGTGACCACCGCCTGGGTGAAGGCCGACGAACTCAGCGTCGAGCGGGATTTGAGCCGCCGCGTGCGTGACCTCATCCGTCTCGGCAAGTACGGTCCGGCGGCCGCCGCGCTCGACACCCATTGGGCACGAACGGCCCCGCACCCGGACAGCGAACTATGGGCGCTACGGGTCCGGGTGCTGCGCAACACCGGACGGCTCGCGGACGCGCAGGACACGCTCCAGGAAGCGATCCGGCTCGCGAAATCCGCGCCGGCACAACGTCTGCTCGATTTGCTCCTTGAGCTGGCACGCGTCGCCTGCCTGATGGGGCAGGCGGACCGAGCGGCCGACGCCATTAAACAGGCCGACGAGTTGTTCACCCGGCACCGGCTCAAGGCCGCCCGGATCGACCTCGCCCTGGCCCGCCTCCAGGCCCTCCCGGCCGTGGGCACCGCTCCGGCGGCCCGCCTGGCCGCAGAGGACGCGGCCGTCGAGGCCCTGGAGCGTGCGACGCTGACCGATATCCGGAAGCACCCGCGCGTCGCACGGAAGCTCGCCGCCGAGGTTATCGACCGGGACCCCACGATCCTTCGAACGGTGCTGGCGCAAGTCGGGCTCGGCGCGGCGGAACTCACTTCCGTGAACAGCCTCGCACGCGCACTGGGGGAATGGGAGGAGGCCGGCCGGATCGCAAACGAGCGGCCGCACCCGCTCGCCGAGCGGTGCAAACTGACGCCACCTCGCAGGCACGCGGTGGCCGGGCTCTGGAACGCCTGGTTGTACTACGAGGCCCCTGCCGCGGTCGGTCAATCGCTCGCGGAATTGTTCCCCGAACTCGCGCAACAGGTCGCCCTTCACAACGCCCGAGAGGCGATCCGGCAGGCTCTGCGTACGGACGACCAGGATGCACCCGGTGTGGCTGAACAGTGGGACCGCATTTACGACGAGGCCCGCGAGTGGCAGAACCGCGCGCACACCCAACTCCTGGAAAGCCACCTGTCCGAGTCGACTCTCGACCAGATGCTTTGGGACCGGTTTGGCCGCCGGCTGGAGGAGATCAGTGCGCCGGCGGAGGGGCTCCCTAAGCGAGCGCTCGCTGTGGTCGTCTGGGCAAACAAATTCGGCGTCCGCGAGGAGCTCTTGCGCGCGGACCCCGACAACCCGTCGGCAACTCTTGGGGAGTAGGCACGCGCTCGCCCCGCACCCGCGGTTCGGGCCGCGGCCGCCTCGCCCGCTGGCGCGGCCCCTGGCCGGTTGACCTTTGCCCCGAGCGGAGGGAGCGAGGTGACGAAGGTTCCCGTTCGGGGTGGAGGGGCAACGCCGCCGCCGGGGAACTACTGCCGGACGATTTGGCGGTTCCGCACAAACAGTCACGGCGGCCAATCATTCCTGCCGGTACGCGCATGTGTGCAACGTTTGTGGACGCCACTCTCGCTCACTGCGACGGCTAAATTATCTGGCCATCCCTTAGTCTGATTTAACCGATTCAAACGGTCGGGGCGGCCCGGGCGCGGTCGAGGAAGCCGTTGTGCTGCTCGCGCGAGGTCTCCGCAACACGGCGGGGCGGGGGCGCGCACGCACGTCACTTGGCCATCGGCAACGCGGTCTTGGCCTCGGGTAATACATCGCCCCTCAGCCGCACCGCCGTCTTGTCGTCCGTCAGCCCCTGGCAGACCGCCTTGAACCGCACGGCGGCCCCGGCCTTGAGCCCGTCCGCCTGACTCCCATCCACCAGTAACTCGACCTTCGGCCCGGCCGGCACCTTCACGGCGATGGCGACGCCGAACTTCTTGGGCGTGACGGCCGCAACCTCGCCGGTCACGAACAGCCACTTCTCGGCGTAGGCGTCGCCGTACTTCGCCGCCGCGGCCTTCGGGTCGGCCTGAAACGCCGCCACCAGTTCCGCCGCGGTGACGGTCGGCATCGGGTTCGGTTCTTGCAGCTCGACCCGACAGCCGACCAGCCGCACGCGGTCCTTCTCGCTCCGCCCGACCCGCCCGACGACGCGCACCTTCTGCCCGGGCGGGAGCTGCCAGACGGCGTCCAGTTGGTCGTCCACGACCACGCAGGCGGCGGACACCTCGAACAGGTCGGCCGGCTTGAGCTTCCCGGCCCGGAGGGACAGCCCGTGCGCGTAGTACTTCGGGTCCGCGCCGCTGACGACCCCGGTCAGGGCCACGACCTGCCCGCGGAGCTTGTCCGCCGCCGGCCGGTCGGCCAGCAGCTCCTTGACGAACGCCTCGGCGTCGGCGGTCCGGACCGGGGTGAGGGGCGCCGGCGGCTTCTCGCCGCCGGACACCAGCCGCGCCCCGCTGAGCGTGGTGATCACGCCGACCGAGAGGCCGAACTCCCCGCGCACCGTCACCCGGTCCCCCACGGACAGGTTCCGCAGCCGCGCCAGGTCGGGGCTGTCCGGCCGGAAGTGCATCCGGAAGCTGTACGGCAGTTCGGGGTCCCTGGACTCGCACCCGAGCAGGCCCAGCGCCCAGCCCCCCTTCTCGGTCGCGCTCCGGCCGCTGTACTCCACCTCGCCGGTCAGCTCCACCTCCTTGCCGGCGTACGTCAGCCACAACTTGTCCGTCTTGTCGTCGCGCAACTGGGTGGAGAGGTCGACGGTCGTCATCGTCGGCACGGGCGCGGCCTTCGGTTGCGGGTCGGGCTGCTTCGCGCCGGGGCGCTTCGGGCCTGGCCCCTTGGCGACCGGGCCGGCACCCGCCGCGGGGAGCAGAACCGGGTTCTTCAGGGTGAACGCCGCGCCGGTGACGCTGTCGATCTCCCCTTTCACCTGCACCACCGCCCCGGCGGCCAGCCCCTTCACGGCCGCGAGCGAGGGGTGGCCGGCGGGGAACGGGACGGTGCAGCCGGCCGGTTCGGTGGGGGTCGGCGGCAGGCCGCTGAGGGCCAGCGTCTGCCCGCCGTCCGGGGCCGCCGTGACGGCCTTGACCTTGCCGGACACCGTGACCACCTTGCCGACGTACTTCTTGCCCAGCGCGCCGCCGTCCTTCTGGAACATCGTGTTCAGGGTGAGCACCGACGCCGAGAAGCTGGACTTCTCGGCCTTCGCGGGCGGCGGCTGCTTGGCCGGCGGCTCCTGCGCCGCGCCGGCGGCGGTCAGGGCCGCGAGGGCGGCGAAACAGATCAGGCGGCTGTTCATGCAAACCCCTTTGCGGTGGTCCGGCACAATTGCGACGGCCCACGCGCAGTGTAAAAGGTGCCCCAGAAACAGAAGCGATAATTTACTTGCCGTAAGAGCCGAATACCACGGGTGACGATCCGGCTACCCGGAGCGGCATCGGGTCTGGCGTGCCTGCCAGCTTTGGTTTTTGTGGCACAGACATTCCTGTCTGTGCGGCGCGATAAGGTCGCACAGATAGGAATGTCTGTGCCACAAGAAACCGACGCAACCAGCCGGGCCGCGAAGGAGCGGTGGCAAGTGCTCCCGTTCGAGCCGTGCGGGCCGCGTCCCGATCGCAATCCCCGCGGCGGGCCGGAGCGTCCGCCGCGGGCGAGATCCGGACAGGGGACCGGTTGGCCCCTCGGTCCTCACCGCGCCTCGCCCTCCGGGCCGACCTTGGTCAGGTCCCAAACCAGCACGGAGGTCAGGGCCGGAACCGCCAGCCGGGTGCCGTCCGGGGAGAACGCCATCGTTTCCGGCGCCGGGGTGTTGTTGAACAGATAGGTGGAGTCTTTCAGGAACACGGGCGGGCCGCCGTACGGGAACGCGATCGTGTGCCGCACGGCCCCGGTGCCCACGTCGTACACCCGGATCGCGGGGCCTTGCCGGGCCGCCGATTGGCGCCCGCCCTGGGCCAGCGCCAGCAGCTTGCCGTCCGGGCTGATCGCCGGCACGCCGGACGACAGCCGGGTCGGGTCCGCGAAGTCCCGGACCCGCGTCCCGGTCTCGACATCGACCAGCACCACGTGCCCCATCGCGGTGACCACCACCGCGTGCCGGTCGTCCACCCGCACCAGCCCCTGCAACACGCCCCCGCCGGGGATCGTGAACTCGCCCCGCTTCTTCCCGGCGTCCCACCCGGTGACCACCACGTCACACGTGTTGTTCACGATCTCGGTGGAGTGCGCGGTGACGAGCCGTTGCGGGTTCGCCCCGATCGCGCCGACCGCCCGGGTCATCCGCGTCGGGAGCGGCACGTCGAACGTCGGCTTGGCGGCGGCCACGTCGAACACCACGCACCGCGCGGACTTGCCGGGGGCCACACCGATCACCGCCACGTGCGCCCCGTCCGGGGCCGGGTACGAGGCTTGGGCGAACTCGTTCGTCGTGAACAGCGGGCGGAAGCTGGTCGGCGGGGCGGTGCCGTCCACCGGGTACACCTCGTCCCGGGTCACGGCGCGGCGGCCGTCGCGGCTCAGCCGCACGTCGAACGGCCCGGAGCGCTCCGCCGGATGGGCCGACACCCGGCCGAGCGGCTTCCCGTCGGCGGCGGCCCACCGGAGCACCGCGCCGTCGGCCCCGGCGGTCCGGATCTCGGCCCCGTCGGCGGTGAACGCGACCGTCCGGACCGGCCCGGTGTGCCCGCCCGCGGGCGCGGTCAGCAGCTTCCCGGCGAGCGCGTCCCAGCAGTACGCGGCCGCGTCGCGGGTGCCGAACGCGACCAGCCGGCCGTTCGCGTCGAACGCCGCACCGGACGCCTTCACCCCTTCGGGTAAGTCCTTCGGCCGGGGCGTGGTGCCGAACGCCTTGCCGGTGGCAACGTCCCAGCGGGTCGCGGCGTCGGTGACCAGCGCGAGCGTTGCCCCGTCCGGGGAGAACGCGACCGGGCCGGTCCCGATGTCCTTCAGCTCGATCGTGTGGCGCGTCTTCCCGGTCCGCGGCTCGACGACGAGCAGTTGCGCGGACGAGTACACGACCACGGCGGCGGTCGTCGAGTCCGGCGCGTATACGACCGTGCGGCCGTTCGGCCACCGCGGGCGGGCGAGCTCCGCTTTCGAGTCCACGTCCCAGACCTGACTCACCCGGTCCGGCCGGTCCGCCGGGTCCAGCCCCCGCAGGTCGCGGTGCGAGCCGGACGTGATCAGCGTCTTGCCGTCGGGGGAGAGGGCGGCCGAGGGGTACTCGTTCTGCAGGATCGTGACCCGGGCGAGTTCCGCCGCGGTCTTCACGTCCCACACGGTACACGTGACCGGCACGTCGCCGGGCGTGCGCTGGAACCTCCCGGTGATCGCGAGCCGCCCGCCGTCGGCGGACAGGGACATGGTGGGCGAGCCGTTCTCCGGTCGGGGCAACTGGAGCACCCGCTTGCCGGTGCCCAGGTCGTGAACGTCAAGCGTCTTGACGTTGACCGCGGCCATGAACCGGCCGTCGGCCGAGACCGCCGCGACCGGGCCGAGGCCGCCGCCCGGGTTGCACTCCGCGTGCACCGCCGCGCCGAGCGGCCGGAGGCCGTTCACGTCGTACAGGGTGAAGTGCTGGAACGAGTGCGGCTGCTCCGCGCTGTGCGGGGCGAACACCCGGGTGCCGGTGGGCAGCAGTTCGGCCCCTTTCCAGGCGTTAGGCGGGGTTCCGCTCTCGGTGCCGAGGCGGAACAGGGCGCCGCTCGGAAGGGCATTGGGCGACACCGGCGGCGCGCTCGGCATCGACGGGGGCGTGATTGGAGGCGGGGCGACGCCCGGCCGCGTCGCGCCCCCGGCCGTTGACGTGTTCTCGGCGGGCTGGGGGCGATCGTTCGCCGCGGGCGCGGGCTCGGTTTTCGTGCCGCAGCCGCCGCACAGGGCGAGGGCCGCCAGGGCCGCCGCGTATCGCACGCGATTCAAGGGCATGGCGCGCATTCCTCCGCTCGGATGAGTGAACAGGCCGCCGGCCGGGTGCCGCCACCCGCCGCAAGCTTCACCGTGACTGACTCGCTTGCCGCAGAACCGCACACGACGGCACCGTTGTTCTATTCAGGATCGGAAACGTCCCGGCAACCGAGCCCGAGAACATCGCCCGACAAGTGCAACACGCCAACCAAGTGCAGCTATGACCGCACTCGGGCCGTGCCGTCGGCCGGTTTTGAGAGGGCGACCGCGCTTCAGTGGTCGTTACTCGCTCCTTGCGTCCGGCACGGGCGGGTTCGAGCCCTTTGAGCGTTACCTGTTGCGGTCACGCGAGGTTGAATATAGCGGCGGCGTCCGTTGACGTGCGCCGCCCCTGATCGCCAACGGGCCGGCGCGCCGCGCACGGCCTTCGGCGGCGCCGGACGCGCTCCGCCCGGCGGCGGCCGTGTGAGCGACTACCGGCACGATTTACCGCCGGCACCGCCACCAGACTGTCACGCGATTGCCTTGCACACCTGTCAGCGGACGGATAAAATATGACAACGGCAATGTTACTGTTACAATCGCTCGGTTTTGACGCGGAGAGCGTTCAGTTAAATATTCGCGAAGACCAGCCGGCAAACAAAGCACCTGGATGGTCCATGTCACTTAACCTCGGCGGCCACTTCATGCGCGCCGGGCACGTGGCGATTCGGCGCGACGCCCGCGCCGGCGCGCAGTCCGTGTGAGCGGTTGGGAGGTCAAGGTATGCGCCGCGACCCGGTGAGCCCCCAAGACCTACTCGGCTGGGATGTCGAATGGTTTGCGTGCGATGCGTCCGGCGCGTCGCGTGTTTGGTCAGCAACGGCACCCTGGCTGTTCCACCTCCCGCTACCCGATCAAGACGCTAGCTAAGACAGTTAAGAGTTTGCTTTTCAATTCAATTGTATACTCTGAAACGATTTGAGTATTCGATGTTTATATTTTATTGATGTGTTGATTTGATTTGATTTTTAATCATTCGATCAGTATTCATTTCACGGGCTATGTACATAGTCCGCCATGCAAATCGAAAACCGCCGCGTCGTGTACGAGTTGCGCACACGGCCAACGGTGCCACTGACGGTCGACGATCTGGTTGGCGACGAGAAGAGAATTTTATCTGATATTCAATTAAAAGATGGCGTTTTCGGCAGGCCGTCATTTATATACGACGAGACGTGGCGCGATGGATAGGGCGGCCGGGACCGCTCGCGCCCGGGCGATGCGACCGCACGAGCGCTCGCGCGCCAGCGGTTGCCCGACGTGCGGCCGGGCGTTGCGGTTCATCCGCACCGGGACAGGACCGGGCGCTAAACGAGCACACGCCCCTCGTCCCCTGCGGTATCAAGGACCTGGCGCACCCGGGTGGCCAGCAGGGCCGGGGTGAACGGCTTCTGCAGGAACGGCACGTCGGCCGAGGACACGCCCCGCCGCATGACGGCGTCGTCCGTGTACCCGCTGATGAACATCACCTTCGCCTCGGGGTGGGTGGCGAGCACCCCGGCCGCGGCCGCCCGGCCCCCGACGCCGGGCATCACCACGTCGCTCAGCACGAGGTGGATCGTCCCGGCGAACCCGGCCGCCACCTGCTCGGCCGTCGCCCCGTCGCCCGCCTCCAGAACGGTGTACCCGCGGCCGGACAGCACCGCCTTCACCAGCCCCCGCACCGCCGCCTCGTCCTCGACGACCAGCACCGTCTCGCTCCCCTTCGGGAGGTTCCGCACGCCCGGCCGGGTGGAGTCGCCCGGGCCGGCGCCGCTCGCCCGCGGCAGGTACACGTCGAACGTGCTCCCCTCGCCCACCCGGGACCGCACCCGCACGTGCCCGCCCGCCTGGCTGACGATGCCGTAGACGGTTGCCAGCCCGAGGCCGGTGCCCTTACCGACGCCCTTGGTGGTGAAGAACGGCTCGAACACGCGGGCCTGCACGTCCGCCGACATCCCGCACCCGGTGTCCGTCACCGACAGCACCGTGTACTCGCCCGCCTTCATGTCCGCCAGGGCCGCCTCGGCCGGCCCCACCGCCTCGCTCCGGGCGGCCACCGTCAGGGTGCCGCCCGCCGGCATGGCGTCGCGGGCGTTGACGGCCAGGTTGAGCAGCACCTGCTCGAGCTGGCCGGGGTCGACGAACACGGGCCAGCCCCCGCGCGGCAGGTCGGTCACCAGCCGCACGTCCTCGCCGATCAGCGGCCGCAGCATCCCCGCCGTGCCCGCCGCCGCCGCGCCGACGTCCACCAGCCGCGGCGCGGCCACCTGCTGGCGGGCGAACGCCAGGAGCTGGCTGGTGAGCGCGGCGGACCGCTCCCCGGCCTTGCGGATCTCCGCGACGACGCCCGCCCGCCCGTCGCCCGGCGGCAGGCCCTCGGCCAGCAGGTCGGCGTACCCGTTGATCACCTGGAGCATGTTGTTGAAGTCGTGCGCCACCCCGCCCGCGAGCTGGCCGAACGCGTCCATCTTCTGGCTCTGCCGCAGCTTCTCCTCCAGCGCGCGGCGCTCGGTCACGTCCTGGATCGACCCGCGCACGCGGACCAGTTGCCCGCCCTCGTACACCGGCCGGCCCATCGACCGCACCCACCTCCTGGCCCCGGTGGCGGCGGTGAACCGCAGCTCCAGGTCGTACGGCGTGCCGTCCGCGATCACTTTCCGCAGGGCCTCTTCCAGCCGCGGCCGGTCGGCCGGGTCGTAGTGCCGCAGGCACGACATCACGTCCGGGCGGGCGGCGGGGTCCGCCCCGTAGATGCGGGCCGTCTCCGCCGTCCACTCCCCCTTCAGGGTGACCGGGTCGAAGCTCCACCCGCCGACGTGCGCCAGCGTCGCCGCCTCCCGCAGCAGCTCCTCCTGGTCCCGCAACTGCTGCTCGATCCGCCGCCGCTCGGTCACGTCCTCGTAGGTGCCGAGCACCCCGACCACCGCCCCGTCCGGGCCGCGGAGCGGCTGCTTGCTGGTCCGCACCCACTGGCGGCGGCCGTCGGCGGCCACCAGCACCTCCTCGTAGTCCAGCTTGGGCACCCCGGAATCGATCACCCGCCGGTCGTCCGCGCGGAACTGGTCCGCCAGCTCCAGCCACGCCCCCTGGTAGTCGCTCTTGCCGACTACCTCCTCCGGCGAGTCGTACCCCATGTCGCGGGCGAACGGGCGGTTGCACCCCAGGTAGGTCAGGTCGTTGGCCTTCCAGAACACCCGCTGGGGGATCGTGTCGAGGATGGCCCGGAGCGCCTCCCGGGAGCGAAAGCCTTCGGCCTCGGACCGGTCCCGCGCCTCCTCGGCGGCGTCGAGGGCGGTGACCGTCTGCCAGCCGGCCGCGGCGACCCGGGACAGGCTGGTCAGCAGGCGCGCGTCCTCGGCGTCGAACCGCCGGTCGGGGGTGTGGGCGATCACCCAAACCGTTCCGACGGCGCGCCCGCCCACGTGGAACGGGACGAGCAGCGCTTCGACGATCGGCGGGGCGGTCGCCGCCCCGGGGTAGTGCCGCTCCGGGTGGGCGAACAGCAGGGGCGCGTCACGGGCGATCACCTCGCCGCACGGGCAGGCGTAGCGGGCGATCGTGCCCCACAGGTTCGGGGCCAGCCGCCCGGCGATCGCGTGCCAGCGGAAGCGGTCGCCCGCGCCGTCGGTTTCAAGGATGGAGATGCCGGCCGAGTCGGCGCCGCACAGCTCCATCGCCAGCTCGGACAGCCGCTGGAGCAGGCCGCGCGGGCTCTCGGCCATCGTGCGGGCTAGGTCGACGAGCGCCCGGGCCTCGGCCGCGTGATCCGGCGGGCGCGGGGAGCGGCGGGCGAGTTCGTCGGTGGTCAGGACGGCGTCGAGACCGGCCGAGGAGGCTGTGGGGTCGGCGAGCATGTATCGGGTTGAACCAGGCGACACGGATTTCCGTGAATCCTAGCACACCCGTTCGCACGAGGCCGGGGCGCGGGCGGGCAGCGGGGCCGAGGCCGTAACCTCTTTCCGGCACACGCTCAACGGCCGCGGTTCCGCCGACCGACACCCCGAAATCGCACTTTCGGCACAAAAAGGAGTTGATGAGCGCCTTGATCGGTCAAGCTGCATCAACGATCCGATGGATCGCACGCAAGATCTCCCTGCGGCGCTCGCTCGTCACGACCCGGGGGTGCAGTTGCCGCCGGATCGCAACACGGACATAAGGCTTCGCGGCGGCGTCGATCCGCCCCTCGTCCAGCAGTTGCCCGAGGGACGTAGCGATGACCGTCGCGTCCAGCGTGAACATGTCGTAGGCACCGGCCAAGAACGCCTCGGCCGGCTTTTCCAGGGCCCGAGCGACGGCCTCGTCTGAGCAGAGGTCGTCGTTGTAGCTCTTCAAATCCACGCCCCGCATGATCCAAGCCAAGCAGTCCGTGAGCGGCTTCGGCTTGTTCCGCCGGCGCCACCTCCGGAATTCGTAGTAGGCGTCGTGCCCCTCGTCGCTGCCGAACGGGGCGTCCTCATCGGCGCAATCCCAGAAGAACGCCTCGGTCATCAGCTCACGCGCACGCGGGTGCGCGGTTTCCGGCTCGTTGAAGGGGTCGCGGTCGCGCATGCGTTGTGCCCTGGAAGCCGGTGCGGGTTACGGCCAGACGTCCGTGCCTGTTCCCCACCCGAATAGAATTGGGTGCGGTAGGCGGTTGCCGAACCAGTGCAGCGTCCGGGCCGGCCCGTACCGCGGGCGCGCACTTGGCTGCGGCCCGGCGTTCAACCGGTGGCACCGCCGACCCGGCCAGATCTCTCCGCAGCGGAGTTCAAGCCGCAGAACCGTTCGCGGCCGGAGCCCGCAGCCCCGTCCGGATGGCTCAACGGCCAAAAACGCAATGGACGAGAAGGAAAAGCAAGCTCATAATAATCATGAATATTAATACATTATAATTTTAAATTTCAAACTTAACTCGTTGCTCGTGGTCAATATCTTTTCCCACACCACCCACCGGGCGACCGCCCAGAGGTACTTGTTTAGCGCGTTGATCTCTGTCGTGTCTCGATTGCCGAATCGCAAATCCGATCGCCCCCGTTCACTCTTTCCCGAGCACCAGATCCACCACCCAGCACCCGCGGACGTGCGGCCCCGGGCCACGGCAGTGGTCGAGGATGTCGGCGTTCTCGCACCCGGCATCCTGGAGGGCGTCGGCGAGGATCGGAAGGCGTTCGAAGGCACGATCTTGGTAGATGCCTTCGGCTAAGGCCACGACGGTGGACGTGAGCCAGGCAGGATCAATGGCGGCGGGGCGGAACGGGTTCCCGAAGATGTCGCGGAGCAGCCCGGCCTGGGCTATTCGTTCACCCTCCTCCGACTCTGCCGCGAATTCGGCACACTGGGCAACAAGCATACACGGCCCCGAGTAATTATCGACTGTCGCAAGGCTTTCAGCAGCGGTGTTGGCCCGGGCTGTGGAGGTGTCGAGGCTGAATGTGTTGGCCTCGGCGAAGGATGCTGCGGCCTGAAGATCCAACTCGGTCGCCAAGCCGTCAGCGCAGAGTTCCGTGAGCTCGACGACTCGCCGCGCGGCGTCCGACACAATGAGGGGCCAGACTCGACGGCAACACGCGGAGGCGAAGAGCCGCAGTTGCCGTTTGCTCCACTTCCCTACCATTTGATCCAACATCGCACCCCGGTCGTGGCCCGAGAACCACTCCATCTCGGTCATCGCCTTTCCCCTTCGACATCCTCTCTGAGTTTATCCGCGGCGCTCATCTAATTCTTGCTCCGGTTGTCGTGACCGCACCTTCCTTCTTTGCCGGGGTACTCGTTTATCCGCCACACAGCATTGGGCGCGGTAGCAGGCGGCTGCCGAACCCGCGCAGCGTCCGGACCGACCCGTCCCGCGGGCGCGCCGGCCGAGCCGTGCGCCGCGCGTGGCCGCCGTGCCATCAGTCTAATGGGGGGCTCCGTTCCGCCGGCCGGGTGTGAGCCGCCCGTCCGGCACCGGGTATCGTGGGCGGCTCGCGCCGTTTGCCTCCGCCGTGCCCGCCGGCGGTGCCGGAACACGCGGGCGCGGCGGAGGCGAACGGCGGCTGTAACGAGGGTTACACCGCAACCCCGCCGGTACTCGATGGGGCACGGAGTGGACATTCGGTGCCGGCGGACGGGTCACGAACTGGCGATTCGCTGGCGCACTGCTACCACCGAATCGCGCCCGCAAAACCGGCACAGGGCGTCACAATGAACGAAGGGCCACACCGAATGAAGTTCCGCAAGAGGTTTACGACAAGAGGTTTGCGGCGAAATTGGTTCCCGGAGGCGGTTTCGGCCCGCGAACGGAAATCGGCGCCGGTGGCGTTCCCGGGCGCGGCGCGGACTTCCGGAAGTGCCGCGCGGGAAAAGCGCCCGGTGCAACAGCGGGAGCCGGGCTCAGCGCTTCGGGAGCGGGACGACTTCGGTCAGGTTCAGTTCGCCGTTCTGGAGGTGGTGGTCGAGCGGGCGCACCGTGCCGCCCCGCGCCCGCAGCGCGAGCATCGTGCGGCGCATCTCGTCCCACCACAGGAACGCCAGCGCGTCCGGGTTGGTGCGCCGCACGTCGCGGTACGCCGCGAGCTGGGCCAGGAAATCGTCGGCGTCGGCGCCGGCCTGACGCAACTGCGACTCGCGGTACTCGGTCGCCTCCTGGCTGAGCCGGTAGCGGAGCGCGTCCGCCTGCTGCCGCCGCTGCTCGCGCTCCTGCTGGGCCTGGAACTCCTTGGTGCGGATGCCCGCCTGCGCCTGCGCGACCGCCTCGAACGCCGCCCGCACCTCGTCCGGCGGGGCGATCTGGGCCACGCTCACCCGCTGCACCCGGACCCCGAGCCGCAGGTCCGGGAGCCGTTCCGCGAGCCGCTCCATGACCCACGCCGGCAGCGCCCCGGGGCCGGTCAGCAGCACCTGATCGACGGTCCGGCCGGCCACCCACTCGGCGGCGGCGGCCTCGGCCGCTTGCGCCAGCGCCGGGTCCACGGCGGCGCGCTGGATCACGTAGTCGTCGAGGTCCCGGTCGGTCTCGCCCACCGCGTAATCGACCACGAGCTGCACGTTGACGAGGTTCTGGTCGCCGGTGAGCAACTGGCCGGCGGGGGCGGCGGCGTCGGCGGCGGCCTCGGGGTCGTAGCCGAGCTTGAGCTGCCGCACGGTGCGCACGGGCACGCGGTCCACGCGGTCCACGCCCCACGGGAGCCCGAAGCCGAGCCCCGGCCCGGGGTGGGCCACGATGGCGCCGAACCGGCGCACCACGGCGCGCTCCTCCGGGGCGACCTGGTACACGCCCGTCAGCAGGTACGCGGCCAGGGCGACGAGGAGGACGTTGCGAGCGCGGAACATGGTGCCCCCGGCGTGTGGCGTGAAGCGGGCGTCGTTCCTGATTCACGTTCCGGCTGTTGGTGCCTGTTTTGGCGTCTATGTGGCACAGACATTCCTGTCGGTGCGGCCTTCTCGCGCTGCGCAGACAGGAATGTCTGCGCCACAAGAAACAGACATAGCTAGCCGGATCGTGAATGAGACCGTGGTCGGCGGGGCCGTTACTTCGGCGGGGGCGGGGCGGCCGGCGGCCCCTGGATGATCCGCAGCAGCGGGTGCTTGGTGGTGAGCAGCAGCGTGTCGCGGGTCTCGGCCAGCATCGCCTGGAACGACTTCAACTGTTCGAGGAACAGGTAGAACTCGCGGTCCTGGGCGTAGGCGGCGGCGCGGATGCGGGCGGCGTCGGCGGCGGCCTGGCCCTCGATCACGGTCTTCTGCGCTCGCGCGTCGGCCTCCACGATGCGGGCCGCGCGGTCGGCGTCGGTGGTGATGTCCGCGGCCCGCTTGCGGCCCTCGCTCTCGTACTCGGCGACCTTCTTGGCCCGCTCGGAGCGGATCCGCTCGGCGATGCTGGCCCGCACGTCGTTCGGGTAGCTGAACCGGCGCACGCGGACGTCGATCACCTGGATGCCGTACTCCTCCAGGGCCTTCACGCGGAGGTTGTCGGCCGCGCCGCCCGCCCCGCCGCTCGGGCCGTCGGCCCCGAGCAGCTTGCGGCGCACCCGCTCGTTGCGCTCGTCGATCAGCCGCACGTCGTCGGCGCGGAAGGACGACTCCGGGAGCCCGAGGATCGGGCCGCCGGCGACCGCGGCGAGGGTGAGCTGCGTGTCGGTGACGCCGATCAGGTCCTCGATCGGCATGGTGCTGATGACGGTGGCGAGGCGGCCGTTGATGATCGGCCCGAGCAGCTTGCGGGCCTGCTCGGGGGTGCGGACCGTCTTCACGAACCGGTCCGCGGCGGCGGCGTCGGGGATCTGCCAGGTGACGAAGGCATCGACGGCGAGGGTCTTGTCCACCGTGCGGGTGACCGGGTCGCGGGTCAGCGCCTCGACGGCGGGCAGGTCGAACGACTGCAACCGCCGGTCGATGCGGAGCACCGAATCGACCGGCCACGGGGCCTTGAGGTGCAGCCCGGCGCCGCGGGCGCCGTCGTGCAGGGCGACGGGCGCCCCGAACCGGGTGACGTACACGAACTCGGCCGCGTCCACGGTGTAGAACGCGGTCCGCAGCCACAGCGCCACCAGCACGGATCCGACGACCTGTAGGGAGCGGTTCATGGCGTCCTTCAGCGAGGCCCGGGCTACTTCACCAGCCACTCGACCACCTTCGCGGGGTCGAGCTTGTCGGCGCTGCGGGTTAGCTTATTGGCCGCCCCCGCCGCCTCATAGGCCGCGCGGGACAGTTGCCCGGTGCCGGTGTCCTTGTGGTTGTGGACCAGCACCTCCCCGGGCGCGCACAGCGCGAGGAACGCGCCGAGCCCGCCGTACTTCACGGCGCCGGGCAGCAGCATCGGGTCGGCGGGGTCCGTGATGTCCTCGAACTTGAACCCGTTGAGGTCGGCCGCGGTCTTCGCGACCGCGTCGCCCGCGAGGGCCTTGGCGAGAACGGCGATCGGGCCGAACTCGCCCCACCCGACGAGGTGAACCGGGGAGCGTCGCTTTTGCTCGTTAGTAAAACCGTAAGTCCGAGTGATGGCGGTGAGCACGTCATGAACGCGTTGCGCCAAGACCGCGCGGTTGTAGCCGTAAGTGTACCCGGCGTAAGTTTTGTCTACGGCAGGCGTTTTATCCCCAACAAGTTCACCCGTGTGGAGCACGTCCGGGGCCATGATGCCAAACCCTTTGTCCAAAATCGCCTTCGCGGCCGGGACCCACTTGCCCTTCTCAAAAAGGCTGGACTTACCTTTTGGGTGAACCCAAACGACCCAGGCATGGTGGGCGCGCATCTTTCCCCACGACCAGAACAGCGGGAGCGTTTCACCGGAGGTGTAATGGCGTACCGAGCCGTCCGGATCGCGGGCGAATTCATCAACGATCGAATGCGTACCATCTTGCTCTTTGCGAGTGCGCGTGACTTGCTCTTTACACCCTTCATAACCATCAGGCCATTCCACCGGAAATCGACCGGTTTGAAAGCTGATGACCAGCGAGTCGTATTCGGGCAACGTGCTGTTCACCATCGCCCACAGCGCGGTGCCCACCACCCGCCGGAACTCCTTCAGGCCCGCGGCGTCCTTGGGAACCAACTTCGCCATCTGGGCGTCGCTGGCCTTCGACATGGCCGCCCGGAGCGCCTTGGCGTCGAGTTCGTCCTTCGGGCGCGGGTGTGCGGCGTCGAAGACGCTCAGCTCCTTCGGCGGGACCGGCTTGAAGGCCGGCTCCTTGACCTTCTCCTCTTTGCCCAGAAGGTAGTTGCGCATCCAGTAGTACATGAACTCGCGGGCGTGGACGTTGTACTGGTGCCCGTACCGGAGCCACTCCTTCGCGTCCACGCGGTCGCCGGCGTCGTACAGCTTGTAGAGCTGCTCCAGCTCCGGGTACCCCTTGCGCACGAAGTCTTTCGTCCAGTCGTTCGCACAGGAGAAGGCCATCGGCTTGGGCGCGAACAGCGCGGCGATCTCGACGTTCCCGGTGTTCACGCGGAGCAGCGAGCAGTTCTCGCACACGCACCCGCCCTGCATCGCGGTGCTCACCATCACGGCCGGGAAGGCGCACGCCAGCCGGTCGTCGATGGCCCCGAGCATGAACGTCTGGGTGCCGCCGCCGCTGGCCCCGGTCATGCCGAGCCGCTTCGGGTCCACGTCGGGCAGGCCGGCGAGGAAGTCGAGCGCGCGGACGCTGTTCCAGGTCTGGAGCCCCATCTGGCTCTGGAGCCGCAGCTCGGCCTCCGCGTCCCGGAAACTCGCCCCGTGCGGGATGGCGGTGCTGTCGGCGTAGCCGAGCATGTCGTACTGGAACACCACGAACCCGAGCTTCGCGAGCGTGGCCGGCAGGGCCTGCATGAAGAACCGGCCGCGGTCCATGTCCGGTTCGCCGCCGCCCTCGACGCTCGCCTTCGCGGCCTTCTCGCCGGCGTCGTGGAACCGGCCGTCGGCCCAGTGCCCGTGCGCGAACAGGATGCCGGGGCGCTTCTCGTCGCTTTTCCCGTGCGCGGGGCGGTACAGGTTCCCGCAGACGTAGTGGCCCGGCGTGCTGGCGAAGTAGACCTTCTCGATCGTGTACTCGCCCCGGTCGATTGTCCCGTGAACCACGGCGTTCAGCGGGGTCTTTTCCGGCAGCGGCCACAGCCCGGTGGCGACCAGCAGTTGCTCGCGGAGCTGCGTCCGCCGCGCCTCCCACGCCTCTTTCGTCTTAGGCACCACGAAGGGGAAGTAGCCGTTGAGCGTCTTCGGCGCCCCGAGCCGGACGTCGGTCGGCTTCTTGCCGCCGGTGAACACCTTGGTCGGGTCGTCCCCGTCGGCCGCCCGCGCGTGATGAAACAGCGGGTGACCGGCCAGAATGCCGGCGGCGGGAAGGGCGAGCGCGTCGCGACGCGAGAGCATGGGGAACTCCTGGAAGGTGCGCCCGACATTACGGCACCCCGGGGGGCGCGTCAACAAGGCGGTGCTATTGGCGCGGGCGGCCCGCGATGTTATGAGAGCCGCCGCCCGCGGTGCCCGCGCGGGTCGGTCCGAGGGTCACGAATGCCCGGGTGTCGGTCGCTGCTCGTTCTCCTGGCTCCGGTCGCACTGGCGCTGCCGGCGTGCCTCCACGTCGATGCGCACATCGGCCCGCGGCCGGTCGCCCCGCCGGAGCGCAAGGCCGAACCGGCCCCGCCGGCGAAGGCCGACCCGGCCCCGCAGGCCGCCGTCGAGCCGGCGCGGGCGCAGTTCGCGGTGCTGCCGAAGGTGCCGGGGGAGGTCGTCCGGACCAAGCCCGAGGCGCCCGCCACGACGAGCACGAACACCGCCCAGAAGCCCCCCGAAAAAGGCCCGACCGTCCCGCCCAGCATCGTGAAGACGGGCAGCGGCGAGCCGGCCGCGTTCCCGCCGCTCACGCAGCAACTCGTGCCGCCCGAGCCGCCGCTGCTGGCCGCGGTCCGCGCCCATTGTGAGGGGCGACCCGAGCAGGCCATCGAGATCATCCGCCGGATGGAGCCGAACCAGCAGGAGTTCGTGCTGGGGGTGCTGCCGATCCTGGCCCGCGGGGCCAGCGCCGACCTCGCGAACGACCCCGCCACCGCCGCCGCCCTCACCGACCAACTGCGCGCCGCCGCGAGCCGGCTCGAACCGCTGGCCGCCCTCAAAATCGAGAAGGTCGCGTTCTGCACCAACGAGCCGCCCGGGTTCGGGCGGTTCGTCCAGCGCCCGCCCGCCAACCACTACCGGCCCAACGAGCGGGTCCACTTCTACATGGAGCTGCGCAACCTGGGCCACCAGCTCACCCCGGACGGGTTCCTGACCCACGTCCACGGGGCGGCCGAGATCCGCGATGCGAAAGGCAACGTGGTCGCACAATTCACCACCGAGAACACCCACCGGGTGCCGGTCGTCAAGTTCGAGAAGCGGTTCGTGACCCGCTCGCCGCTCCAGGACTTTTACGTGTGGTACGCCTTCTCCGCCCCGCCGGCCCCGGGGGTGTACACGATCCACGTTCAGTTGAGCGACGCCAGCGGCCGCCGCACCGTGAGCACACCGGCCGATCGCACGTGCGAGTTCAACGTGGCCGGGCCGTGAGTGGCGACGCAGCGCCGATCGCGCCATCTGCGGCGCCGTAACTTAAACTGAACGTGGCTGATTTCTCTTGTGACGAACCACCGACGCCGGGCAATCCGAACGCGCTATGTCCAACATCGTCTTCCACGCCGGCACGGTGACCCGCGAGGAGCGGGCGCGGCTCCTGAAGCAAACGGGCGCAACCATCTGGTTCACCGGGCTTTCCGGCTCGGGCAAATCGACGCTGGCGATGGCCCTCGAACAGGTGCTGATCCGGCACGGGCACGCGGCGTACACGCTCGACGGCGACAACGTCCGCCTGGGGCTGAACGCGGGGCCGAAAATTCTGGCCGAGACGCGCGGCTACGGCGCGGAACAGGCCGACCGGTTCGGCCTGGGGTTCTCCGCCGCCGACCGCGAGGAGAACGTCCGCCGCATCGGGGAGGTGGCGAAGCTGTTCGCGGACGCCGGGCTGTTCGCGCTCACCAGCTTCATCAGCCCGTTCCGCAAGGACCGCGACGCCGCACGCCGGGCGCACGAGCAGAACCGGACCGGTGCGATTCCGTTTATTGAGGTGTACGTAAACACCCCGATCGAGACGTGCGAGCGGCGCGACCCGAAAGGGCTGTACAAGCAGGCCCGCGCCACGGTTGGCGCCGGGCAGAAAGCGGAGTTCACGGGCATCGACGCGCCCTACGAACCGCCGGTCGCCCCCGAGCTGACCTTCGACGCCTCCACGCAGACCACCGAACAGGGCGTGGAACTGGTGCTGAAGTACCTGAAAGATAGGGGGCTCCTGCATTAACCCCGGCGCAACCGCTCTGACACGCTCGGCCGGATTTAACCGGGTGGCGGGCACAGAATCGCGCGACCGCTGTGGCGATCGTGTTGATGCTGCCACGGTAACCCCGGGTTGAATCCGGCGCCGCGCACGGTTATGACGCGCTGCGCGGATGCGCCATCGGATGCGCCTGGCGCGGATGCGCCGCGCATTGCGGGACCGTTCGAGACAGAATTTCTTACTCACATTGACGGGCCTGTTGACCCGACCCAGATTTCCTATTCCACTGCATACAGCGCAGCCGGAGGAACCGTGCGACGAACTGGGAAAACGCGCGATTTTGACTCAACTCCGCAGCGCGGGTTTCTTGAATGTGCTCCGCGCCCAACGTAGAGTTGTCGCGACCTGGCTTGCGGGCCACTCGCTCAGGCCCCCTCGGACTCGCGGCGCTCACGGAACGGGCGCCAGAGGGGCCACTAACCGGACCATCGGGTTGACCATGCCGGCTCCCAAACACAACCGCGCCGCGCACCCGGCCGAAGGGTTTCGCTCCGCCTTGCTCCCGGCCGCGGGGAACCGGCCGGTGCGCGTGTACCTGCCCGTGGACTACCAGCCGAAGTACGCGTACCCGCTGGTGGTGCTGTTCCACGCGGACGGCGAGTGCGAGGAGCACTCGGCGCGTCTGGTCCCGCTGCTCAGTCGGCGCAACTACATTGTTCTGTGCCTGCGCGGCCCGATCAATCTCGGTGGCCGGGCCGACGGCCTCCCGGCGTTCGGCTGGTCCGGTTGTAACGCCGACCGCGCCACCAAAGCGGCCCTGGCGTACACGAAGGCACACTACAGTGTGAACGCGGAGCGCGTGTTCCTGTTGGGCGTCGGCGAGGGCGCCGCGGCGGCGTGCCGGCTCGGGCTGCACCTCGGCGCCCGGGTCGCGGGGGTCGTGGCGCTGAACGGCGCTCTCCCGAGCGGACGCATCCCCGCGAACAACTTGCGCGTGCTGATCGGGCACGGCGCCGCGAACCCGGTCGTACCCGTCTCGGAGGCCCGGCGCGCCGCCGCCGCGCTGACCCGGGCGGGCGCCACCGTCCGCGTGAACCGCTACCCGACCACCCACGGCGCTCACCCCGACATGCTCGCCGACGCCAACCGCTGGATCATGGAGCACGTCAGCGGCGCGTGAGCGGCGGGCGTGCCGCCCCCAGGGGCCGCGCCTCGTCCGGAATCGCGGTCGGCCGTTCGATCGACACCTCGGACCGTTCCCCACATCATTTCCCTCTACGGCACGACAACAATTGCGCCGGACGCCCGGCGCGGGTTTCCCGTTCATGACGCGCGGATGTTGGCTCACACGAATCGCATGTAAACGGTGAAAATAAAACACGTTACACTTCTACGGTTTCAAAATTTATCAAGTCACCTGCTCAACGTTTCGGGCTCGAAAGCACGTGATTCGGTGGTAGTAGTGCCCCAGCGAACGGGTCGCGATTGGGTAGTCCGCGGGCAGCGAATGTCCTGTCGGTGCCCCACTCGGCCGCCACCAGTGCCGGGTTGCAAACCTCGTTACAGTCAGTCGCGTGAACCGCGAGTTGAAGCAATGCTACAGCCCAGGGGCTTGTTCACGACGCCAAACCAGCACGCCCCAGCGTGCGAAATTCAAGGGGCATCCCAAGAGCCCTGGGCGGGCGACCATCCGGTCACCAGGGGCGCGCCCTAAATGGAGAAGCCACCCAAATACCAGATGGCACGCGACGCACCGTCCACCGCGCAAAGAATACGGACACGGAAGTCCGATAACGCAGCTGCCGCTTTCTTAACGAGCGGCGATCGCCAGGGCGGGGTGCCACGTATCCCGCTCCCCGGCGGTCGCGGCTCGTTAAGAACACCGACACCGCAGGCGGGTACGTGTGTAAAGACGGGCTTGTACCAAACGGCCGGCCGCTCGCTTTTTACATGACTTCGCGGGGGGGCCGCTCTCGGGGCGTCAGGCGGGCGGTTCGGTTGTGGCCATCAACTTCGTCAGCGTGGCGTACTCTACCGGCTTGACGAGGTGGTGGTCGAACCCGGCCGCCGCGGTCTTCCGGCGGTCGTCGTTCTGCCCCCACCCGGTCAGCGCGACGAGCGTCACGCCGTCGCCCCACGGCTCCGCGCGGATGCGGCGGCACGCCTCGAACCCGTTCACCTTCGGCATCCCGATGTCCAGGAAGACGAGGTGCGGGCGGAACGCCGCCGCCGCTGCGACCCCGGCCTCGCCGTCGTAGGCGGTGCGGACCTCGTTCCCCAGTATCTTCAGAAGCTGGGCCAGGGAGTCCGCCGCGTCCGCGTTGTCGTCCACCACCAGAACTCGGCGGGCCGCCGGGCGGGCCTCGTCCGCCGGGCCGCTCCCCCGGCCGCCTTCCGGAGCGCCCCCGGCCGCGGCGACCGGCAGCCGGACGACGAACTCGCTGCCCCGCCCCTCGCCGTCGCTCCGGGCCTCGACGGTGCCCCCGTGCATCTCCACCAGCCCCTTGACCAGCGACAGCCCGATGCCCAGCCCGCCGGTCGTCTTCTCCAGGGCGCGGTCCACCTGGGTGAACATGTCGAACACCCGGCCCAACATGGCCGGCGGGATGCCGATGCCGTCGTCCCGGACCGACACGGCCACCGTCGCGCCGGCCCGCTCGGCCGTCAGCCGGATGTGGCCGCCGGGCGGCGTATACTTGGCGCTGTTGGTGAGCAGGTTCGACACCACCTGGGCCAGCCGGGCCGGGTCGCCGTCCACCTCGGCCGGCGGGTCCGGCACCCGCACGGTCAGCTCGTGCCCGGCGGCCCCGATCTGCGGGCCGGCGGTCTCCACCGCCGCGTCGATCACCGCCCGCACGCTCACCCGCTCCCGCCGCAGGTCCAATTTGCCGCGGGTGATCCGGCTCACGTCCAGCAGGTCGTCCACCAGCCGCACCATCTGGTCGAGCTGCCGGTCCATCATCGCGCGGGCCTTCCCGACCGGCCCGTCCGCCCCGGACAGCCGGATGATCTGGAGGCCGTTGCGGATCGGGGCCAGCGGGTTGCGCAGCTCGTGGGCCAGGGTCGCCAGGAACTCGTCCTTGCGCCGGTCCTGGTCCCGCAGTTGCGCCTCGGCCCGCTTGCGGGCGGTCACGTCCTTGAACAGCACGGCCACCTGCCGCCGGTCCGCCGGCTCGACCCGGAACGCGGCCAGGTCCAGGTGCCGCCCGGTGGCGACCAGCTCCCGCTCGAACCGCACCGGCCGCCCGGTGAGCAGCACGTCGCGGTACACCTGCACCCACCCGTCGGCCTCGTCCGGCACCATCTCCCGCACCTTCCGCCCCACGACGTTCGGGATGCCGGCGTTCGCCAGGTACGCCGGGTTGGCCTCGATGTGGACGTAGTCGCTCAGCGGCCCGTGCGGGCCGTCCAGGAACTCGATGACGCAGAACCCTTCGTCCATCCGCTCGAACAGGGTGCGGAACTTCTCCTCGCTCGCCCGCAGCCGCTCGTCGGTCCGCCGCCGGTCCGTCACGTCCCGCTGGACGGCCACCCACTTCTCGACCCCCCCGCCCGCCCCCCGCATCGGGGTGATCCGCCACTCCACGATGTACTCCGACCCGTCCTTGCGGTAGTTGATCGTCTCCCCGGTGAACTCCTGGCGCTCGGCCAAGTCCCGCCGCAACCGGTCGAGCAGCGCCCGGCTCGTCTTCGGCCCTTGCAGGACGCGGGGGGTCTGCCCCACCGCGTCGGCGAACGCGTACCCGGTCATGCGGGTGTACGCCGGGTTGACGTACTCGATCCGCGGGCCGGGGCGGTCGAGCTTCGCCTCGGTGATGATGACGGCGTCGTTGGCCGACTCGACCGCCGCCGTCAGCAGCGCCGCCCGCTCCTCGGCCCGGCGCCGGCCCGTCACGTCCACGTCGATGCCGATCAGCCGGACGGTCCGGCCGGCGGCGTCGGTGACGGCGGACGCCCGCTCCTCCAGCCAGATGGTCTCCCCGGTGTCCCGGCGGACCATGCGGAACTCGGTCCGGTAGCCCCGGCCGGAGGCCGCCGCCGCCTGCACCGTCGCCCGGTGCCGGTCGAGGTCGTCCGGGTGGACCAGCGGGTACGCCTCGGCGCTGTTCGTCAGGGTCGCGCCGCCGGGCAGCCCGAACACGTCGGCGGCGTTGGCCGAGAACGTCGCCCGGTCCGCCGCTGGGTCCCAGTCCCACACCACCATCCGGGCGGCGTCCAGGGCCAGCCGCAGCCGGCGCTCGCCGGCCCGCAACTCGTCCTCGGCCCGCACCCGGTCGCTGATGTCGGCCACCACCCCGACCAGCCGCAGCGCCCCGTCCGGTCCGTGGACGGGGCGCCCGTGCTCTTCCATCCACTGCGCCCGGCCGTCGTCCGGGCGGACGATGCGGAACCGGCTCACGTAGCCCTCGTTCCGGCTGACCGCCGCGTCCACCGCCGCCCGGTGCCCGGCCACGTCGTCCGGGTGGACCAGGCGGAACCCCTCTTCCGCCCCGGCCAGGCTGGTGCCGGGAGGCAGCCCGTACAGGTCGGACAGGTTGTCGCTGGTGGTCACGGTGTCGGTGGCGGGGGCGTACTCCCAGGCGATCATGCGCGCAGCCCCGAGGGCCAGCCGCAGCCGCTCCTCACTCGCCCGGAGCCGCTCCCGCTGTTCGATCTCGGCCCGGCCCGCCCTCCGCAACTCGCACTCCCGCGCGCCCGCCTCGGTCAATAGCCCCTCGCACCGGGTCCGGGCCGTCCGCAGGGCGTGGCTCATGGCGACGACCGTTCCGGCCACCGCCAGGAACATGACCGAGCCCACCAGGACGCCGGGCTCGCCCGGGGCGAACGCGTGGTGAGGCGGGACGAACAGGACGCAGGCGCACGCCCCGCCGAGCACGAGCGTGACGACGGTCGGCGGCGTCCGCCCGAACCAAGCGACGAACGCTACGGCGAGGGTGTACGTGACGAACGGGTAGCGGTCGCCCAGCACCGGGTCGAGTGCGAACCGGCCCAGGGTGGCGGTCGCCACCGCGGCGACGGCGCCGGCGTAGCCCAGCCACCGCGGCAAGGGCCGTCCGCTGCGCCGGGCCGCACCGGGCGGCGCGTCCTCCGGCGGGCAGGCCGGGGGGTGTTCACGGTTCATCGGGTCGTCTACCACTCGGCTGGATGGTCACGGGGACGAGCCGCCTCGTGTCGCGCGAACCCCTCTTCCGCCGGGTGGGAAACGGGACGGTCGGGGGCGGGCAAGAGGTGCAACAGATGACTTCTCGAACGTCGCCGCGGCGGCGCGGCACAGGTTCTTCGCTGCGAGTTACCGGTACGGGGTGCGTTCCACCACGGCCACCACCCCGTTCTCGGCCAGCGCCTCCCGGACCTTCTGCGCAACCACCTTCTCGACCTCGGCGTCGAGGTCGAGGAGCAGATCCGCGAGGCCGGCGACGAACCACCCCTTCTTGGCCTTCACCACCTCGTCCGCGTTCTTGATCTCGATCGTAATCACAAGGGCTCCTGGTTCACGGCCCGGCTGGTGGCGTCTGTTTCTTGTGGCCAAGACATTGCTGTCTGAGAGTAACCATCGCGCTGCACGGAGACGAAAGCCAAACCAAACACCGCCAGCCGGATCGTACATGAGTTGGGTGCGTCGGCCGGTTGGGGGCCGGGTACGAAGCGACCCGCCCGGCGGGGCGCCGGACGGGTGCAACGACGGGCCGTGGCGTCACGCCAGCCGGGGGCGGACGGTCGGCACCGCGAACAGCCGGAAGGTCGGCCCCGCCCCGGCGTACCCGCCGGCCGCCGCGGCGAGCATCGACACCAGGGTGCCGAGGAACGAGTACCACGTCACCCGGGTGGCCACGTCGCCGGCCTCCCGGGCGGCGTCCTCGGCCCGCTGCCGGTTGGCCGGGTCTTCGGCCGCCGCCCGGGCGTCCGCCGGGGCGCTCTTGGCCTTCGCCTTCACCTCGTCGATCTGCTGCTGGGTGAACCCGAACCGGCGGGCGGCCTCCTCGGCGTCGGCCTGGGACACGTTCTTGGCCGCCACGTCCGCAACGTTGCCGCCCGCGGTAGCGACCCCGACCATGCTGTTGAACCCCGCCTTCACCCCGCTGGCCATCAGCCACAAGAGCATGGCGAACACCGCGGCCCAGACGAGCAGGCCGTACATGGCGGCCTCCCGCTTGTTCTCCCCGGTGGTCAGTTGGCTGGCCACGAACCCGCCGGCGAACAGGCAGAAGGCCGTGACGACGATGGCGTAGACGGCCGCCGCGATGCCGATCGTCCGGCCGCCGAATTTGTCGCTGACCGAGAACCCGATCGCCCCGCCGAGCAGGGTGAGCAGGAAGTACAAGGCGACGGCCAGCACCGAGCCGGCCAGGATCGCCCCCCAACTGATCCGGGACCGCACCCCGGCCAGGTCTTCTACGCCGACGGGTTGTTCGACCCGGTTGTGAGTTCCTTGGACCACCGTATCTGCCATGATGCGTCTCCTGACGGTGCCATAAAAACGAAACCCGGCCCGCGTTGGGCCGAGTGCGTCGGGATATTACGCATTTTGCGTACCGTTCGAGTTCGGCTGAGCCGATTTTCCGGGACGGACGTGGCGAGGTATCACGGGGTGGTAGACACGCCCCCGCCCGCGGACGGCCGAGGTCGCGCGGTTCTGCGATCGTCACGAGTGCGGGCCGCGAGAGGAAGGCCCGCCGCCCGCTGTGCGGGGCGCCGAAGTCGGTGCCGATTGGCGTGCGGGAACGGCTTGGCACGGAGGTGTGAGGCGCGGGCCGTCACGGCGCGTCCAGGACCTCGCGCACCTTGAGCGCCAGCGCGTGCGGTGAGAACGGCTTGTGCAGAAAGTGCATCCGGTCCTGAAACACGCCCCGGGTCACGACCGCGTCGTCGGTGTAGCCCGAAACGAACAGCACCTTCGTCGCCGGGTGCCGCCCGCGGATCTCCTCGGCCACCTCCCGCCCGCTCGGACCCGGCATCACCACGTCGGTCAGCACCAGTTGGATCGACGGCCCTTGGGCGCGTGCGAGGCGGAGCGCCTCCTCCCCGTCGCACGCCTCGAGCACCGTGTACCCGCAGGCGGTCAGGACGCAGCGGCTCAGCGCGCGGACGCCGTCCTCGTCCTCGACCAGGAGGATCGTCTCCGCGCCGCGCGGCGGTCGGGCCGGGGGCGGCGCGGGCGGCAGCGGCGCCGGCGCGGCGACCTGGGGCAGGTACACGCACACGGTCGTGCCTGCCCCGGGCTCGGACTCCACCTCGACCCACCCGCCGCTGCCCTGAACCACACCGAACACGGTCGCCAGCCCCAGCCCGGTCCCTTTCCCCACGCCCTTGGTGGTGAAGAACGGTTCGAACAGGTGGTCCTTGACCTCGGCCGACATGCCGCACCCGGTGTCCGAGACGCTCAGGGTGGCGTACCGCCCGGGCGGCGCCCCGAGGCTCGCCCGGGGGTGCTCCGGACCCAGGTCGAAGGCGCCGGTGCGGATGGTCAACTGGCCCCCCGTGGGCATGGCGTCGCGGGCGTTGATCGACAGGTTCATCAGCACCTGCTGGAACTGGCCCGCGTCGGCGTGGGCCGCGCCCGCGTCGGCCCCCGGCCGCGTGACCAGCCGGATGTGCTCGCCGATCAGGCGGCGCAGCAGCGACTCGGCGCCCGCGACCACGGCGTTGAGGTCGAGGTCCTGGGGCCGGAGCACCTGCTTGTGGCTGAACGACAGCAGCTGCCGGGTGAGGCCCGCGGACCGCTCGCCCGCGTTCCACACCTCGCGCAGCAGTTGGTGCGCCCGGCCGCCCGGGGGCAACTCGGACAGGAGGATCTCGGTGTACCCGTTGATGACCGTCAGCAGGTTGTTGAAGTCGTGCGCCACCCCGCTGGCCAGCCGCCCGATCGCCTGCATCTTCTGCCCCTGCCGCGTCTGCTCCTCGAGCCGGCGGCGGGCGGTCACGTCGCCCAGCACGCCCACGTAGTGGGTCACCCGCCCGGCCTCGTCCCGGACCGGCGAAATGGACAGCCCGTTCCAGAACGGGCTCCCGTCCCGGCGGTAGTTCAGCAGCTCGACGGCGCACGCCTCGCCGGCCGCCTGGGCGGCCCGCAACCGGTCCACCGCGGCCCGGTCCGTGTCCCGGCCCTGGAGGAAGCGGCAGTTGCGGCCGATCGCGTCGGCCGCCGCCCACCCGGTGACCCGCTCGAACCCGGGGCTGACGTAGATGAGCGGCCGGTCCGGGGCCAGGAAGTCGCTGATGGCGAACCCCTGGTCGGCGCAGCTGATGACCCGCTCCCGGAACCGCAGGGCCTGCTCGGCCGCCTTCTGCTCGGTCACGTCGACGTGCGCGACCACCGCCCCGGTCACCCGGTCCGCGTGGACCGGGGTGGCCATCAGCCGGCACCAGCGCGGCCCGTCGTGCGGGCCGTAAAGGTACTCGAACACGAACTCGGCGGTCGCGCCGGCGAGCACCGCGGCCAGCCCGTCGGCCACGCGCCGCTCGTCGTCGGCCCGGGTGCCCGCCCAGGCCCGGGCGCGCACGCCCAGGTACGGCGCGCCGACATCCCCGGCGGTCCCGGACCGGCGCCACGCGGCGTTCACCGCGACGATCGCCCCGGCCGGGTCCAGGAGGGCGATTTGCGCCGGCAGCGCGTCGAGCGTGGCCCGGGTCTGGTCCCACGCGCGGCGCTCGGCCTCCGCGGCGGCGCGGCGCTCGGCCTCCGCGGCGGCGCGGTCGCTCACGTCCCGCACCGCCGCGGCGGCGCGGGGCGCCCCCGGCTCGCTCATCGGCCACCACTCGAGCACCACCTCCGCCGGGAACCCGCCCCCGCCGGGGCGCACGCACCGGGCCGAGAACTCGGCCCGGTGGCCGGCCCCCAGCACCGCCTTCAGGTGCCGGTGGAACGCGGCGTGGTCGTCCCCGGCCAGGAACGCGGTGAACGGCTTCCCCCGGACCGCCCCGGCGTCGGCGCCGAGCGCCCGGGCGGCCGTCTGGTTGGCCTCCCGGATCACCCCGCGGCGGTCCAGGAACAGGATGCTCGCGGGGGCGTAGTGGAACAGCTGCGCGTACTCGTTGCGGGACCGCTCGGTCTCCGCCTGCGCGGCCTCCAGTTCGGACTTCTGGACCACCAGCTCGGCGTGGTACACGTACAGCTCGTGCAGCAGCCCGTCGAGGTCGACGCCGCGCAGGTCCGGGGCCGCGACGGTGCCGTCCCGGAGGAGCTGTTCGGCGAGGTGCCGCAGGTCGGTCCGCATGGGCGAGCTCCCTATTCTGGCGCGCCGGTCGGTTCACCGGGGCCCGGGCGCCCCGCCGCGAGCCGCTCCTCGGCCTCCCGCCGCTCGGTGATGTCGAGGTGCCAGACGATGGCCCCGGACGGGGGCTCCCCGGTCGGGCACACGCGCATCATGAACCACCGGCGGCGGTCCGGCGCGTGGCACGGGTACTCGAGGTAGAAGTGGGGCAGGCGCCGGTCGAGGACCCCCCGGATCCCGTCCCGGGCGGCCTCCGCCGCCGGGTCCCCCCCGCAGTCGCAGGCGGTCAGGTAGTTGGCCCCGACCCCGGTGCGGGTCAGGTCCGGGTCGCCGTTCGCCCGCGCGAACTGCTCCCACGCCCGGTTCACCATGACGATGGTGCCGGCGCCGTCGAGGACCGCCACGTGAGCCGGGTGCGAGTTCAGGATCTCGACCGTCCGCAGCTCGCGCTGCCGCTCCGGGGTGATGTCCAGCAGGTACACCACCACCCCCCGGAGCCGCCCGTCCACCAGGTACGGTAGGAACCGGGTCCGCAGGTGCCGGTTGCCCGGCGCCGGCACCTCGACCGCGTCGGCGGCGCCCCCGGCCAGCACCGCCCGCGCGCGGCCCGCCAGGTTGAGCCCCAGAACCCCGCCGGACAGGTGCTCGAGCGGGCGCCCGACGTCCTCGGGGATGACGTGCAGCACCTGCGACACCGCCGGCGTGAACTTGCGGATCCGCAGCCCCTCGTCCACGAACAGGATGCCCACGTCCGTGACCCGGAGCAGGTTCTCGTAGTCGTCGGTGAGCTGCGTCAGCTCGTCGATCTTCTGCTGGTACTCGGCGTTGACCGTTTGCAGCTCCTCGTTGACCGACTGGAGCTCCTCGTTGGTGCTCTGGAGCTCCTCGTTGGCCGCGACCAGCTCCTCGTTCGTCGCCTGGAGCTCCTCGTTAGAGGTCTCCAGCTCCTCGATGGTGGCCTGGAGGTTCTCCCGGGTCCGCTCGAGCTCCCCCTCCAGGTACCGGAACCGGTCCGCGTCGCCGCCCCCGGCGGGGGACCCCGCCGGGCCGCCCGCCCGCTCCAGCAGCACCAGGAACAGGGCCTCCTGGTCCGGCGCCGGCGGCAACTGGCGGACCCGCAGCAGGGCGGCCCGCGGGTCCGCCCCGCCGAGGGTCACCGGCTGGGAGGCCTCCTGCCCCTCCTTGGCGGCGCGGAGCACCGAGACGCGGATCGCGGACGCGAGCTCCGCCGGGACCATCCGGAGCAGGTCGAGGGTCGCCCGCCCGGGCGGGACGGTGAGCACCTCGGCCGCGTTCCCGTAGCTGTGCAGCAGCCGGTAGCCCGCGTCCACGACGAGGCACGTCTGCCCGAGGGCCCGCACCAGCTCCTGGTGGACCCGGTCCAGCAGCACGTCGTCGCCGGTCAGCCGCGGCCCCCGGGCCGGGAGCGGGCCGGCGCTGGGGGCGCGGCTCAGGGCGAGGATGTCGGTCAGCGACCCGCGCCCGCTCTGGGTCGCCCGGTACACCTTCCAGCGGGTGTCGACGACCTGAAACTGGTGCCCCAGGTGCCCCGGGTTCTCGCTGGCCCCCAGGAACAGGAACCCGCCCGGCCGCAGCGCGTAGGCCAGCAGCGCCAGCGCCTTCCGCTGGAGCACCGGTTGCAGGTAGATGAGCAGGTTCCGGCACACGACCAGGGACATCCGGGTGAACGGCGGGTCCTTCACCAGGTTCTGGTACGCGAACACGACCATCTCGCGGATCGCCCGGCTGACCTGGTACCCGCCGCTGACGGCCGTGAAGTGCCGGGCCAGCCGGTCCGGCGCGACGCGCGCGGCGCTGGCCTCCGGGTACACCCCGGCGGCGGCGAACGCGACCGCCTCGCGGTCCACGTCGGTGGCGAAGATCTTGACGTGGCAGCGGAGCTGGTTGGCGTCGCAGTACTCGCGCAGCAGGACGGCCAGCGAGTACGCCTCCTCCCCGGTCGAGCACGCCGGGGCCCACACCCGGACCGGCTCCCCCGCCGGCGCCGCGGCGAACAGCTCCGGGACCACCCGCGTCTGGAGCACCTCGAACGCCGCGGGGTCGCGGAAGAACTGGGTCACCCCGATCAGCAGCTCGCGGTGCAGCGCGTCCCGCTCCGGCGGCGACTGCTCCAGCAGCCGCACGTAGTCGGGGAACCGCTCGACCCGGTTGGCGCTCATCCGCCGGTCCACCCGGCGGGTCACGGTGGCCGGCTTGTACAGCGAGAAGTCGACGCCCGCGTGCTGGCGCAGGAGGTCGAACATCTGCCGCAGGAGGGCGTCGTCCGTTTCGAGCGCCCGGCCGGGCGGGGGCGGCGGGCTGGCGGCCCGCAGCTCCAACTGGTTGACCAGCTCGGCGGGCAGTTGCTCGACCGGCAGCACCAGGTCGACGAGCCCGGTGGCGATGGCGCTGCGGGGCATCCCGTCGAACCGGGCCTGCGCCTCGTCCTGGACCGCCACCAGCCCGCCCGCCTCCTTGACCGCCCGCACCCCCCGCGCCCCGTCGCTGCCGGTGCCCGACAGGATCACCCCGACCGCCCGGTCCCCGTACTCGCTCGCCAGCGACCGGAAGAACAGGTCGATCGGCAGTTGGACCCCGCTGTGCGCCACCTGCTCGGTCAGTTGGAGCCGGCCGCCGCGGATGGTGAGGTTGTTCCTCGGGGGGATCAGGTAGACCGAGTCCGGTTCCAGCGGCATCCCGTGCTCCGCCCGCAGCACCCGCATCCGCGTGTGCCGGGAGAGCAGCTCCACCATCAGGCTCTTGTAATCCGGGGACAGGTGCTGGATGACGACGAACGCCATCCCGGTGTCGATCGGGGTGTGATCGAAGAACCCCTCGAGCGCCTCGAGGCCGCCGGCGGACGCGCCGATCGCCACGACGTGCCGGGGCCACCCCTCGCGCGTGGGCGGGTCGTCGGCCGGCGGGCGCACCGGGGGCGTTCCGGGGGCGTCAGAGGTTCCCATGAATGCACGTTGCGAAGGCCTTCGCCGTCATCGAGTCGTTAACGGCCGACACCGTTCGTCATTACCCGGTAATAGACCGGATCGTAAATCGGGCGTCGAGGTGTTTACGTGTCAGGATATTACCCTACACCGAGATGCGGTCGCGGTCATTCAGAATAACTGGAAATTCTGACTTGGTTCGAGTTCAGGTTGCAGCCGGGCCGATTTGGTGCCCACGAGAACGCCCGTTTTCCCTGGTTGCGGTGGTCCCCGCGACTCTCCGTCGCGGGCCGCGGGCGTTCGTGAGGTTCGGCACGCGAGGGGCGGACGGTCGCACCGAGCCGCGGCCGGGCCGGCTGGCGAATCACTTGCCGATCTTCCGCACCGTGATGCCCCGGAACGCCACCGGGTCGTTGTGGCCCGCGAACCCGAAGTGCCCCTTCGTGCGGTCCTTTCCGGGGTGCGGGGTCTTGTCCTTGAACTCGGTCACCGCGCTCAGGTCCGCGTCGAGGATGCGGGTCCCGTTGAGTTCGACCACCAGGGCCGACCCCTTCGCCGTCACCTCCATGAAGTTCCACTCGCCGACGGGGCGCAGGTACCCGCGCCGCGCGGCCACCATCCCGTAGGCCGAGCCGTTGTACTGCCGCGGGTCGAGCGCCGCGTACTTCGGCGCGGTGTCGTCGAGGATCTGCAACTCGCACATGGCCTGCGTCGCGACGTGGACGTTCCCGCCCGGGTACCGGAGCGCGAGGCCGTTGTTCCCGCCCGGCGGGAGCTTGTACTCCAGCCGCACGGCGAAGTCCGCGAACTCGGGCTTCGCGTAAACGTTCCCGCCTTTCCCCTTCTTGCACACGATGGCGCCGTCGGCGACCTCGTAGTTGTCGAGCGCCCCGGCCCAGCCGTCGAAGTCCGTGCCGTTGAACAGCGGCTCGAAGCCCGTGGCGTCGTGCGCGCGGAGGATCGCGTTCGCCTCCGCGGCCGGGATCTCGCGCACGAACAGGTTGCGCCAGCGGATCTCGCCGCCGTGCGTTTGCAGCAGGATCTTGCCGGCCTTCGGGAGCGCGGCCGTGCGGTCCCAGTAGTTCTCCATGCGGGCGTGTTCGACCACCCGTTTCCCGTTCAGGTACACGGTGGTGCGCTCCCCCACCTGGACGATGCGGAACGAGTTCCACTCGCCGAACGGCTTGTCCGCGCGGGCGAGCGGGTCCCGCCCGGGCGCCCCCGGGGTGTTGTTGAACAGCCCGCCGGAGCCGAGGTGCGGCTTGCGGGTCGGGCTCTTGGGGTCGAACGTTTGCCCGCTGTCCCAGATCTGCACCTGCGGCGTGTTCCGCAGGTAGATGCCGCTGTCGGCCCCCGCGACCGTCTTGTACTCCACCAGCAGCTCGATGTCGCCGTACTCCTTCTCGGTCGCCAGGTACGCGCCCTTGCCGTCGTTCACGAGTTCGCCGTTGTCGACGCTCCAGTGCTTCTTGGCGTCGGCGGTCCATTCATCGACCTTCTTCGCGCGCGCCTCGGGCGCGAGCTTCGCCACGTCGGGCGGGGTGCCCCCCTTGGCGTGGACGGCCCACCCGTGCCAGCCCGACAGGTCCTTTCCGTTGAACAGCGGGGTGAAGCCCTTCGGGGCGTCGGCCGCCAGAAGGGGAAGGGCCGCGCCGAGCGCGGCACACGCGAGCAGGTAGCGCATGACGAATCCGATGTGGTAGAAGGGGGCGGGCGGTTCACTTCTTCGGCGGGGCCGGCGGCGCGGGCGCGGGGCCGGTGAAATCGTACACGAAGGCGGTGCCGTTGGCGCCGGCCACGGCGAACCGGTCGCCCGCCGGGCTCAGCGCGAAGTCGCGGCAGTTGGTGGGAACGTTGATCGTGTGAACGCCGGTTTCGTCCTTGCCCTTCCAGAACCAGACCCGCCCCTGGCCGCCGCCGCCCGCGGAGATGATCGCCCCGGACGGGTGGAACCCGACGCCCCACGCGGTGCCCTGGAACGCCTCTTTCGGGCGCAGCAGCGCCGGCGTGCCGCCCGCCCAGTGGATCAGCACCACGGCGGGGTTGCCCACGCCGGCGAACGCGTTGCTGACGTTGGTGATCCCGCACAGCGCGAACGCGGACCCGTCGGCCCGGAACGCGATCCCGCGGGCGCCGCCGATGTCCGCCATGAAGCCGGCGTCGTACTTGGCCAGCACCTTCGCGTCGAACTCGCGCTCGCACGTGCCGGTTTTAACGTCCCAGTCCTTCACCACGCCCTTCAGGTCGCACGACACGAGGCGCCGGCCGTTCGGGTGGAACGCGACGTTGTAGACGTGCGACGTGTGGCCTTCGAGGGTGCGGACCGGGGCGCCGTCGGCCGCGCTCCACAGCTTCACCGCGTGGTCGTTCCCGCAGCTCGCGACCGTCGCCCCGTCGGGGCTGACGGCCACGGCCCGCGCCCAGCCGTCGTGCGCCGGCACGGTGCGGAGCGGCTTCGGGGCGTCGGCCGCGCCGTCCCACCAGATCAGGTTCCCGTGGTAGTCCGCCGAGATCAGCGTGAACGGAGCGGCCTTCGGGACCGGCGCCCGCACCGCGCCGAACCCGATCGCTCCGTGAAGCGTGCCGGGGTTCGGTGCGGGCGCGCCGGGGGCCGCCGCGGCGGCAACGAACGCGAGCCCGCGCACCCAGCTCGCGTGCCCGACGAACGCGGTCTTCGCCCCGGTGAGCAGGTCGAACCGCTGGACCGTGTCGTCCTCGGCGGACGCGAACAGGAACCGGCCCGACGGGTCGAACCGGCACCCGACGAGCGGGCGCGGGTGCTTGAAGCTGTGGGCGACGCGGGCCGCCGCGGGGTCGAACGCGCGGCGCGGCGGGGGGGCCTCGGACATGGCAGCGGCTCTCGGGTTGGGGCTTTGCGAATCTTGGCTTTGTGGCACAGACATTCCTGTCTGTGCGTTGTCGTCGGTTCCGACGCCAGGAGGAATCGACCTGTCAACCGGCGGGAAGGCGGCGCTGCTTGCCTTTCTGTTTCGTGGCACAGACATTCCTGTCTGTGCGTTGTCGTCGGTTCCGACGCCAGGAGGAACCGACCTGTCAACCGGCGGCGGGAGGACACGTAGCCGCGGATGCTTTTCAGCTCAGGTGTTTCCGGCAGCGCGGCCGTAGCCCGCAGCACAGACAAGAATGTCTGTGCCACAAAAACAAAATCATGCCGTGCGACCGACATCATACATCAGTCCGCGCGACCGGCTGAGTACAACCACTGGTACAATTCGGGCTCCGCTACGAACCCGGCCTTCACCGGGTTGAAGCGGATGTAGCCCCACGTTTCTTCCAGCTCCCGGTCGTTCCGCACGATGCGGTCGTACCCTTCGTCCTGCCACAGCGCCTCGCTCCGCCCCTGGCGCCGGTTGATCGCGCGTGCCGAGTAGCCCTTCACGCTCTTCGTCAGTTCCGGCAGGCTGTAGAACTCACGCGCAGTCACATCGGTCGTGTCGAGTGGCAGAGGGCGGACCAACGCATGCGCGTGGTCGGGCATGACGACCGCCGCATGCACGGTCCACCGTTTGGTGTCCCAGAAGCGGATCGCGTCGAGCGCGTGTGCGGTCATCCGGCGCGAGTTCGCGACCCGGGCCCACGCGCCAGGTGAGGAAGTACGTGGCGCCCGGTTGGTGCCAGTGTGGTAGGTTCCGGCGCGTCGCCTGGAACTGGCGAATCGGTGGCATGACGCCTCGTGTTGGTTCCCGCCGGTTGACGGTCGGTCCCTCCTGGCGTCGGGACCGACGACGACGCACAGACAGGAATGTCTGTGCCACAAAACAAAGCCGCCAGGAATGTCTGTACCACAAAAACAATGCCGCTGATGCTATGAGGCGGCTGAAGGCCCCGCTACGCAAGGATCTCCTCGATCGCGGCCGCCTTCGGGTCGGCGACCGGCACCGGGCGGTCGTTCGGGTAGAAGTTCTTCGTGCTGTCCAGGCCCACCGCCCGCAGGTACGTGTGGAACAGGTGCCCGCTGGACACCTCGCGGTCCGTCACCGCGGTGCCGGTCGCGTTCGTCTTGCCCACCACCGCCCCGCCCTTGACCCCGGCGCCGGCCAGCGCCACGCTCCACGCCTTCGACCAGTGGTCGCGCCCGTACCGGTCGTTGATCCGCGGGGTCCGGCCCATCTCGCTCATCACCACCACCAGCGTGCTCTCCAGCATCCCGCGGTCGGACAGGTCGTCGAGCAGGGCCGCGAACGGGCGGTCGAACTCGCCGAGCTGCTCGATGTGGAAGTCGAAGTTCTCGTGGTGCGTGTCGTAGTTCGAGTGCGACACCTTCACGTAGCTCACCCCGGCCTCCAGCAGCCGCCGGGCCAAGAGCAGGTGCCGGCCGAAGTCGTGCCGCCCGTACCGGTCCGCGACCTTCGGGCTCTCCTTCTCGATGTCGAACACGTCGGCCTGGCGCACCACCCGCTCGGCCTGCGCGTAGCTCTCGGCGTACGCCTCGGTGGCGGCCGACCTGCGCGACCGCGCGAACCGGTCGTTGAGCTTGCGGCGGAACGCCTCGCGCGCGGCGTCGGCGTCGCCCGCGAGGTCCTTCGGGCGGAACAGGTCCGCCGGCGGCTTGCCGTCGCCGAGCGACACCGCCGCCACCTTCGGCCCCAGGAACGTGGCGTCGCGCCCGCCGAACCCGCTCCCGCCCCGCGGCAGGATCTGGATGTTCCCCGGCAGCGCCGACGCGCCCCCGCCGAGCAGCTTGGCCGCCACCGCGCCGATGTGCGGGTACTCGATCCCGGGCTCCAGCCGGCGCCCGGTGAGCATGATCTTCTCGCCGATCCCGTGGTCGTCGGAGACCGAGTTGAGGCTGCGCACGAGCGCCAGCTTGTGCACCCGCTTCGCCGCGTGCGGCAGCAGCTCGGAGATGCGTGTGCCCGTGACCGAGGTCTGGATCGCCTTGAACGGCCCGCCGGTCTCGGTGTTGGGCTTCGGGTCCCACGTCTCGAGCTGGCTCACGCCGCCCGCCAGGAAGATCACCAGCACCCGCTTCTGTGACCTCTTCAGCTCGCTCGCGGCCCCCGCGCTGGCGAACCCGCCGAGGCCGAGCGCGGCGGTCGCGCCGAGGAACCCGCGCCGCGAGACCGCGTGCGGGGCCGTGTGGCAGGCGTACTGGCATGGCAGCATGTCGGGCTCCCGCGTGCGGTGAAGAGGTGGGCGTAACCCACTGTGTCGGATCGAATCCGGTGAAAGCAACTGTGTTCTGTAGCCGGCCGCGGTGAGGCCGGTTACAGAATGAAGGCGTGAATGCGGATCAACCGCGTGGTGGTGTCAGTGGTTGAACCGGAACTCGGCGCTGGCGACCATCGCCCACACCAGCTCGTTGAGCGTCGTTTGGCGGTCCCGGGAGCCCGTCAGCGCGTCGGCGATGTCCTGGCGCTCGTCGGCGGTGGGCCGCCGGGAGAGCACTGCCGCGAACAGCTCGGTCGCGACCGCGTCCGGATCGGCGGTCTTCCTCAGCCGGTCCGCGAGGTTGCCGGCGCGCGCGGGGAGCAGCCCGCGCACCGCCGCGCCGTACTTCAGGAACAGCGTCTGGTCGAGGGTGGCCGAGAACGTCTCGCCGGCGTCCCCGGGCCGGCCGCCGAGCGCCCGCCGGAACGCGACCAGCCGCGGCGCCAGCCGCCCGTCGAGCATCTCCTCCGTCGCCTTCGGCCCGAGCTTCTTGATCGCGTCGCGCTCGGCGTCGGTGTGCCCGGTCGCCTGCATCACCGCGTATGCGAACTGTTCGGGCGAGAGCGGCTTTAGGATGGCGACCAAGTAGCGGTCCTCGGGCGCGTCGGCGTCCGCGGGCCGCTCGCTCGACCGCTGGTACGCCTCGGACAGCGCGATCTCGCGCACCAGCCACTTGAGGTCGTACCCGCGGGCCACAAGCTCCCGCGCGAGTTCGTCGAGCAGCTCGGGGTGCGACGGCGGGTTCTTCTCGTGATCCCAGTCGAGCGGGTGAACGATCCCCCGGCCCATCATCAGCGCCCACATGCGGTTGGCGATGTTGCGGGCGAACGCCGCGTTCTCGGGGCTCGTCACCGCGCCGGCGAGCCGGGCGCGGCGGCTGTTGGCGGGCTTCGCGACCGCGTTCGGCGCGGCCCTGGGCTCTTGGCCCGTTACGGGCTTGGGCTCCTCAACCGGCCTGACGCCGGCGATGCGGGGCAGGGCGGTGTGCTGCTTCTTGTCCTTGTCGAACACGCTCATGAAGCTCACGTCGCCCTCGGCCCTTTCGGCGATCACCGCGCCGGCGGCCTGTGCGTCGGGGGACAGGAACGAGCGGTTCAGGAATGCCTGGATGCCGTAGTATTCCGCTTGCCGGTAGCCGTCGACGCTCGGGTGGTCGTGGCACTGGGCGCACTGGAGGTCGCGGCCCAGGAACACGCGGCCGAGGTCACGGGTCACGAGGTGGGGCTCGAGGTCGCGGTCGAGGAAGAACTTCGCGGCCGGGCGGGTGTTCGGGTCGGCGCCGTCCGCGGCCAGGAGGTCGCGCACGAACCGGTCGTAGGGCCGGTTCGCGGAGAACGCGACCCGGAGGTACGCCTCCCACGCGGCCCGGGGCACCTTCGCGTCGGGCCGGCGCTCCATCAGCATCACGTCGAAGTGCCACGCCATGCGCCGCGCGTACCCCGGCGCGGCCAGCAGCCGGTCCACGAGCTTCGCGCGCTTGTCCGGTTCCGGGCTCGTCAGGAACTGGTTCAACTCGGCGACCGCGGGGACGGTGCCCGCGAGGTCCAGGTACGCCCGGCGGACGAACTCCTCGTCGCCCGTGAGCGGCGCGGCCTTCTTCTTGAAATCCGGGACGCCGGCGGCGATGTGCCGGTCGATCCGCACGTGCAGCGGCTCGGCGGCCGGTGCGAGGCCCGGGGCGGCGAGCAAAGCGGCGGCAGCGAGGGCGCGAAAGGGAGCGAGCATCGCGGAGCGGTCCTTGCGGTGGAGGGAGCAAAGGTGGACCGGCAGGTGGGAGGATTAATCGTCGCCCGGCGTCGCGCCCAAGTCAAGCGCGAAACGGCTCGGCCCGGGACACCTGCCCCGGGCCGAGCCGTTTCGCGCTTGATCCACGTTACGAGTTAGTAGCCCGTTTCGCCGCTGAACCCGAGCTGCTTCCCGCCGAACCCGCCGCCGCCGATGTTGAACCCGCCGCCGCCGATACCGCCGATGCCACCGATGCCGCCGCCGCCGATGTTGAACCCGCCGATCCCACCTTGAATGCCAGCAATGCCGCCTTGAATGCCGCCAAATCCGCCGATCCCACCCTGAATGCCGCCGATCCCTCCGATGCCGCCCTGAATCCCACCGAACCCTCCGATGCCGCCCTGAATGCCTCCGATGCCGCCCTGAATGCCACCACCGAACCCGCCGATACCGCCTTGAATGCCGCCACCGAACCCGCCGATCCCACCACCGATGCCGCCAATGCCGCCACCGATACCGCCGATGCCGCCACCGAACCCGCCGGCACCACCCAGGTAGCTTCCGATGGAGGGGAACGTGACAATGTTCCCGCCGATCCCGCCGCTGATGCCACCGATCCCGCCGCCAATTCCGCCGATCCCGCCAATACCACCACCGATGCCACCGATCCCACCGCCAATGCCACCGATGCCACCCTGAAGGCCGCCGATGCCGCCACCGATCCCGCCGATGCCGCCCTGAAGACCTCCGATCCCACCGATGCCGCCTTGAAGACCACCGATCCCACCGATCCCGCCGCCAATTCCGCCGATACCGCCTTGAATGCCACCGATACCACCCTGAATGCCGCCGATCCCTCCGATGCCCCCGATCCCACCTTGGATCTGGCCGCCGATACCCCCGATGCCACCCTGGATCTGGCCGCCGATGCCGCCTTGGATCTGACCGCCGATGCCGCCCTGGATCTGGCCGACGTTACCGATGTTGTTTTGGGTGCCGTTGAAGCCGGCAGGACGCCACGCGCCCTGCGGCACATAGGAGTAGCTGCCCGCCGGCCGCGCGCGACCGGGTTGTTGTGCCTTCAGCACCCCCGTGAGCGGGAGCAAGCTCAGCGCGCCGAGGGCCAGCGCGAACCACGTCAAACGACGCTGGACGGAGTGAAACATGCAACACCCACTAAAAGTGCCGATCAGGGAGGTTCTCAGCTACCGGGCGTGGGGCCGCTGAGAGGGCCGGCACGAGTGCGCACCGACTCGACGCGATTATACCCGCGCCGTTCCGCCTTCTTACACGAGCTGGCGCCCGATTGACGACATGTTACATTTCCCTGCCCGCATCTCGTTTTTTCCTGACAAAGAGCAGGCGACCATTGTCGAACTTTTCACAAGACGATCGTTGTTCCGGAACTGGGTGAGCGTGGTGTGCCTGTCTGCTCTCGAACGGGCCGGGGCCGCAACCGTGCGGGAGCGATCATGCTTGCTCCCGCACGGTTGCGGCCCTGTTTTAACGTTCCGTGGGTGGGCTCTCGTGCGTCAGGCGCCGGCCAGTTGCATGGCGGTCACGTAGGTTTCGCGAGCAATTGCCTCTTCGTCTGCGGCGGCGCGCAAGTTCGGGTCCGGCTCGCGTTCCCCTTGCGACTTCTCCGCGGACATCGGGGGTGAATCCGGAACCCGTTTGCCGACCTCCGACAACAGCATCCCGGCCCAGCGGTAGATGTTGTGGTCATCGACCTGGGCGCGCATGCGGCGCATGCGGCGCTCCTGCTCGGCGGCGGGCATGGTGAGGGCC
>NZ_JAXBLV010000213.1:0-45347 GCF_034097035.1 Gemmata algarum
AGTACAGGTCCTCGACCGGCACTTCACGAGCCCGACGTACACGCGGTTCTCGGTTCTGTTGGTCGGGGCGCGGGTGACTACCGGGCGGCGCACCGCGGCGAACCTGCTGCGCACGCTCCGACTTCTGGCACCGGGGCACCCCACCGAGTACCAGCGGGTGTACTCACTCGCGCCCGGGTCTGGGTCCGGGTGCGCGTTCGTGCGATTCGTGCTCGACCACCTGTCCCCCAATGGGCCGGTGATGCGGGTCGGTGATGACACGGTGGACGGGCACAACGGGCCACACGTGTACGGCCCGGCACCGGGACCCGGTGCGCACGTCTCACTCAGACACCGCGCTCCGATACGGCCACACGTGGGTCGTGTTGGCGGTGCTGGTGAAGTGCCCGTTCGGCACTCGCCCGTGGACCCGACCGGCGCTCATCGACTGGTACCGATCAGCGAGGACGACCAGAAGCGGAACCGATGGCATCGCACCCCGGCCCGGATCCTGTGCGGGCGGCTGCGCCGGCTGTTGATCCGGTTCCCGGACCGAACGTTCGTATTCGCCGGGGATTCGGGGTACGGAACCCACGAGGTCACGCGGTTCTGCTACCGCCACCGCGCGCGGCTGACGTTGGTCAGCACGTTGCACCCCGACGCCAACCGGTTCGAACCGCCCCCGCCGTGTGCGGCTACGGGGCGGCCTCGAGTGAAGAGGGCCGCCCGACCCCAGCCGCGCCACGCCGTCGCCACCGCCAAGACCTTCGACCGGTTGGAGGTCGGATGGTACGGGGAGCGGGAAGCGGACGGTTCCGGCCCCCGACGGCACTGGTCACGGGTACAAGACCAGTCGCGGGCGGGTGCCGCTGCGGTGGGTGTTCGTGCGATACACTACCGGTACCCATCGGGACGAGTACGTCTTCACCACCGACACGAGCCTAGGGCCGACGGCCGTGATCGGCCACGACCGCGGTCGTTGGAACATCGAGACCACGCCCCAAGAGAGGCGCGCGGAGCTGGGCCTGGAGCCCCCCGTGGTGGCGCGAGAAGACCGTGTTGCGGGCCGCCCCTGCCCCGCAGGCGGGGACCCTCTGTTCGGGTTGTACACCGTGGTGGCGACCCTGTTCCACGCACGGCCCGGGGCGAAACGAACCGGGAGCGTGGAATGGATCGGCAAAACCGTCACTACGTTCTCCGATGCGCGGGTGGCGGTCCGCCGGTGGCTCTGGGTCGAAGCACTTTTGCCACAGGCCGGAGCGGACGCGGCTCTCGATCAACTCCCGCCGCGCGTGCGAGAGCGACTGCTCACCACGCTCGCACCGGCCGCGTGATCGCGCAGAGAATCGGCACCAGTCGAGCTGAGCCCCACCGATCGCGAGCACCGAGCCGTCGGCCGAAAGAGCCGCGCTGCATTCGCGGCTGTGGGCACGCGCGGTGACCTTGGCCAGCACATTGCCGCTGCCGGCGTCCCACACGATGACCGCGTCGTGCGTCGCCTGGAGGCCGCGCTTCCCATCGGCGGAGAACGCGACGAATGTGCCGGGCGGCTGCTCCTGGAGCGTGCCGACGGTCGCGCCGGTGGCCGGGTCGAGGAGTCGGAATCTGCCGAGCGAACTGGCCAAGTAGAGGGTTTTGGCGTCCGAGGAGGGGACCGGGGCCGCGTACGAGTTGCTCCGGAGCCGAACCGTGCCGAGGCGGCCCGTCGCGCCGCGCGGCAGGGGATCGCCGTACCGATCCTCGTCCGCCGCGGGGCCGGTCAGGGCCGGGGCCAGTGAGAGCCGCGCGGCCGCGAATCTTGGAAAGTGCCTACTCATGGTGCTCCTGCGCGGTGAGGGACGGCGAGGTGGGGGGACCCGCGACGGGGTCGCGTCCACGCACGCGCGGCCCGCCCGGAACGTCGGCGCCCGTCGGCGTTGAGCGCCGGTGCGATCTTGGGAGCACCGGGCAGAGTTCGTCCTAGGATTCATGGCGGGCGCCGGCGCGCCCGGCCGCGCGAAGTGGGCCAGGGCTCGGAAGCGGCTTCCGCCCCGGACGGGTGGCGTCTAGGATAACTTATTGCGTGACCACTCCCTCCCCGGTCCGCACGCTTATGGAGGCCCGAGATGGGCCAAAACGCACCCCTTCGGACCGCTCACCGGGCGTCGCCCGCGCGCGTCGCGGGAGTGTACCTGCTGTTCGGCCTGCTGTGGGTCTGGCTGTCCGATCGCGTCCTCTTGGCCCTGGAGCCGGGGGCCGGTGACGTGTTTTGGGCCGCGGCGCTCAAGGGGACCGCGTTCATCGCGCTGTCGGCCGGGCTGATGTACTGGCTGGTCCGGCGCGAGGTGCGCACCCTCGCGCGCGCCCTGGACCTGCTCCGGGCCGTCGCCGACGGCACCACAGACGCGGTGTTCGTGAAGGACCGGACCGGCAAGTACCTGCTCATCAACCGGGCGGGGGCCGAGTGCTTCGGGCGCCCGGTCGCGGAGGTGGTCGGGCGCGACGACTTCGAGCTGCTCGACCGCCCCAGCGCCGAACTGCTGCGCGCCCGGGACGCGCTCGTCATGCAGGCCCGGCGCCCGCACACGGCCGAAGAGGAGGTGACCGCCGCCGGGGTGACCCGCACCTACCTGGCCAACAAGGCTCCGTATCGGGACGCGGGGGGGGCCGTGTGCGGGGTCGTCGGGGTGTCCCGCGACGTGACCGCCCGCAAGCGCGCCGAGGAGGCGCTGCGGGCGGGCCAGCAGCGGTACGAGCAACTGGTCGCCTCGGTCGGCGGCATCGTGTGGGAGGTGGACCCGCAGACGTTCCGCTTCACCTTCGTGAGCGAGTGGGCGGAGCGGCTCCTCGGGTACCCGGTCGCGCAGTGGTCCGAGCCCGACTTCTGGGTGCGCCACCTGCACCCGGACGACCGGGACTGGGCGACGGCCTTCTGCCTCGTGGCCACCCGCGAGCACCGGAGCCACGACTTCGAGTACCGGATTCTGGCGGCCGACGGGCGGGTGGTGTGGGTGCGCGACCTGGTGACGGTGGTGGTCGAGGGCGGGGTCGTCGCGAGCCTCCGCGGGGTGATGGTGGACGTGACCGCGCAGAAGCGGGCCGAAGCGTTCCTGGCGCGGCAGAACCGCGCGCTGGAGCGGATCGCCACCGCGAGCCCGTTGGCCGACGTGCTGGCCGAGGTGACAGCCCTGGTCGAACACGAGCTGACCGGAACGCTCGCCTCGGTGCTGCTGCTCGACCGCGACGGCACACGGCTCCGGCACGGGGCCGCCCCGCGCCTGCCGCCCGAGTACTGTGCGGCCATCGACGGCGTTGTCATCGGCCCGGCGGTCGGGTCGTGCGGCACCGCCGCGTTCACCCGCGAGCCCGCGCTGGTGGCCGACATCGCGACCGACCCGCGGTGGGCCGACTACAAGGAGCTGGCGCTGGCCCACGGGCTGCGGGCGTGTTGGTCCGTTCCGATCCTGGGCACCCAGCGGGGCACCGCGGCGCGGCCGGTGCTCGGCACGTTCGCGGTGTACGCCCGTGAGCCCGGCGTGTCGCCGGCCCGGCTCGCCGAGGTGGTGGCGCGGGCCGAGCAACTGGCCCGGGTGGCGATCGAGAGCGACCGCGCGGACCGCGAGCTGCGCGAGAGCGAGGGGCGGTACCGGGCGCTGGTGGAGTCCAGCAGCGACGGCATCGCCGTGAGCCGCGCCGGGCGCATCACTTTCGCCAACGCGGCGCTGGCCCGGATGCTCGGGGCCGGGTCCCCGGAGCGGCTCGTGGGGCTGGCCCCGTCCGACCTGATCCACCCGGGCCACCACGCGGCGTTCCGGGCCGCGCTGGACGAACTGGCCGCCGGCCGCCCGGTGCCCCTGTCCGAGCGCCGGTTCGTCCGGTTCGACGGGGGCGTGGTGGACACCGAGGTGAGCGCGGTCGCGTGCGAGGACCGGGGCGCGCCGGCGGTCCAGGTGACCGTGCGCGACGTGACGGACCGGGTGCGGGCCGCACAGGCGCTGCGGGAGCAGGCCGTGTTCATTCAAGCCGTCCTGGACTCGATGACCGCGTACATCGCCGTCCTCGACCGGTCCGGCACCATCGTCGCGGTCAACGCGGCGTGGCGCGCGATGGCCGAGGGGAACCGGCTGCCCGACGGCCGCGTCCCGGACGCCGGCGTCGGCACCAACTATTTGGACGTGTGCGGGCGGAGCGCGCCGGCGTGCCCGGACGCGGCCGCGGCGGCCGCCGCGATCCGACAGGTGTTCGAGGGGACCGCCGACCGGGTCAGCTTTGGGTATGCGTGCCACTCGCCGACGGAGCGGCGGTGGTTCCAGATGAACGTGACCCCGCTCCGCCGTGGCCGGGGCGAGGTGGTGGTGGCGCACACCAACATCACCGACCAGCGGTTGGTCGAGGAGAGCCTGCTGGAGAGCGAGGAGCGGTACCGGGAGACGGTGGAGGCCGCGCCGGACGCGATCGTCACGACGGACCGGCGGGGCACCATTCTGGGGTGGAACCGCGGGGCCGAGCGGCTCTTCGGGTGGACCGCCCGGGAGGCCGTCGGGCGCGACGTGGGGCTGGTGGTACCCGCGCGGCACGCGGGCGAGCACCGCAACGCCTTGGCCGCCTTCGACCCGGCGGCCCCGTCCCGCGTGCGGGGCCGGGTCATCGAGGCGCCGGGGGCGCGCAAGGACGGCGCCGAGGTCCCGGTCGAGATCGCGCTGGCCCACTGGGGGGACGGGGCGGACCGGCGGTTCACGGCCATCATCCGCGACGTGACCGCGCGGCACCGCGCGGAGCAGGAGCTGCGCGAGCGCGAGGGGCAGCTGCGGCTGTTCGTGGACCACGGGTGGGCCGCGGTCGCGCTGGTCGACCGGGACATGCGGTACGTACGCACCAGCCGCCGGTGGCTCACGGACTACAACCTCGGCGACCGGGACCTCACCGGGCTGAGCCACTACGACCTGTTCCCGGACACCCCGGAGCGGTTGCGGGAGGTCCACCGGCGGTGCCTGGCGGGGGGCGAGGGCCGGTGCGACGAGGACCGGTTCGACCGGGCCGACGGGACCGCGCAGTGGGTCCGCTGGGAGGTCCGCCCGTGGCGCCGGGCCGACGGCGCGGTCGCCGGGCTGGTCATGTACACCGAGGACGTGACCGCCCGCAAGCGGATGGAGGCCCACTACCAGCAGGCCCTCAAGATGGAGGCGGTGGGGCGGCTGGCGGGCGGCATCGCGCACGACTTCAACAACCTGCTCACCGTCATCAACGGGTTCAGCGACCTGCTCCTGCGGGACGTGCCGGCGGACGACCCGCGCCGCGGGCCGCTGGGCGAGATCGGCGCCGCCGGGGAGCGCGCCGCGCGGCTCACCCAGCAGCTCCTGGCGTACAGCCGCAAGGCGATGATCGAGCCGACCGTGTTCGACCTCAGCGAGCTGGTGGCCGAGACCGCCAAGCTGATCCGGCTGGTCGGCGAGGACGTGCTCGTCACCCAGCTCCTCGACCCGGAGCCGGCCCGGGTGCGGGCCGACCGCGGGCAGCTCGAACAGGTGCTCCTGAACCTGGTGGTGAACGCCCGCGACGCCATGCCCACCGGCGGCCGGCTCACGATCGAGACGCGGGCCGTGGCGCTCGGCCCGGACGAGCTGCCGGACGACCCGGACCTGCGCCCGGGGCGGTACGTGCGGCTCACGGTCGCGGATACCGGATGCGGGATGTCGGACGCGGTACAGGCCCGGCTGTTCGAGCCGTTCTTCACCACCAAGGGCGTGGGGAAGGGCACCGGCCTGGGGCTGGCCGTGGTCCACGGCGCAGTGAAGCAGAACGGGGGGCACATCAGCGTGACCAGCGCGGCCGGCGCCGGGAGCACGTTCACGCTGCTGTTCCCGGCGGCGGTCGGGCCGGCGGGGGCGGCGGCCGAGGCCCCGGTCCTGCCGGCCCGCGGCGCCGAGACGGTGCTGCTCGTCGAGGACGAGGACGCGGTCCGCGCGGTCACCCGGCGGGCGCTCGAGGGGTGCGGGTACACGGTCTTGGCGGCCGGCGGCGCGGAGGCCGCGTTGGCGCTGTCCGACCAGCACCCGGGTGGGATCGATCTGCTGGTGACCGACGTGGTGATGCCGCACACCGGGGGGCGGGAACTGGCCGACGCGCTCCGCGACCGGCGGCCCGGGCTCCGGGTCCTGTTCATCAGCGGGTACACCAACGAAGTGGTGCTGCGCCACGGCCTCTCCGACGCCGCCGACGCGTTCCTGCAGAAGCCGTACACGCCCGCCGTGCTGGCCCGCAAGGTGCGCGAGATGATGGACCGCGCGGAGTGAGCCGCGGGAATCCGCGGGGGACCGGCCGGCGTATAAACTAACCGGCACCGGACCGCTCTCGACGGAGCTCTCATGCGTCGCGTCCCCGCCGCCGGACTGTGTGCCCTCCTCGCCGCGCTCGCCGGGTGCGGGGCGTCGGCCCCCACGCCCCTACCGCAGGAACGCCTGGACGCGGTGGCCGCCGCGTTCCACGACCGGGAGGCGAACCGCGCCGTCGCCCCGGACCAGATCCCGCTCAAGTTCCTCGATATGGAAGGCAAAACGGTCGATCTGACCTCGTTCCGCGGGACGTCGAACGTTCTGCTAGTGGTGGTGAAGGGGCTGCCCAAGTTCCCGGGCGGGAGGTTCTGCCCCGGGTGCCTGGCGCAGGTGAACGCGCTGGCGGCGAACCACGCCGAGTTCAAGAGCCGGCAGACCGAGGTCGTGATGGTGTTCCCGGGGCCGGCGGACCGCGTGCCCGACTTCCTCGCCCAGGGGCGGGTGGGGGGCGCGTCGGGGACCGAGCGGCTCCCGTTCCCCCTGCTCCGCGACGCCGACCTGAAGGCGGTGACCGCGCTGGGGATCGCCGGGGACTGGGCCCGGCCGTCGACGTACATTTTGGACAAGAGCGGCAACGCGGTGTTCGCGTTCGTCGGGGAGGGCACCACGGACCGGCCCTCGGTCTCGTCGCTCCTGGCCCGGCTGGACAAGTTGAACGCGGCGGGGCCGTGACCGGGGACCGGCGGGTACGTCACACATGAGCCACCCAGAGGACACGGCCCGCGGGCCGGACGCGCACGCCACCCCACGCGACTGGTTCGTTCGGCCGGAGGCCGGTGAGCCAGAGGGGCCGCTCCCCGCGGCCGAACTCCGCGCCCGCGCCGCGGACGGGCGGCTCGGGCCGGCGGACCGCGTCAGCGCGGACGGCGCCCGCTGGGTTCCGGCCGCGTCCGTCGCGTGGCTCGCGTTCCCGGCCGTACCGGCGCGCCGGTTGGTCGAAACCGTGGCCGCCGTGAGCCCCGGCCTGTCGGACCCCGTGGCGTCTGTTCCGGCGCCCGGTGCGGTGCCGCCGTCCGCCTCGTTTTCGCCGCTTGAATCGGTCCCTGGGTACGAGCTGACCGGCGTCCTCGGCACCGGCGCGTGCGGGGTCGTGTTTCGCGCCATTCAGACCCGCCTCAATCGGGTCGTCGCGCTGAAGACCGTTCGGGTCGCGGACCGCACGGCCCCGGACACGCTCGCCCGGTTCGACCAGGAGGCGGTCGCCCTCGCCCGGCTCCAGCACCCGAACATCGTGACCGTGTACGACTGCGGGCACACCCGCGGGCGCGCGTTCTTCGCAATGGAGTTGCTCGACGGCGAGGACCTCGCCCAGCGGCTCCAGCGGGACGGGCCGCTTCCGGAGCGGGCCGCGTGGCTCCTGGCGCGGCAGACGGCCGCGGCGCTGGACCACGCGGCGCGGGCGGGCGTGATCCACCGCGACGTGAAGCCCGCGAACCTGTTTCTGGTGGCCCCGCCGACCGGGTTCCCGCTCCCGCCCGGCGTGCCGATGGTGAAGGTGACCGACTTCGGGCTGGCCCTCACGCTCCGCGGCCCGGGCGACACGGACCCGGCCCAGACCGCGGCCGGGGTGTTCCTGGGCACCCCAGTGTACATGGCGCCGGAGCAGTTCCGCGGCACCGTGGACCGCCGCGCCGACATCTACAGCCTCGGCGCGACGGTGTTCCAGGCGCTGACCGGCCGGTTCCCGTTCGGCGGCCGAACCGTTCCCGAGGTGATGCGCCAGAAGGCGGAGCCGCCGCGGCTCTCGCTGCCCTCTTCTACCGACACGGCCGACCTCGTGGCCGCGATGATGGCCGCGGACCCGGCCGACCGGCCGCAGGACTATGCCGAACTGATTGCCCGGATTGATGCCTTGCCGTGTCTGGCCGGAGCGTTCACGAGCGCCGGGCTGCCGCTCGCCGTGGAGCAACCCGTTCGGCCCGCGCCGGACGCGCCCGGCGACCGCACACCGGACCCGCAGGTGTTGGGGCTTGTGGCGTCGCGCCGGAGGCGGTGGGGGTACGCGCTCGCCGCGGCGGCGGTGGTTGCGCTGACGGTCGGTGCGGCCGCGCTCGGAGGTGCGTTCGGGCGCCCGACGCCGACGGCGCCATCGGTGCCGGTGAAGCCGACGGTGTACGTGGCCCGAACGCAGATCGGGCTGTTCGACGGCAAGAGCGTGTTGCCCTGGACCGGGCGCAACCTCGACTTGGCGCAGGACGACGAGAAGAAGCCGGTGCTGGTCGGGTGGGGCGTGCTCGCCCGGCGCCTGGACGCGCCGAAGCACTTTCGTGTGACCCTCGCCCTCGATTCGTACAAGGCGCTGAACGTCACGGCTGTTTTGGCAACGAGCGAACCTGTTGCTGGGAGCGCGCCGGAGTGGGTGGTGGAGCTGAATCGCGCCGCGGGAACCGCGACGTTCGGGAGACGCGCGACACCAGCGGCGGTGCCGGAGCCGTTGGGCTCACCGGTGCCGGTGCCGACCGCCGCGGCCCGCGCCGCCGAGGGCTTACCGCCGTACCTGGAACTGAGGTACGAGCGGGCCGGCGGAACGTTGTCGGTCTGGTTCAACCACCGCCCGCTCGGGAGCGCCCCGGATGCGGGGATGCGTACCGCCGAGGTGCGTCTGCTCACCGACGGAGCGGTTCGGATCGAGGCCGGGTTGCTCGAAGAACTGGTGCCGCACGAGTAGGCGCCCGAGGTCGCAAACTCATTTTGCCTTCGGCTGCTCGGGGTGCCCCACTTCGCCGCGGAGCCACATCGCCAACCCCTCGGCCGAAGCCGGCTCGTTGTAGGTCGCGATTCGTACCCACGAGTCTTCGTTCGTGTTGGTGTGTCGAAGCTCGCAGTGGTACTTGTGATCCTTTCCGTCTGCCGCATCGGAGTCGAGCGTCTCTTCGTGCAGGATTCGGATTTCCCGAACGGCCTCGAACGGAACTACGACCGGCTTCCGTCCGGTGACGATTTGCACCACGCGCTCAAGCTGGTTCACTTCGAGTACAGGGGTGACGTGACGGATCGCGACCCAGACCGCGAACGCGATCGCAGCGAGGTACCCGTACCCGCTGAGCAACAGCGGCGGGTTGAAACCGCACCCGCATCCCCACACAAAGGAACCGACGAAAGAGATTCCCAACAAGGTGCCCGCGAACGCGCCTGTGCGGTTCAGACCGGGCAGGCGCGTTCGCACGCCATTCGGTGTGACCGTGAACACATGTGGGCCGAACGCCGGTCGCTCACCTCGGGCCAGAATGAGCCAGCCGGCCAACATGACGATGTTGAACGGCGTGAAGAACCAGATCAGTACGGTGTGGGGCTCGAACAGTCCGGGGCGGAGGACGGCGTCTGACGGGTCCGCCGGATCGTACGCGACGAGTACGCGCGCACCGACCGGTAGTTCGTCACAGGCCCGCTGCCAGTTGGAAGAATTGGATACGCCCCCGTACCAGTACCGTGTACCGGTGTAGATTTGCCCGTTCACTTCGTACGAGTAGGCAATATTGAGCCGAGAGGACTCGCCCTGCTCGACGGTGCTCTGCGTGATCGTTCCCTCGGCACGCGGGAACCCCTCGGCGCGCGCCTGCCGGTAGAGTACGCGGCCGAATTTACCATCAGCCGTCAGAACCGTCCCGGTCCAGCAGAGTACGAAGACGACGAGGAAAACGTGGGCGCAGCCGCGGGGCAAGGGACTTTGTTCGCGGACTGGGGTGTCGGTCATGGCACCGGCGGGGTTTTCGGGTGGAGCTTCACGCGCTGGTCGTACTCGACCGCGAGCACGTCGCGCACGACGCCCCGTTTGATGAGTTCCTTTTCCGGTACTTCGCCCAGATCCTTCGTGTCTTTGATCCACCTGTCGAGCGCGGCCGACATCTCTTGGCGAACCGCCCGGAGTTCTGCGTTCGGGCTCCCGGCCAGATTCTTGATCTCGTGCGGGTCGGTTTCGAGGTCGTACAGCTCCTCCTTCGGCTTGGTGCGGCTCATGAACAGCTTTTGCGTGGGGTCGAGCTTGTCCTCAAAGGCCAGACGGCGCCACTCCCGCATGATCGGCATCTCGTCCATGTAGTTGCAGTACTGGAAGTACGGCAGGTCCGGCTCGAAGTTGCGGATGTACCGGTACCGCTCGCCGCGCACGGTGCGGATGCGGTCGTAGGTCTCGTCCATGCGGTCCCGTGCGCCGAACACGTACTTGGGGGCCTGCTGCGCCTTCTCGCCGAGCATCACCCGCCCCTGCATGCGCGCGGGCACTTCCGCCCCCGCGAGGGCCAGCACGGTGGGGGCGATGTCGAGGAAGCACACGAGGTCGTCGCGGACGCTGCCGGGCTTCACGCGCCCGGGCCATCGCACGATGAACGGCACGCGCAGCCCGCTGTCGTAGGGCCAGCGCTTGCCCCGGCTCAGCCCCCACCCGTGGTCGCCGTAGAACACGACGACCGTGTCGTCCGCGAGTTTCCGGTCCTCGAGCAGTTTGAGCACGTCGCCGGCCAGGTAATCCATTGCGGTGACGTTGTCGTGGTAGGTCGCCACGCAGTCCCGCACCGGGACCGTGTCGGGGTAGTACGGCGGGAACTGCACCTTCGCCGGGTCGCGGCGCTCGGCGGGCTTGAGCCGGGCGGTGTTCTTCGCGTACTGGAAGCGGGTCGCGCGGGCCTGGCTCTCGTGGGTGACGGTGATGTTGTACACTGCGAAGAACGGCGGCTTCAGCAGCTCGGGCCTCTTGGTCCAGTCGGCGGTCACATCGACCCAGCCCTTGGGCACGTCGAAGTTGAAGTCCGTTTTGCCGATCCCGCCGCCGCCCGCGGTGGGCCAGCACACGGTGTACCCGGCCTTCCGCAGGTCGTCCGTGAACAGCGGGGGCGTTCGGGTCAGTTTCGACCGCATGTGGTGCGAGCCGAGCGTCGTCGGGTACTGCCCGGTGATGATCCCGCTGCGGCTCGGCGCGCACACCGGGGCGTGGGTGAACGCGCGCGTGAACCGCGCGCCCTCTTTCGCGAGTCGATCGAGGTTGGGCGTGATCGCGTCCGGGTCGCCGTAGCAGCTCAGGTTGGGCGAGATGTCCTCGCAGGTGATGAACACGAAGTTCGGCCTCGCGGCGGCTGCGGCGCGTGAGGCGCACGTCCCTTGCGCCGTGAGCACAACGAGAGCGGAGAGGGTGAGGCGCACGGCTTGAACCCCGTTGGAATGGGACAAGTTGCTGACCGGATCAACCGGACCGGCCGGAGGAGGGAAGGGGCTCACGCCCTCGCTTCGGGCAGAACGCGCTCCGCGTCTTCCGCGCGCCACGCCCGGAGCGTGAGCCACGCGAACAGCAGGCACGCGGCCCACTGTACGGTACTGGTCCACAGGTACACGCGGTGCGTCGGGTAGAACGGCGGGATCACCATCACCGCCCGGCGGTCCGGGTCCATGTAGGATTCCAGCACCGCGTGCAGGTAAAAGAGGCCGCCCTGGCACACCGCGGCGAGCACCCACAGCGCCCACCGCGACAGCGCCCGGCGCCGGGACGGGTCGGAGGTCAGTAGCAGGTCCAGCGCCAGTGCGGCGAGCGCGACCACGCCGACCGCGTTGAGCGCGTCGGTGACGCGGGCGGTGATCGAGCCTTGCCCGACCTTTCCCAGGAGTTCGGTCCCCACCGGTACGACCGCCGACGTGTAGAACAGGAACCCGCCCTGCCACACCATCAGGAGCTGAACGACGACGAATCGGCGGAGTGAGGTCATTTCGGCCCCGGCGCGTCGGGCGCGGGTCTCTTGCGCCGCCAGCACACCGCGAGCGGCAGAACGAACAGGTACATCCCGGTGGCCCAGAGCGTCACGACCACCAGCGCCACCGGGAAGAACACGTACACCTTGAACGAGTCGTGAAAAAAGCTGCCGTCGTGCAAGCTCTCGATGAGGTCCGAGCGCCGGTACTCGACCTGGAGCACCTGGGCGGTCTGGAAATCGACCTGCACCTCGTACCGGTTCTTGCACTGCACCTTCACGACGCCGTCTTTGGGCCGCACGTCCATGCGCTCGATGTCGGCCCAGCCGTGCACGCGCGCTTCGGGCACACCTTTCACGGCCGTAAGGACGGCGTCGAAGGGTGCCGTCGGCTCGTTCCCGGTGCCTTTTTTGGTGGGCGGTTGGACCCACGCGATTTCCTTCTTGAGTTGTAGCAGGCAGCCCGTGACGAGGACGAGCAGGAAGGGCGCCGCCGCGACGACGGCGCCCCACCGGTGGACCTTGCGGAAGAAGACGCGGGGGTTCAACGGCATCGGGGCGCCTTCGGCTTACGGCCGGGAGGTCGGGTTCTCTTGAACCGACTTCAGCAGTGCGGCGAGTTCTTTCACCACCTCCGGCTTGTCGGCGGCGAGGTTCTTTTGTTCGGTCGGATCGGCGGCGAGGTTGAACAGCTCCGGCCCGACTTTCTTTTTCCCTTCGTTGGGGATGAGCTTCCACTCACCTTTGCGGATCGCGAGGGCGTTCGGGTTGCCGCTCTGGTGAATCAGTGTCGATCGGCACGGCTTCGTCGGCCGGTCGGCCGTGAGGGTCGGGAAGATGTCGACGCTGTCCGGCCCGGCACCGCTCGGGAGCGTCTTTCCGAGGATCCCTGCACAGGTCCTGAGGAGATCGACGTGACAGACCAGCCCGTCTGACACTTTCCCGGCCGCGACGTGCACGGGCCATTTCGCGATAAACGGAACGCGGTGCCCGCCCTCGTACAGCCCGCCCTTGAAGCCGCGTAGCGCCCCGTTACACGTGTGACCGCTCGTGTCGGTTGCGGTGCCGTCGACGTAGCCGTCATCCATGACGCCGCCGTTGTCGCTGGTGAAGACGACGAGCGTGTTGTCGGTGAGCTTGTGCTTGTCGAGCGCCGCGATGACCTCGCCGACGCACCAGTCGAGTTCCTCGATGCAGTCGCCGCGCAGCCCGTGCCCGCTCTTGCCTTTGAACCGCGGGTGCGGCACGCGGGGGACGTGCGCGTCGTGCGTGGCAAAGTACAGGAAGAACGGCTTGTCCTTGGATTTGCCGATGAACTCGACCGCTTTCTTGGTGATGTCGTCGGCGATGTCTTCGTCCTTCCAGCGGGCCGCTTTGCCGCCGGTCATCCAGCCGATGCGGCTGATCCCGTTCACGATGGTCATGTCGTGACCGAGGCTCGGCTTCTGGACGGTGAGGAGTTCCGGGTTCTCCTTCCCGGTCGGCTCGGTGCCCACCTTTTTCGTGTAGCTGACGGTGATCGGGTCTTTGGGGTCGTAGTTCACGACGCGCCCGTTCTCGACGAACACGCACGGCGTGCGGTCGCCGGTCGCGGGGATGAGGAACGAGTAATCGAACCCGACCTCGCGCGCCCCCGGCTTGATCTCGCCGTTGTAATCCGTTTCCTTGTCGCCCAGGCCCAGGTGCCACTTTCCGACTGCGGCAGTGGTGTAGCCGTTTTGTTTCAGGAACGCGGGTACGGTGAGCGTGTCGGGCTTGATGCTGAGCGGGGCGACGCCGCTGAGGATGCGCGACCCGGGCGCGTGGCGCCACGCGTACTGACCCGTGAGGAGCGCGTACCGGGTGGGCGTGCAGACGGCGGCGGGGCTGTGCGCGTCGGTGAGCCGCGTGCCCTGCTTCGCGAGGGTGTCGAGGTTCGGCGTGCGCACCTTGGTGGAGCCGTAGCACCCGAGGTCGCCGTACCCGACATCGTCGGCGAGGATGAACACGATGTTCGGGGGCTTCGGATCGGCCGCCGCGCCAGGAAGCGCGAGTGCAGCAACCGCAACGAACGCGGAGAGGGAACGCATACGATCCTCCGGAAGCGACAGCGGTGATTGTCGGTGCGGAACGTCCACAGGTCAACGTTCGCGCCGCAGGATCGCAGTGGACGGCACCGGTTGATTTTCCGCATAACGCAGTTCACTGTGCGGCCGGCCCTGCAAGCGGGCGTTGACCGCACCTCGTGGACGAGCATCGGTGAGATCGTAAAGACGTGCGATCAGCGTGAGGGGCGACTCGGAGAACGCGCCTACCGGCTTGCCAAACACGTGCTCGGGCAGTCGAGGTCGGGTTGCGAGCGCGCGGGCCGCTCGCAACAGCGTGAATGGTTTACCGGGTACCACCTCCGTGCGGTGAGCGCGTCCCTACTCATGAGGAAAAGTAACTCTGGATGATTTCGCCCGTCAGCGTGTCGAAGGCTTTTACGTGGGTGCGGCCGGTGACGGTGGCTTCCGTTATGATGTCCGGCAACCCGTCCGCGTTGACATCGCGAATCGAGACCCGGACGCCGCCGAAGAAGTTCCTGTCGTACGCGAAGAAGCTCATCAGCTCCTCGCCGAACCGGCCCGAGAACACTTTGACGTGGGGCGCGGTGCCCGGCCCGGCGGCCGTAACGATGTCTGCAAACCCGTCGCGCGTCACGTCTCCGACCGCGACCGACACGCCGCCCCGGAACCGGCTGTCGTAGGCGAAGAAACTGGCCCGCTCGGCCCCGGTCACGCCGTCGAACACCTTCACGTGCGGGCCGGCACCGGGGCCGGCGCCGATGATGAAGTCGGCGACGCCGTCTCCCGTCACGTCCCCGCAGGCCACCGAAACCCCTCCGATGAACCTGGCGGAGAACGGAGACCACGTGAGCAACTCGGCGCCGGTCGCGCCGTCGAAGATCCCGACACGGGAGCCGATCCCCGATCCCGCCCCGACGAGCAGGTCGTCGATCCCGTCGCCGTTACGGTCCGGCACGATCGCGACCTGGAACGAGCCGTAACCGGCCGGCGGGGCGACCGTGCGAACCAGTTGCCCGGCCGAGTTCTGGAAGCCGATTCGTCCGTCGGCGAACCGTACGGGGGTTAGCCCGTTCCGCGGCACCGCCCGGTCGGCGCCGCCCACCTCAACTCCCAAACTGATCGTCTGATCGCGGGCGGTGCCGTTTGAACCTGTGGTGCGCACGATCAGGTTGTACGCTCCCGGGTTCTGGCTGCCGAACACCGCTCCGGGCGCGACGGTGATCCGGCCGCTCGAATCGATCGTAAACAGCCCGTTGGCGCTGCTCACCAGGGCGTACCCGACCGTGGCCCCCGCGTCGGCGATCGGAGCGGCCACCTGGCCCACGACCGTCCCGGCTACGGCGTTCAGCGGGACCGTGCCCCCGGCAACGAGAACGGCTGCCCCGGGGGCGTCGGCGGCCCCCTGGATCGTGACGGTCACCTGGGCGGTCACGGTGAGCCCACCCAGGTCGGCCGCGGTGTACGTGAACGTGTCCGTTACGGAATCACCGGCCCGCAGGGCCTGAACGGACGCGCTGGCGTTATCGACCGTGTAGACGAACGTGCCATCCGCGCGGACCGTGAGCGAGCCGTACGCGCCGGCCACCGGTGAGCCGACCGCGCCCGCCGCCGAACCCGCGACGCCGGCGGCGACCCCGGTGACGGTGAAGGTGTCGCCGCTGTCTACGTCCGAAATGTTCGTGAACACGGTGCCGGTCGGGTTCAGGCCGGGAGTCAGGTTGTCGAGCCCACCGGCTTCGGCCGCGGTCGCCGCGACCGCGCCACCGGTCGGGGTGTCGTTGGCGCCGTGGATGCTGACCGTCAGTTGTGCGGTGCTCGTGAGCCCGCCCCCGTCGGTGAGGGTGTACGTGAACGTGTCGGTCAGTGTGTCGCTCGACGTGCGGAGTGCCTGAACGGCCGCGTTGGCGTTGTTGACGGTGTAGGTGAACGAGCCGCCCTCGTTAATCACGACGGAACCGTAGGTGCCAGCTACGGCTACGCCCACGCTGCCCGACGCGCTGCCCGCGTCGCCCGCCACCACTCCGGAGACGACCTTCGTATCGCCGGGGTCCGGGTCCGTGTCGTTGGTGAGGACGTTGCCCTGCGGGTTGGTCCCCGGGGTGCCGTTGCTCGATCCGCCCGCTTCGACCGCGGTCGCGCTGTCCGCGACCGCCACGGGCGCACCATTGACGGCGCGGTTCGTGCCGAATTCGGACGTGTTGCCGCTCCCGTCGGTGGCGGTCGCCGTGAGGCTGTCGGCGGCCGTCAGGCCGAGCCCGGCCACGCTCAGGGACCCGCTGAAGTTGCCGCTCGCGTCGGTCGTCAGGAAGCCGATGTACGTCCGGCCGCTTCCGTTGGCGGAACTGGTGTCGCTGATGAACACCTCGACACGGTTGTTCGAGAAGGTTGCCTGCCCGGCCGCACTGCCGACGTAACCGGCGACGGTGAGCGTGCTCCCGACCAAATTCGCGGTGGTGAATACCGGGAAATCGGTGAGCAGGTTCGGCTGCCCAGCGGACACCGCGCCGTCGTTCGTCACAGTGTTGCCAAGATTGATGCCCAGGGAGGTGTTGCCATAAATACTGTTTTGGAGGATCGATTGCCCCGATCCCGATTCGATGATGACCCCGCTGCCGTTGTTGAAGGCAATCACGTTGCCGGCCCCGGGCGCCGCACCACCGACCGTGTTGTTCGTGCCGTTCAACCAGACCCCGTGGCTCCCGTTGCCGAAGCCCGGGGCGGACGAGCCGGCGCCGTCCGTGCCGATGTAGTTGCCCTGAATGACGTTACCGGACGTAGTCGCGCTGAACACGCGGAACCCCTCGTTGAGGTTCCCGCTGATGACGTTTCGTGCGAGGGCCGTGGTCCCGCCGATGGTGTTGTTCGACGCGCTCGCGAGTATGATGCCGCCCCCGTTGGGCAACGTGGCGGTGCCGGCGGCGTTCAGACCGATGATGTTACCCGCGATGAGGGTGTTGTCGGCTTGCAACAGTATGGCGCTGGAGGTGTTGCCTGAGATGAGGTTCCCGGCACCGGCGGTGGTGCCGCCGATTGTGAGTCCGGTCGACCGCGCGCCGGAAGACGTGTCGATGCTGATTCCCATTCCCACGTTACCGACTGCGGCGTTGCCCGCAGCGTTGGTGCCGATGTAGTTGCCCTGAATGCGCGTGCCCGACACCCCGTCACCGTCGGAGCCGATCCCGTTCTGCGAGTTTCCGCTGATGACGTTCCCTTCTCCGGCGGCGGAGCCGCCGATGACGGTGTTGGGAGCGTTGATTAACGTGACCCCTTGCGAGTTGGGCAGTGCGACTGTTCCCGAACCGTCTAAGCCGATGATGTTTCCGAGTAACGTGTTGCCGGCGGCGCCGTTCAGGTCCACCCCCGTGTCCAAGTTACCGGAGATGACGTTACCCGCCCCGGCGGCCGCCCCGCCCAGTGTGTTACCCGACGCGCCGTTGCTCAAGCGGATGCCGAGGATGTTACCGAACCCGGTGGCCGCGGAACCGAGCGTGTCGGTTCCGATGTAGTTGCCCAAAAGCACGTTCCCGGTTGCCCCGCTGGTTTGCAGGTGGACGCCGGCACCGCCGTTCCCGCTGATGACGTTCCGCGCGGCCGTCCCGCCGATGGTGTTGTTCGCCGACGAGACGAGAACGCCACCAATGTGGTTACCCGAGGTCGCCGAGACGCTCCCGTCCCCGAAGAGGCCGATTACGTTGCCCTTGACGGTCGTGTTGTCCGCCTCGATCCGGACCCCGTACTCCGCGTTACCGGAAATGAGGTTGCCCGCCCCGGGGGCGGTCCCGCCGACCGTTGTGCCCGTCGCGCCGTTTGTTGTGAGGACGCCGCTGTAGCTGTTACCGATCGCCGTTACGCCGGCGGGATCGAGCCCGATGTAGTTGCCCAGGATCGTGTTTCCGGTTGCCATCGCGCCCGAAACGGAAACGCCATCCTCCCCGTTACCGGAAATCACGTTCCGGTCTGCCGCGGTGGCGCCGCCCACTGTGTTCCCACTGGCGTTGTCCAGTAACACTCCGGTCGTGTTGGCCGCCGCGGCTGTTCCGCTGGCGTTCAACCCGATCCAGTTGCCCTGGACGAAGTTGTTCGCGCTGGCGATGTGAACGCCCGCGCCGGAAAAGCCGTTGATGACGAGGCCCCGAACTGTACTGCCGGAGGAACCGATCCCCAGATCGATGCCGTTGCTGTTGATGCCGCTGCCGTTCACGACGACGAGCGGTGCCCCGGCGTAACCGGTCTGTGTGCGTCCGTCGATCGTCACCTGTTCGGTGACCACATCCAGCGCCGAAGCGAGCGTGATCGTCCACTTGCCGGTCATGGCGTTGAAATTGGGATCGGCATTGGACAAGTTGAACTCGATTGTGTCCGCCTCGTCGGCCGCGTTGGCGTCCGCAATCGCCTGTCGCAACGAGCCGGCGCCGCTGTCGCCGGTGTTCGTCACTGTGAACGTGGCAAACGTCCCCGCGTACGCGCCTTGCTCCGCGGCGGTAAGAGGTGAGCCGGTTTCGATCGCACCGCGCTGGTACTCGAGCACCCAGTCCCCGCCGAGCGCGGCGGCCCCGGTGACGTTCGTACTCGCGGCCACGTCCGCACCGGTCCACGCGCGGAAGTCGTCCAGAAGAGACCGCCCCGCGCTCCCGCCGGCGAGACCGCACTCATAAAAGAGCAGGTCCGCACCCGAGGCGAGGGACCCGCGCCACTGCCGGACCTCGTCCGCGTACGACCCGATCCGGGCGCGGTCGATTTGCGATCCGCCGAGCTGGAACCCGTCGGCGCTACCGTGCGAGAAGAAGTGAACCCCGGTCCAATCTGAGCCGGCCGCCAGCGCGGCGCCCACCTGGGCGATGCCGTCTTGTTCGGCGTTCAGAACGAGAACCGTGCGCCCTTGGGCCTTCGCGCTGGCGGCCAGAAACTGCCAGTCGGCAACGTGGGGATCGACCACCACCAGTTCGTGCCGGGTAGCAACACGTTCCGAAGGGGCCGGCGCGAAGTGCGAGGTGATGCCGCCGGCGTGGCTCAAAACCGTTCGGGCCTCGAGCACCTCGATGCGAGACGAGAGAAGGGGGACGCTTTGCGACCGCGACGACCCGCCCCCGTGGGCGCATGCGCGAACCAAAGACGTCAGCCCCCGCAGCCACAATCGTTGTTTCGACACGGTTAGCGCCCTTATGTCAGGATCTCGTTCGCGCATCAAAAAACGGTCCGCTCCTGTAAAGGATCGCTACCACTTAACACTTTTTGCGTGCTCGCTTTGCGTCGCGATGATGTGGTCTCAATTCGGCTTGCTGATTGCTTGCGGACTTGTGCGTGACTGAACGTGCGGTTCGTGTATCGGTTACGGTTTTGTGGCGGGACCGCAAAAGGTAGCGGCATATTCATCAGTTGTTTGGCGGAATGTTGCGGCAACGTTCCGTTTCATGCAGCTCGTGCGGGCGAAACGAAAATGCCCGCGGGTTTCGGCCCGCGGGCACAATGAGGGCTCGACAACGCTCCGGGCACTACTGGTTGAACCAGAACTCCTTGGTGTTCACCAGCGCCCAGAGGATGTTCTCGTAAGCGGTCTTCTTGCCGGCCGCTCCGCTCTTCGCCTCCAACTTCTTGATGTGCTCGATCGCCGTCGCGAGGTCGTCCGCCGTTGGCTTCCGTGAGAACGCCGACAGGAACAGTTCCGTCACCTTCTCCTCGTCGAGGCGCTTGTCATCGGCCTTCGCGAGCCGGTCCGCGCGACCGCCGCCGCGGCTGATCTTGCCCTGCACCTCGTCGCTGTTGAGCATGTGCAGCACGGCCGCTAGGTTCGCCTCGCTCACCCGCTCGCACTCGCACGCGCTGATCCGCTGCGGGCGTCCGTTCACGTCCAAGAAGTACGACTGGAACGACTCGTCCGGCAGCATGATCGCGCGGTTCGGGGCGTTCTTGTCGGCCGGCAGCCCGTTGTACCGCGACGGGCTGTCGGTCACTTGGCACAGCGCGTCCAGCAGCACTTCCGCCTGGAGCCGCCGCGGGTAGTACCGGGCGTAGGCCTGCTTGTCGTGCTTGTTGAACTCGTTCGGCGCGCTCGACAACTGGTACGTCCGGCTCTTGCAGATCGTCTTGATGAGCGCCTTCAGGCTGTACTTGTTGTCGATCACGCTCTGCGTGAGTGCGTCGAGCAGCTCCGGGTTGCTCGGCGGGTTGGTGATCCGCATGTCGTCGAGCGGGTCCACGATGCCCCGGCCGAAGAAGTGCGCCCAGTACCGGTTCGCGACTGTCTTCGCGAAGAACGGGTTCTTGGGAGACACCATCCAGTCCACCAGCTTCTGGCGCGGGTCCTCGTCCACGGGGATGGTCATCGGGTCGCCGTCGAGCGGCTTCGCCTCGGCCGGCTTCTGGGTCCGCTTGTTGGTCACGTTCCCTATGGTGCGGATGTAGACCGTCTGAACGCGGTTGTCTTGTCGGTTCGGGTCCGCGCTCGGGAGCCGCGCCTCTTTCCGCCCCACGCGGGCGTAGAACGCCGCCAGACTCCAGTAATCGTCCTGCGACCACTTCTCGTAGGGGTGGTGGTGGCAGTTCGCGCACGACAGCCGCTGGCCCAGGAACACTTGGCTCACGTCGTCCACGAACTGCTCGGCCTTGTCGATTTCCTTGTACCACACGGTCGGCGGGGACTTCCGCTCGTCGCCGGTGCTGGCGACGATGGCCCGGACGAACTCGCTGTACGGCGTGTCCGCGGCGACCTGCTCGCGGATCCACTCGTGGAACGCGAACGTGCCCTGCGCCCGGTTTAGCTCCTGGCGCCGCTTCACGCGGAGGATGTCGGCCCACTTGTTCGCGAAGTAGTACGCGTACTCCGGGGTCTCCACCAGCGCGTCCACGAGCTTGTCACGCTTCGCCGGGTCCTTGTCCGCAACGAAGTCGGTGACCTGCTTCGCCGTGGGGAACGTCCCCGTGATGTCGATGAACACGCGGCGGATGAACTGCTCGTCGCTGCACAGGTCCGACGGCACCAGCCCGAGTTCGCGCCACTTCTTGGCGGTGAACTTGTCAACGATGGTCTTTTCGGCGAACTCCCACGCGGGCGTTTTCACCCCCAGCGGGACCGTGGCGCGGAACACCGCGACCATGCCCTGATACCGCGCCATGATGGCCGCCTCGCCGCTCATCCCGAGCGTGCGGACCTGCGCCCGCTCATCGACGGTCGCGATCTCGGTGTCGTTGCTCTCGTACTGCGCCCGGCGGGTGATGTCCTCGACGGCGCCGTCGGTGTAGTGCGCGTACACCGCGAACTGCTGCTTGCCGTGTCGGCTCAGCACCCGGTGTTCGGGGTAGACGCTGATCCGCGTGACCTTCGGGTCCTTCTCCTCGCCCCACGGCATCCCGGCGGCGATCCAGCGCCGCACCAGCTTGTACTCGTCGCTGTCGGGCTCCATCTTCTTGCCGCCGCCGTGCGGGGCGCGCCCCGTGGCCTTCGTCAGGAAGAGGGATGCGTCCGGGCTGGCCGGGAACAGGCGCCGGCCGCGGGCTTCCTTTACGAGGGTGGCGTAATCGAGGTCCGGCTCGAACCCGAGGAGCGAGAGCCGGAAACCGTTCTGCCCGGCGAGCTTCCCGTGGCACCCGCCCGAGTTGCACCCGAGCTTCGTGAACACCGGCACGACCTGGTTCGTGAAGTTGAGCGGCAGGTTCTCGCCCACGCTTTTCACGCTCAGCGGGACCCGCGCGGCCCGGCCGCCGAAAGTGATCGCGATGTCCGTGGTGCCCTCGGCCTTGGGCACGAGGCGCCCGGCGGTCACCGTGGCCGATTTGCCGTCCGCCACGAAGTACTGCGATTCGGCGGTGAGGTCCACCGTTTGCCCGCTCGCAAGCGTTCCGGTCACAATCAGTTGCGCCGCGTCGTCGGCGCCGATGAGCGTCACCTTCGCGGGGTAAACGGCGATGCTCTTTACGTCGGCGGAGTTGATCTCGGCGGCGTCGGTTCGGGAGGCAAGGGCGCAAGGAGCAACCAGTGCGGCGACAAATAGCGACCAGAGGCGGGATCGCGTCTGCATGGAAGAGACCCTCTGATAGGGTTAGCTCGGCGGGGCGGGCGGATCAGCAGCGAGAGTTTCGGCAGGTGGTGTGATTGTCGCTCACGCCCGACCGAAGTGCAAGGGGGAGCAATACAAACAGTGGTGAGGGCGCCCGCCATCTCACCCGGGGACCTGAGCGATGACCGAATACCTGTGCCTGACGCTGCTCGCCAACGCCGACGAACCGGAACCGGCGTTCAAGTCGCGCCTGACGGCGTTCTGGTCGCACCTGCTTCGCACGCAACCCGACACCTACGAAGCACTTTACGCCGAGGCGGTGACGTTCGAGCTCGTGGGCGGGCGGGTGTCGCGTCAGTACATGGTGGAGGTCGCGGCGGCCGAACCGCTGGCCGATGCCCTTCGCGCGGGTGGCGTTGAAGTGGCGCCCGTTGATCCTGACGACACGTACACCAAGTACGAGGCCAGCGGGAGCGAGTGGTTTCAGGTCGAACACTAACTTTGAGATTCGACCCGGTTCGCGCGTGGGCGGTCGATCGCGTTCTAGATGATGCTTGTGTGGTTACGCCCTCACCCGAGCGGCCCATGAGCAGCACGTTCGAAAACACCACCCGCGCGCGCACCCCCGCCGATGCGCACCGATCACCGCCCGGTGCGCCCCCGGTGTTCGCCAGCGGCAGCGCGGTTCCGGGGCTCAACAGTTGGGTGTTGGAGCAGAAACTCGGCGGCGGCGGGTTCGGTGAGGTGTGGCTGGCCCGGCACGCCTGGGACGCCGAACAGCCACCGCGGGCGGTCAAGTTCTGCACCGACCCCGGCGCGCGGCACCAACTCGTGACGCACGAGCAAAACGTCGTGCGCCGGGTGATGAAGTACGCCGGTAAGCACCCGAACATCGTGCCCCTGCTGGAGTGCAATCTCGACGGCGACGTGCCGTGGCTGATGTACGAGTTCGTGCCGGGCGGTACCCTCGCGGGCACGCTCGCGAAGTGGCGCCGGATGTCGCCCCGCCGGCGCATCGACCTCGCGGTTCAGACGCTCTACGAGCTGGCGGCCGCGCTGGGCGCGTGCCACCGGTTCGACCCGCCGCTGGTCCACCGCGACATGAAGCCGCACAACGTGCTGATGGCCGGTGGTAAGGTGCCGCGGATCACCGATTTCGGCATCGGCGGCATCGCGCTGCACCCGTCGAGCGAGACCGATTTCGGCTCCTCCACGGCCGGGGCGGCGCGCCTGCCGTCGGAACTGCGGGCGGCGGGGACGCGCATCTACGCTCCGCAGGAACAGTTGCTCGGCAGCGAGCCCCACCCGCGCGACGACGTGTACGCGCTCGGGATCATCGCGTACCAGCTCGTGACGGCCGACATCAACACGGCGCCGGGTACGGACGCGGCCTACGAACTCCGAAAGCTGCACGCGCCCGAAGTGCTCGTCGAGCTGGTTTTGCGCAGCGCGTCGATCAACCCCGAAAGCCGCCCGCACAGCGCGACGGAGTGGGAAGATGCGCTCGGGGGCCTGCTGTGCAAAACACACCCCGACATTGAACAGGACGATCCGCCGGCCCCCGAAACGGTTGACGTGCCCCCGTCAACCGCCACGTTGGCCGCGCGCACGGAAGCGTTTCAGGCGTCTTCTCTGCCGGAATCGCCCGCACCGCTGCCGGAACCGTCCGTACCGTCGAAACGGACCGATACGCCCCGAATCAAAGCGAACTGGCGCGTGGGGCCGACCGTTTCTTCGGGCCGCGGCCGTGTCCGTCAGGTGACGAACGCCTGGGTGGCGGTCGCGGCGCTCTTGGTGTTCGGGGTGCTGGTGGCGGGCGTTGTGTACGTCGTTTCGGGCGGCCCCGGGCGGTTCCGCGGTACCGCGGGCACGTACCCCGGCGAGGTGCGCGCGGTGCCGCTGCCGGGTGGGGCGGAAATGACGTTCTGCTGGGTGCCACCCGGCGAACGCCAGCTCGGTTCCCCCGCGTCCGAGCGCGAGGCCGTTCTCAAGCAGTTCAGCCAGAGCCCGCTGCGCATCAGTGCTGAGGCCGAAGACACGCGGGGCCGGTTCCGCACCCCGGGATTCTGGCTGGGGCGGTACGAGGTGACGCAGGCGGAATGGGGGGCGGTGATGGCCGACACGCCGTTCGCACACCCGAGCCACTTCCGGCCCGGCGGGAGCCACGCGGACAAACTCGGCTCGAGCGCCGATACGATTCGGTTCCCGGTCGAAGGGGTGACGTGGAACGAGTGCCAGGAGTTCGTTGCGCGGCTCAACGGGATCGCCGCGCGGGCGGGCGCCCGGGGCCGGTTCGCCCTCCCGACCGAGGACATGTGGGAGTACGCGTGTCGCGGCACCGATTCCGGTTCGCAGCCGTTTCACTTCGGTCGCGAGCTGAACGGCACGCAGGCGAACGTGGACGGCACCGCGCCCTTCGGCACCGCGTCCAAGGGGCCGAACCTGGACCGTCCGGCTGTGGTCGGCAGCTACGCGGGCCAGCACCCGCACCCGTGGGGCCTGTGCGACATGCACGGGAACGTGTGGGAGTGGTGCGAGAACAAGTACGACGGGACGATCGCGCGGGTGGTGCGCGGCGGCTCGTGGTTCAACCAGCCGCACGACGCCCGGTCCGCGAACCGCAACTGGCACTCGCCCGAGGCCCGGCGCCCGGACATCGGGGTTCGTGTGTGCTGGATACCCGAGTAACGCGGCACAGACCGCTAGCGCTCCCGGGCCGCGCGGAGCCGGGCGAAGAGTTCCCGGTGACGCAACATGAACCGGAGCCGCGGGGCGCGCGACCAGAACAGTGGGCTCAATTCGTCCAGGCGCTTTTCCTGGCGCTCCGAGAGGGCGGCGTATTGAGCGATGCGTGTGCCGCGGTCGGTACTCGCGCCGTCCGGGTGGACCACCCGTGCCGCTTCTTCGAGGGCAGCCGCCCCCGTCTCGAACCCGATCGCTCGCAGTGCCGCGACGTGCCGGCGCCAATCGCCCCCGGCGAAGTTGAAGAAGTACTGGCTGAGCCCGCCGTTGCAGATCTCACCGTAGAGATTTATGCAATCGGTCAGATGGCCCAGCACCGTCCGCTCGTCCTCGGTCAGTTCCATCCCGGCCGGCGGCTTGATGTCGTAAGGCTCTGGCAGCCCGGCCGTTTCTTGGATGAATCGGGCTGCGTCGCTGTGGTGGGGATCGTCGGGGCGATTAAGGTACTCTTCGGCCATGCGGAGGGCGGCTTCCGGCTCCGTGGCCGCCAGCGCTCGCAACGCCGGGCCGAACGTGCAGTTCCAGGGCCAGATGCCCGTGTGGGTGAGTGCGGCATCGAGCAGCGGGCGCACCACTTTCGCGTCGAGCCTTACGCCGTGTTCGTTCAGTTGCTTGAGCGCCGCGTGAACGGTTCGGTTGTTCGCAACCGACAGTACCTGCGGGCTGCTAAGGGCTTCGAGAGCGGCCGCCCCGCCGTGTCGGGCGTAGAACCCGACCGCCCAGTACGAGAACGGCAGCGCGGGATCGAGGGCGGTTCGCTCGGCCCATACCCTTATCCCGTCGAGGAACTCCGGTTCCGCCCAGCCCTGCTCGATGGCCAGTTCGACCCCCTCTTGTGCCGGTTGGGACTGCTTGGCGAGTTGCTCCAGCACAAAAGGGAGTTGGTCAGTGCGGCCCAGTGCGGTGCGTGCCTTGATCGCGGGATCGGAGACGGACCATTCGGGGCGACCGACCAGGTGCCCGATGCGGTCGCCCAGTGCCCGCGAGGGGAGTTTTGCGAGCAATCCGACCACCCGCTGGGCCGGGGCGGTCGGGACTCCCTGGCTCTCGTCCTGGTCCCAGGTAGCTCGCGGGTCGTCGATGGCCGCGAGCAAGTGCGGCTCTGCCGCCGCCAGTACCTTTTTGATGCGAATCTCGGCCGCATCGTGACGGATCGGGTCCGTGTCCAGCAGCTCGGCGATCGCGGCGGGCAGTTCCGCCGGAGTGAGCAACGGTGCGGCTTCGGCGGCGCTCCGGGCCGCCATCCGGTGCGCGTAACGCCGTTCGTACTCTTCGTCGAGTTCCCGGTGAACGTCCGGGTCCGCGACGAGCGAGCGGGCGTACTGCTTCATGGCGCGTGCTTTGGGGCGGACCCGTTTCCAGACGGTCCAGACGGCCCAGACGGTTGCCAGTGTGGCCGCGACGAGGACGGATTGAAGCAACGGTCGGCCCTTCCTTGTGCCGAGGTCAGAAGTGCGGGCGCGCGTGTGCCCCAGAGGAATATACGGGCTGTCGTGCCGCCCGACGGGTGGATGCGCGCGGTCCCGGGGAGCGAAAGTCGCGCTCCCGAACGGTCGGGTCAGGGGATACAATTCAGGCGTTCCCCGTTCACATCGAGTCGCGGTCCCGCCCCGAGATCGAGCTTTCATGAGCGAGCGTGCCGAAGGCGTTCCCCAGCAAACTTCGAACGGTGCCGCTGCTCCCCTCACGGCCGGAGCACCGGTTCCCGGGTTGAGCAGTTGGGTGCTGGAGCGCCGGCTCGGGGCCGGTGGGTTCGGCGAGGTGTGGCTGGCCCGGCACGCCTGGAGCGCGAAGGAGCCGCCCCGGGCGGTCAAGTTCTGCACCGACCCCGGCGCGCGCCTCCGGCTCGTCACCCACGAAAAGAACGTGGTGCTCCGCGTGATGCGCTACGCCGGCGCGCACCCGAACATCGTTCCGCTGCTGGAGTGCAACCTGGACGGCGACGTGCCGTGGCTGATGTACGAGTACGTCGAGGGCGGCACCCTCGCGAGCGCCCTTGCCCAGTGGCGCTCCCTGCCGCTCACGAAGCGCATGGGGCGGGCCGTGCGCACGCTCTACGCCCTCGCAAGCGCCCTCGCGGTGTTCCACCGGCTGCAGCCCCCGTTGATTCATCGTGATTTGAAGCCGCACAACGTGCTGATGGCCGGCGGGAAGGTGCCGCGGATCATTGACTTCGGCATCGGCGGGGTCGCCGTGCCCCGGGACGTGGAAGCGGCCGGCACCGCGCTCGCCGCCCGCGTTCCGACCGGGCTTCAGGCCGCGGGTAGCGCCAATTACGCCCCGGTTGAGCAGCGGCTCGGTAGCCCTCCGGACCCGCGCGACGACGTTCACGCGCTCGGGGTGATTGCGTATCAGGCCCTTGTCTGTGACGTAACCGTTGCCCCCGGCCCCGATGTCAAGGACGAACTGCGTCAGTTGCGCGTGCCGGGTGAACTGGTCACCCTGATCGCGAGCAGCGTGGCGACGAACCCGGACCGGCGCCCGAAGGACGCGGGCGAGTGGGAGGCCGCTCTGGCGGAACTGATGCAACGGGCACAGAGGCCCTCCGAAGCGGTTCCGCTGAGCGTGTCCGAACTCGGTACGGTGCCGGTCGTGCCGCCGGCCCCGGAGCGGGAACTGGTCGCGGCGGACGAGTCGGCGCTCACTACCGCTCTGCGCGCCCACCACTTCACGGGCGGGTGGTGGTGGGCGCAACCCCTGTTGGGGCTGCTCCTGATGATGCTCCTGCTGGCGAGCGCGCTCCTGTACCTTGCTACGGTCGGGCGCGGGTGACGCGCGTTCCGACGTTTCTTTCTGGGGAGAGGGGTTCAGTGGGGCGCGCCCACACAGGCTCCCAGACGCCGTTCCAATTCTTGTCCTGCGGCGGTATCCTAACCACCATCTTCCGGGAACCGTCATGGGCGACAGCGACCACGAACACACGCAAGCACAGTCGCGGGGCGACATCTCGCGCCAGACCCCGCCCCCGAAGTTCGCGCCCGGCGATCAGCTCCCGAACCTCGAAATGTGGACCCTGGAGCGCCGGCTCGGCGGCGGCGGGTTCGGCGAGGTGTGGCTCGCCCGGCACGAGCGCAAGGGGGCCGCTGCGGTCAAGTTCTGCACCGACCCTGTTGCGAAGCACCAACTGGTCCACCACGAACGGGCGGTGGTCGCGCGCGTCATGAAGTACGGGGGCGACCACCCGAACATCGTGCCGCTGTTGGAGTGCAACCTGAGCGGCGACATCCCGTGGCTGATGTACGAGTACGTCGAGGGCGGGACGCTGGCTGAGGCGGTCGCGCAGTGGGCGGCGCTGCCGCCCCCGCGGCGGCTCGGGCGCGCGGTCCGGGTGCTGCACGCGGTCACCAGCGCGCTCGCGCAATTTCACCACCTGCGGCCGCCGCTGGTTCACCGGGACCTGAAACCCCAGAACGTGCTGATGGCCGGGACCGTGCCGCGGATCACGGACTTCGGCATCGGCGGGATGGCGGTCGAGGCCGGGCGCGCCGACAAGTCCGCGGAGCTGTCCGGCTCGGGCCTCAACGTCCGCGTGCCGACCATGCTCCGATCGGTCGGCAGCGCGCGGTACGCGCCGCAGGAACAGTTCCTGGGCAGCCCGCCGGACCCGCGCGACGACGTGTACGCGATCGGCGTGCTGGCGTACCAGATGATGTTCGGCGACCTGAACGTGCTGCCCGGCCCGGACGTGCTGGACGCGCTCCGCGCGCTGAAGGTTCCGTCCGAATTGGCGGCTCTGACGGCTCGAAGTGTGGCCCTGGACCCGGCCCGCCGGCCCCGCGACGCCGGCGCGTGGGAGCGGGCACTCGGCGCGCTGCTCAGCAAGAAGACCGTGCCGCAGACATCGGTTCTGAAGGCCGCGGAGGACTCGCGCGACGAGCCGACCGAGACGATGGACGCCCTCGGGTCGTCGGTTTCCGCGTCCGCCGCGCTCGTCACGCAAACGCTGGACATCGGGGCGCGCGGGCGGTGGTACTCGCGCACGACCACCCGGGGCGCCGAGTGGCGGCTCGTCGCGGCGACGCCGGGCGAGGTGCGGGTGGTGCCGGGCGAGTTGTACCGGTTCTCGATCAACTCCGCCGCCACCGAGGAGGACGTCCGCGCCTTGGGCCGGCTCGCCGGGCTCGACGCACTGGTTTACCTGAACCTCTCGTACTGTGAGGGCGTTACCGACGCGGGCGTGGCGCTGCTCAAGGGCTTCCGGGGCGTGCGACACCTGTACCTGCGGGCGTGCCCGCGGCTCACCGACCGCGGGCTGACTCACCTGCGCGGCCTCGCGTCTCTGCGCGTCCTGGAACTGACCGGCTCCGGCGGCGTAACCGATGCGGCGGTCGCCGCCCTTCAGCAGGCGCTGCCGGCGTGCAAGATCGTTCGCTGAGCCGCACCGTCGCACTCGATCACTTTTCAACACCCGCCAGCGGCCCGCCCTTCGCGAACAGTGCGTCCACTTTCCGCGTCACCTCCGGCGGCACTTCGAGCGGCGGCGGCATGTGCGGCTTCAAACGCGCGTCGATCACCACCGGCCCGCGGCAGCCCCAGTGCTTTCGGTGAGTGAACGACCCCACCCCGTACACGTCGTTCGCCGGGTCCGACCGTGTGAACACCGCCCACAGGAAGTTGTTCAGCGTGCGCGCCACGAACTCGCTGTCGTCAACAACCACGACCAGCGGGAAGCCGGCGAGTTGCGGTTCCTGTTGCGCGAGCTGCGAACAGAGCCACGTCACGTCCGCGTCGTCGATCTGGAACCGCGAACCCGATTTCCGAACCGGCGGCCCTTTCAGCGCGAGCACCCCCGGCAGCACGACACGCGGGTCGGCGAAACCGTCCGGCAGCGTCAGCCCCGGCGGTGTCGCGGTTGCCAGCTCGCGCCGCTTAGGACCCGCGGCGGCCAGCACGAGCTTTGACCCCGCGTTGAGCCCCAGCCCCGGCGAGTAGTCGAGCGTGTCCACCGTGGTGCGGGTTTGAAAGTGCAGGTCGCTTTCCGGGTCGAACCGCTCCAACAGGTGCCGCAGGAACGCGCGGATGTCGTGGATGTCGAGGCCGGGGGCGTCCTCTTTTGCCACGATGAACAGGTACTTCGCCAGCGAGAGCTGTCCCTGGCCCAGAACCGCGTTCGCGAGCATGAGTAGCTCCTGCGGCCGTCGGGTTTCGGCGTACGGAACGTAGCGCTCCGACCCGATCGCCAGGAGCAGGGGGTGAACCCCGGCGGCGTCTACGGCGTGGACCGCGTGCAGACCCGGCACCACCGTCGGGATCACCGGGCCGGTCAGCTCGTGGATCAGCTCGCCGAACGTCGTGTCCTCCTGGGGCGGGCGGCCGACCACCGTGAACGGCCAGATGGCGCCGGGGCGGTGGTACACCGTTTCCACCGTCATCACCGGGAAGTCGTGGGTGAGACTGTAGTAGCCGAGGTGATCGCCGAACGGCCCCTCCGGCTTCGTGCGCGTCGGGTCGATCCAGCCCGAGAGGACGAAATCCGCTTCCGCGGGCATCGGCAGGCCGACCGCCCCCGGTTTTTCCCCTGCGGCGGGGGCCGGTTTGCCGCGCACCAGCTCCAGCCGTCTGCCGCCGAGCGCGGCGGCGAACGCGAGTTCCGGCAGGCCCTCGGGGAGCGGCATCACCGCCGCCACCGCCAGCGCCGGCGGCCCGCCCACGATCACGTTCACCCGCAGCCGCTCCCCGCGCCGCACCGCCGCCGCGTGGTGGACCCCGATCCCGCGGTGGATCTGGTAGTGCAGCCCCGCTTCGCGGTCCGGGACGTACTCGTTCCCGCCGAACTGCACCCGGTACATCCCCAGGTTCGATTTCATCCACCCGGGCGCGTCCGGGTGCTCGGTGTACACCTGCGGGAGCGTCACGAACGGCCCGCCGTCGAGCGGCCAGCACTTCAGTTGAGGGAGTTGCGAAAGACGTGTCGTGTGCCTTAAAATAGGTCCGCTGTGCATGAACTTGGGGCGCAGCCGCCACCCGAGGACCGGGAGGTTCCAGTACCGCCAAGGGCGCTTGCGGATGGCCGCCGGGTCGGTTTTCAGCTCCACGAGTTTGCGCACGTCTTCCAGCGCGTCGCGGAATAGAAACTTCGCCCGGTCCAGTGTGCCGAACACGTTCGACACCATCGGGAACGGGCTGCCCTTCACCCGGGCGAACAGCAGGGCCGGGCCGCCGGCTTGGTACGCGCGCCGGTGCACCTCGGCCGCTTCGAGGTGCGGATCGACTTCCGGCTCGATGCGAACGAGCCGGCCCGCGCGTTCGAGGTCGGCGACGGCGGCGGCGAGGTTGCGGTGGCCCATGAGTGAGTTCAGCCGTGTTCGGGTTCAGGCCGGTTTTTGAAGAAACCGTGTCGGGGCCGCGCGGGACAACCGCGACCGGTTCGCGCGCCGCGCGGATATTCGGGGCTGCCGCGAATCGGTTCGCACCGCTCCCGAAACTTCGAGCCCCGGCGTCAAACCGGCGGGCGGCATTCTCGGCGGTGCGTTTGGAACCGTCCGGGATCGGGTTTATGGTAGCTTGGGAGCCCCCGAACGGTGGCCCCGCCCCGGCGGCCCGTGCCGCCGGTCCTCGTTGGATCGCTTGTGACACACGCACCTCAGAAACCACCGTTCCCGTGGATGTCGGCCGCCCTCGCGGTCGCCGGGGCCGGGGCCGCGGCCGCGGTCACCGTCGCCGCCCCGGCGCCGGCGGCGGCGCCGCTGGTGGCCGTGCTGGTTCTGGGGGCGGCGGTCGTCGGGTGGCGCGCCCGCCCCACCGCCCCGGCGCGCCCGGCGCCGCGCGCCGCCACGGAGGACTCGCTCCCGGAGTCCGACGTGCGGCTCCGGCTGCTCGAGTCGGCCGTGATCCACGCGCACGACGCGGTCGCCATCGTCGAGGCGGTGCCCGGCCCGGTGCGCCCCGGCCGGTCCGTGATGTACGTGAACGACGCCTTCTGCCGGCTCACCGGGTACTCGCGCGCCGACGTCATCGGGCGGTCGCTGTACATGCTCCGCGGGGCCAGCACCGACCCCGAGACGCTGGCCCGGCTCGGGGCGGCGATGGACGCCGGCGCGTCCCTGCGGGTGGAGCTGCGCAACTACCGGAAGGACGGCACCCCGTTCTGGGTGGACCTCAGCGCGGTGCCGGTCCCGGACCCGGACGGCACGCTGTCGCACTGGGTGCTGATCCAGCGGGACATCGACCGCCGCAAGTCGGCCGAGCGCCGCGCGCGCCAGACCGGGCAGCTGCTCCGCGCCATCATCGACGCGTTCCCGGGGCCGATCAGCGCCAAGGACCGCGACGGCCGGTACCTCGTGATGAACCAGTTCCAGGCCGAGCTGCTCGGGGTCACCCCGGAGGCCGCGGTCGGGCGCACGGCGGCCGAGCTGGTCGGCCCGGCGCACGGCGCGAAGACCGCCGAGCGGGACCGCGAGGTGATGGCCACCTGCCGCCCGACCCAGTTCGAGACCCGGTACCCGTCCCCGAACGGGGACGCGCGCCCGTGGCTGGCCAGCAAGGCCCCGCTGTGGATGCCCGACGGGATCGACAGCGAGCCGGCCGGCGCCCGCGGGGTGGTGACCGTGGCCCTGGACATCTCCGCGCTGAAGGCCGCCGAGGACGCGCTGCGCAAGAGCGAGGAGCGGTACCGGCAGCTGTTCCGCGCGGTCCCGCACCCGGTGTTCGTGTACGACACGCAGACGCTCCGCATCCTGGCCATCAACGAGGCGGCGCTGCGCAAGTACGGGTACACGCGGGACGAGTTCCTGACGCTCACCGTGTCCGACATCCGGGTGCTGGACGCGGAGCCGCCGCTGGCCCCCGGCGACAGCAGCCGCCCCGACGGCCCGCCGGCGCTGCGCCGGCACCGCACCCGCCGCGGCGACCTCCTGGACGTGGAGGTGTCGTCGTTCGCCCTCAGCCTGGAGGGCCGCGGGGTGAAGCTGGCGCTGGTCAACGACGTGACCGAGCGGCGCAAGGCCGAGGAGGAGCTGCGCCGCAGCGAGGGGATGTTCCGCGGCATCTTCGAGAGCACCTCGGCCGGGGTGTCGCTGACCAACGCGGCCGGGCTGTTCGTGTCGTGCAACCCGGCGTTCGCCGCGATGCTCGGGCGCTCGGTCGAGGAGGTGCTCCAGCTCACCCCGGCGAGCGTCACGCACCCCGAGGACCTGGCCGCGCAGCAGGCGCTGATGGACGAGGTGCGGGCCGGCGCCCGCGACCGGTTCGCGTACGCCCTGCGGTACCTGCGGCCCGACGGCCAGGTGGTGTGGGCCGAGCTGTCGTTCGCGGCCATCCGCGACGCCCGGGGGGCCTACGAGTACGGCCTGGGGGTGTCGGTCAACGTGACCGAGCGGCGGCTGCTCGAGGACCAGCTGCGGCAGGCGCACAAGATGGAGGCCATCGGGCAGATGGCCGGCGGGGTGGCGCACGACTTCAACAACCTGCTCACCGCGGTGCTGGGCAACCTGTCGCTGGTGCGGCTCGACCCCGGCGACCCGAACGGGGACCTGGTGTGCGCGGCCGAGCAGGCCGCGACCCGGGCCGCCGACCTGACCCGCAAGCTGCTCGGGTACGCGCGCCGCAACCAGCTCGTGTTCGCGCCGGTCGAGCCGCTGGAGGCGCTCAACGAGGTGGTCGGGCTGATGCGGTGTACGGTGGGGCCGCGGGTCGGGCTGACGGTGGACGTGCGGCCCGACTGCCCGCCGGTCCACGCGGATCCGACGCTGCTGGTGCAGGCGATCATGAACCTCGGGCTGAACGCCCGCGACGCGATGCCCGACGGCGGGGTGGTGGTGTTCACCGCCCAGCCGGTGGACCTGCGGGCCGACGACCCGGTGCCGGCCGGGTGGGACGACGTGCCGCCCGGCCGGTACGTGCGGTTCACGGTGGCGGACGCCGGGTGCGGGATGTCCGACGAGGTGAAGGCGCGGCTGTTCGAGCCGTTCTTCACCACCAAAGGCATCGGCAAAGGCACCGGCCTGGGGCTGGCGATGGTTCACGGGATCGTGAAGCAGCACCACGGGTGGATCGAGGTGCACTCGGCGCCCGGGGCCGGCACCCGGATGGAGCTGAACCTGCCGGTGTCGGAGCTGACCGCGACGCCGTCGCGGTCGCAGGCCCCGACCCCGCTGCCGGTGCCGTTCCCGGCCCCGCACAACCACACCCCGACCACGATCCTGTTGGTGGACGACGAGCAGATGATCCGCGACCTCGGGTTCGCGGTGCTCACGCGGGCCGGGTACCACGTCCTGCTGGCCGAGGACGGGCAGGAGGCGGTCGAGGTGTTCGCCCGGGAGTGGCAGGACATCGCGCTGGTGATCCTGGACGTGACGATGCCGCGGATGTCGGGCAGCGAGGCGTCGCGGCACATGATCCGCATCGACCCGAGCGTGCGGGTGCTGTTCTCGACCGGGTACGCGGCCGACGACCTGAGCGAGCTGGACGGGTCGCAGGGGCTGCTGAGCAAGCCGTACCGGCCGCAGGAGCTGGTGACCGCGGTGCGGGCCGCGCTGACCATCACGCCACAACCGGTGGGGTGACGGGCGGCGCGCCCTACGAGACCGCCGTTACCGCCGCCCGCACCCGCCCCAAGAACCACGGGAGCAGCGCGCCCTCCTGCCAGCGCCGCAGCGCCTTGCCCGCGAGCACGGCGGCGTGCCGCGGCAGGTGCCGCGCCAGCTCGCGGCCGCGCACGTTGCGCCAGAACACCCGCTCTTCGTTACAGGACTGGCGCTCCAGCGTGCGGCGCGACGGCCGGCGGCCGTAACTGCCCGAGACGCGGTGCCACACGACCGATCCCGGCTCGAACACGATTTCGCCACCGCCGCGGCGGAGCCGGAACGACAGGTCCACGTCCTCGAAGTACGCCCCGAAGTCTTCCGGGAACCCGCCCGCGGCCCGCAGCGCGTCCGCGCGGTAAAACGCCGCGCACGCGCTGGCGCCCCAGACCGGGTGAGGCGCCTGGGGCGAGCCGGTCGGCCGCTCGCCGCTCGCGTCCCACGTCGTCCCGTGCCCGCGCTTCCGCGCGAACCCGCCCATGTCGTACTCGTCGCCGGCCGTGTCGATCAACGGCGGGAGCCCCCGCCCGCGCCGCGCGGGGTCGTTTTGCAGCACCAGCGGCGCCACCGCGCTGAGCCGCGGGTCCGCGAACCACCGCAACGCGGCGTCTGCCCAGCCGGTGGTCACTTCCGCGTCGTCGTTGAGTAACTCGATAACCGTTCCGCTCGCCGCCGCGATGCCCGCGTTGGCCGCGACACAGAACCCGCCCGCCCGCGGCCGGCGCACCACCTTCACCCCCGCGAACGCCCCCGCCGCGTGCGACACCGCCGCGTCGCGGGAGCCGTCGTCCACCACGATCACTTCCGTTCCGGGGGGGGCGCAGTCGCGCACGCTGGCGAGGCACAGCGTGAGGAGGTCGGGGCGTGAGTGCGAGGGGATGACGATCGAGAGTTCCAAGTTCCGGGTTCCCCGTTCCAAGTGCGAAGACGGAAGCCCGGGCTCTGCACCTCGGAACCCGGAACTAACGGGTGCGCCCGTCCTGTTCGGCCGCGATCGGGTGCAGGAACGCCGCCGCGTACCGGATGCGTGCCGCCGCCTCGCGCGTCCGGCCGGCGGCGATGTCGCCGACGAGGCGACGGAGCTGGCCGAAGCACCGGGCGGCCTCGGGTTCGCCCCGTACCGCCGCTGCCAGCTCACGCGCCCCGGCCTCGAGCCACACCGCGCCGGAGAGCACGTTCGCCTGCCACGCGGCCCAGTGCCGGCGGGCGTAGGTCAGGAGCGCGTGCCGCGTGACCAGCCTCAGCGGCGGCGGCACCCGCCGCGCGTGCAGCGGCCAGTGGTGCGTCACCTCGAGCGCCGGGTCGAACCACACCCGCCACCCGCGGTCCGCGGCGCGGCGGCAAAAATCGACATCCTCGTAGTAGAGGAAGAACGACTCGTCCAACCCGCTGAGCTGCTCGAGGCACTCGCGCCGCACCAGGAAGCACCCCCCGGTGGCCCACTCGACCGCCCGCTTATCGCTCCCCGGGTTGAGGTCGCACTTGCGCCGGGCGCGCGCCAGGAACAGCCCCGCAACCGTTCGGCCGAACGACGGAAACGACCCGGCCGAGGGCTGAGGGGTGCCGTCCCGGTTCAGCAGCCGGAACCCGATCACGCCCACGTCCGCCGGCAGGTCGTTGCGGGCCGCCAGAGCGAGCACGTCGTCGAGGAACCCGTCGGCGACGGTGGTGTCGGGGTTGAGCAGCAGCACCCACGGGCCGGTGGTCAGCTTGCACCCGCGGTTGACGGCCGCGGCGAACCCGAGGTTGGCGTTGACCTTGCGGACCGTGACGCCGCGCATCCGGGCGAGCCGGTTGGCGAGCGGGTGGGACGGCGACCCGTTGTCCACGACCTGGATCGTTGCGACCCCGGTCTTGACCGCCGCGGAGCGGCGGAGCTGTTGGACCAGTCGTGCCGTGTTGCGCCACTGGCAGAAGTTGACGACGACGACCGCCAGTCGCGCCGCCGGCGCGGAGGCACGCCGGGGGGCGAGTGCGAGTTCGTGCCCGCGGCTGATTGCGGCGGCGGGCGCGTGCGGCGGGGTGCCGTCTGGCGGGATAGCCAGGGCCATGCGGGTTCCTTCCCAGTGCCGGCCGCGGGTCCGCCCGCGGTCGCGAGATGATACGCACAGAACGAAACCCGATGCAAGCGGAACCTTCGGACGGATTTTCCGGGGGCACTGGTTCTGGCGCCGCGTCGGACGATATCGGCGGGCGCTCTTACGGCAGCAGGTCGGCGACCGCAACCGATGCGCTCGGTGCCGCCAGCGGCGAAACGGTGTCACTCGGACCGAGAGCGAGGTGCGTTTGGTAAGCCGTGGCACTCAACCCGGCCGGAAGGGGCTGCGGGTCGCGGAACACGAGCAACCGCCGGTTCGACAGGTCAAGCACCCAGTATTCGGGTACCGCGGCGGTGGCATACAGTTCGGCCTTTGTCGTGGTGTCGAAAAAAAGTGTCGAGTCTGCGACCTCCACGAGCAGGGCCGCTTGTATTGGATGAGCGGTGGCGCTGCGGCGGGGGCCGGCAACGACCGTAACATCAGGTTGCGGTTCCGATCCCGGCGCCGAACCTGGAACCGAGAACGGTTGCTGCACGTTGAGGTGGTAACCGATGGCGAAGATCACTGTGAGGGCGTCCGTGACCAACCCGACCGCGTTCGCGTGGGCCACACTGATCGGGCTCATCTCGACGATCTCTCCGCGCACCAACTCCACGCGCTTTCCGGCGAAAAACCCTTTCGCACCGAGTTCGTAATACTGCTCGACGGTCCAGCGCCAGGGTTTCGGGCCGGTGGGTGGCGGTGTGGTCGTGTCGGCAGGCGCGGAAGGCATTGGGGTTGAAATGGCTGACATGGGTTCACCTCCGTTGCACCCAGCGTAGCGTCATGCTTTCCCGAGAACGAGGTCGATCACCCAGCACCCGCGGACGTGTTCGCCCGGTTAGCGACAGTGGTTGAGGATGTCGTCGGAGGTGCAACCGGCATCCCGAAGCGCGTCCGCCAGGATGGGCATCGCACTGAAATCGCGCGATTCATACATCTGGTGGGCGAGGGCAATAGATGTGTTGGTGCGCCACCCGGGAATGAAAATGGCTGCACGGAAGGGGTTGCCGAGGACGCAACGATAAAGGTGAGCAATGGCTCGCTTTTCCGCATGCACCTTGGCTTCGTCTTCTCCGAATACCTTTGGGGCGTCGCTTAAAGCGGACAGCGTCTCTTCGGCATCGCCGTGGTTCTGGCGGATATCGTGCCGCAGCCTGGACGCTACAAGTGCTGCCCAGAAACGTGGATCAGATGCCGGCCAGCGGTCGTACACTTGCGCCGCTGCGCTCGCTTTATAAAGTTGGTCGGCCGTGATATGCCCCTCTGCGTAATCCTCGGCGGCTTGAACCGCAACCCGCGATTCAGGAACCTCAAGAAGGTGCCAAAGGCGTCGAACGCACGCTGCACCCGCAAGAAAGAATTTGCGTTGAGTTGCGGTGCCCTGCTGATTGGCGTAATCGACGAGTGAGCCCGGGTTCGGACAAGAAAGCCAATCGGCCTCGGTGATTACTTGGCGGTGTTCATGAAACCACTGCCAATCGTCGGTTTCCCAGGGTTCGAGCGGCGGGCTGCCAGCGTACATGGTCCACCTCACCGGCCGCGTGCCTTCGCCTTCGGCGGGCCAAGGATCTCCTGGAGCACCACCGCCATCGCCACCCCCTGGCCGCTCCCGAGCAGCGCGGTCAGGTTCTTGCCGAAGTTGGTTTTCGCAACGGGCCGCGGGCGCCGCGCGAGCCGTGTCACCTTCGTCGCGGGGGCGCCGGTGGACGAACTCGTCTTCAGCACCTGTGCGACCGGCAACTCCTCGATCTGCGCCGCCACCGGGGCGGCACGTGTCGGAGCTTGTGGGGTAATACTGAACCCGCCGCCCGCCGCCGTCGGGTCGGCCAGTTCTGCGACGACGCGCGGGCGCGGCTTCTCGGCCGCCGGTTTGATCGGCTGGACCACCGGGGTAACCGGCGGGGACGAACCGGGGGCGGGCGGGGCCGGGTCGGGGCTCATCGCGGCCTTGCGGCGCAGCCGATCGATCTCCGCCAGGAACCGGTCCATGTCCGACGCGGCCGGCTTCACCGAGGTGCTGCTGCTGGTTTCGGTGGTCTGGGTCGCGCGCACCGGGCGGGCGGTGGGCCGCTCGGCCCGCTCGTCGTCGCGCTCGGCCCGTCGGCGCCGGTCGCGCTCGGCCCGTTCGTACCGCTCCCGCTCCAGCCGGCGCTGGTTGGCGGTTTCCTGCAAGTTGTTCAGGAACTTCGCCACCGCGCCCACGACGGTCGAGATGATAACTAGCGTGATGATGATCCACAAGGCGCCCATAGCGAACCCCGGAGGGCGGAAGTCGGATGAAACCGCGGACAGAAGTCGGAGAGGGCAGACGGCGGAGGGGCCGGAGGGAGCCCCCTGTTCCGATCGCGGCCGGCTTCTGCCCTCAATCGACCGGCTACCGGCCCGAGCCGCTCTGCCCCTCGGCGCCGCCGGTCATGGTGGCGATGTTGTTCCGCATCAGCGTGTCGGACTGGACGTTCTTCATGTTGTAGAAGTCCATCACCCCCAGGTTCCCCTTTTGAAACGCGTCCGCGATGGCCTGCGGCACCTGCGCTTCCGCTTCCACCACCTTCGCGCGGTTCTCCTCGACCAGCGCGCGCATCTCCTGCTCGCGCGCGACCGCCGCCGCGCGGCGCTTCTCGGCCTCGGCCTGCGCGACCCGGAGGTCGGCGGCGGCCTGGTCGGCCTGGAGCTTGGCGCCGATGTTCTCGCCGACTTCGATGTGCGCGATGTCGATCGAGACGATCTCGAACGCGGTCTGGGCGTCGAGCGCGTTGTGCAGCACGGTCTGGGAGATCATGCCGGGGTTGGCCAGCACTTCCTTGTGGTCGTGGGCCGAGCCGATCGCCTTCACGATGCCCTCGCCGACGCGGGCGATAATGGTCTCTTCCGTCGCCCCGCCGACCAGCCGCTCGAGCTTCGTGCGCACCGTCACGCGGGCCTTCGCGAGCAACTGGATGCCGTTGCGGCACACCGCGTCGAGGAACTGCTTGCCCTTCGCCGGGTCCGGGCAATCGATCACCTTCGGGTTCACGCTCGTGCGGACCGCCTCTAGCACGTCGCGGCCGGCGAGGTCGATGGCCGCGGCCGTGCGCCACGGCAGGTCGAGGACCGCCTTGTGCGCCGCGATCACCGCCGTGGCGGTCTTGGGTACGTTGCCGCGGGCCAGGAAGTGCGACTCGAGCTCGCCGGTGGTGACCCGCACGCCGGCCTGCACCAGCGCGATCTTCTGGCGCACGATCATCGCGTAGTCGACGTTCCGCAGCTTCATCCCGACGAGGCTCCCGATGCTGATGTCGGCCTTGGTGAGCAGCGCCTGGATCCAGAGCCGGATGAAGCTAAAGAACAGGAACAGGAACACCACGAAGATGAGGGCCGCGACCAGCGCCACCACGATGATGATGATGCTGGCGGTGCTGATGTTGTTCGCGCCGGACCCGTCCTTGCCAACCTCTTTCAGGCCCGCTTGGGCGAGCAGGGGGAGGGCGGTCGCGAGCGTCGTCAAGAGCGTCACGGGTGCTGGTCCTTTCGGTTTGTCGGGCCGGTCCCGGACCGGCCCACCTGGGCCTGTGTACGGTCGCGGGCGCGCCGCGGTTCAAATCTTATCGAGGCCGAGGTCGAAGTCGTCGAAGTCGTCGAAGTCGTCGCGCGGGCGCTTCGGCGCCTCGTTCCGGGGCACTTCCGCCCGCGGTTGTTCGCCCGCCGGCCGTGCCGGTTTCGCCGGCGCTTCGGCCGCCCCTTCCAGGTCCGACACGTCCGGCACCGACTCCAGGGCGCGGACGACGACCTTGCCGCCCTTTACGTCCACGCACCGCACCCACACGCCCGCGTCGAGCATCATGCCTTCGGTCATGGCGTCCACGCGCTTGCCGTCGAACTCGACCGAGCCCGAGGGGCGCATGGGGGAAACGGTTTTGCCGGTCCTGCCTTTCAGCACGGGTTCGGCTGCCGCTGCGGCTTCCGCGTGCGCGCCATCTAGGGTGTTGTCGAGCGACATCCGGCGCCACGCCGCGACCGCCACGAACCCCGCGGCCGGCAGCCCGACCGACAGGCCCCCGAGCGCCACGACCGCTTCAATCGTGGTGCCATAGTACAGGATGGCGCCGACCGCGAGCGCGAAGAAAACCAGCGCCCCGACCACCAAGACGCCGCCGGTGGGGACCAGGATCTCGGCGAGCAGCAGGGCCGCGCCGAGGGCCATCAGGACGAGTGCGATGGTCAGATAATCCATGACTTCGAGTGCGCTTCGGGGGTGCGGGACGCGGAACCGTAACGGCCGCGGAACGCGAAGGCAACGCGGAACCACTCCCGTTCTGGGTTGTATTCCGCGTTCCGCGTTCCGCGCCCCGAATTCTCAGACTTCCTTGACCACGATCCGGGTGCCCTCCACGGCGATCACCTGGACGCGGGCGCCGCCGGGGACGAACCCGCCGTCGGACACCACGTCCACGAACTTCTCCCCGAACCGGACCACGCCGGCCGGGCGCAGGGCGGTGCTCGTGGTGCCGATCGCGCCCATCAGTTCGGCGGCCTCGCTGGCCCCGGGCAGTTGCACTTCGGTGGCGTCGGCCGCGTCGCTCGGCGGGCTCAGCATCATCCGGTTGGCGTACGGCACCTGCGGCAGGAACCGGCCGATCAGCAGCGCCGCCACCATCGCGCCCATCATCGCGAACAGGTAGGTCGAGATCCGCACGCCCAGGTTCACCCACTCGGCGCTGTTCTGCGGCACCCGGTCGATGGTGACGAGGCCCAGGCCGGCGAGCATGAAGAGTATGCCGCTGATCCCGCACACACCGAACCCCGGTAGCACGAAGATCTCCAGCCCGACCAGCACGAGCCCGAGCAGGAACAGCAGCAGCGCCAGGACGAACATTTCCCCGCTGAACCGGGACTGCGACCAGAACACCAGGATGAAGCACAGCGCGGCGACGATTCCGGGGACCGTGAGGCCCGGCACCTTCAGTTCCAGGATGAGCCCGATAAAGCCGATCATCACCAGGATGATGGTCACCGCCGGGGTGCGCAGGAACTCGGCCAGCCGGTCCAGAATGCCCGGGTCCGGGCTCTTCGCCTCCCCGACGCCGTACAGCGCGCACACATCTTTTACGCTGGTGGTCGGCACCAGGAACCGGGCCACGCCCAGCTCGGCCGCGAGCGTTGCGGTCAGCTTCAGCGGCACGGCTCGCGGTTTGACGACTTTGTCCTCGTCCCACGCACCGGCCTTCTTCTCGGTCTCAAACTGCTCCCGGGTGAACAGGCGGGTCTTGTTGCGGTCGTTCCCTTTGCCCTTGGCTCGTACGATCTCGATCTCGCGGTCGAGGAGCCCCTGGATCAGTACCGGCGAGTAGCCGCGCTGGGTGGCCAGGGCCATCAGGCTCTGCGCCTGAGCGGCCCTGGTCGAGGGTTTTACGGTCCGAAGGTACTGCTCGAAGTTGCCGAACTCGGCTTCCTGCGTCTCGGCGTCCGTCGGCTTGGTCATCACGATCTCGGAGCACCCGAGTGCGACCACCGCCGCCGCGTCCGGGGCCGCCTCGGGGACGAACGCGACGATCTGGAGCGGGTCCTCACCGGTCTGGGCCGCGGCTAGGTCCTCGGCCAGCGCGCGGGCGACATCAAGGTCGGTGCCGCCGCACCGCAGCACCAGCACCAGGAAGTTGCCCTTCTTCTTGCGGACATCGCGGACGACGCGGTTGACCGACTCCCGCATCGCGCCGTCCACATCGCCCATCAGGGTCCACTGGTACGGATCAGGGACGCGCCCGCCGAGCGGGTCGCCGTTGATGACCGCGGGCGGCAGGTTGTACAGCTCGGCGACCTCCGCGCGCGACTCCGCGGTGCCGTCGGCCAGCCCGACCGATTTCGCGGCGTCGGTCGGGTAGGTCGCCAGTTGGCCGTCCTGAACCTTCGTTATTTGCTCGACTCCGACCACCTGTTTGAGTGACGCTTCGTCGTTGCGGTCGGCGTAGCGGGTGGCGCCGGTCTTCGCGTCCTTGCCGCGTACCAGCGACACCTTCGGGTCGAACATCTTCTGCACCACCGGCCAGCGGTCGTCGCGGTTGAACCGGGTCTTGTACGCGATCTGTTCGGACGCGTCGAGCGGCGGCACCCCTTCTAAGGCCACCGGTCCGATGGCCGCGCCCTTCGCCATCAGCACCTCTTTGCAAGTGATGACCGGGAGTACGGTGTGCCCGCTAACGGTTCCGCGGACGAACGCCACGGTCCGCACGCCGGCCAGCCGCGGGGTGCTGAGGAATTTGGCCAGGTCGGCACACGGGCCAAAGTTGGGGGTGAGTGCGGCCTTCCCGTCGGGATTGAAGTCGAGCACCAGCGTCGAGATCCGTCGCTCCTCGTTCTTCTCGTTCACCCGTGCCGCCACTTGGTTCTCAATGCGGGCGACCGTGTCGCTGGTGATCGGGGTCGGGACCGTCACGAACATCGCATCGCGAACCGCCTCTTGCGCGACCGCCGCGGGGGCGGTCAGCAGCAGCCCGACGAGGGCGAGGACCCGGAGCCCCGTGCAGCGGTGCAGAGATGCGCGCATCGTTCGTCGTTCCTTCTGGTGCGCGTAAAAGGCGCGCCACCCAGGCAGATTATAACGCCCCTACGGCAGCACGCCAAAGAACGTTCCGGCGCCATTCCGCGCAACCGCGGGGCCGCGGCGCGCCCTTCGCACAAACGCACGCCGACATTACCTGATTCACCCAGAGAACCTGTTCCTCCGCCGCGCCGGACCGATTGTGCCGAGTTTAGCGAGTTAATATGCGCAGTCTGAGATGAATAGTTTGATTCCGCGTCTGCGCGGGGATTGCGGGAACAGAACAGTGGTATTAGGTTTATGGAAGATGGCGAAGATGGGCTGTTAGGGTGTGCGGACGGGATCGGCGGTGCGTGTTCGGAGCTGACCCGGGGTGGCGTGACGTGTCGTTTCTCCTCACGGACGGGGGCGGGAGCGGCCGATTGGGGTGGCGTCATGCGCAGGGTGGTAATTTCGGGCTTGGGCGTCGTGGCTCCGAACGGGGTCGGTAAAGACGCGTTTTGGCAAGCTTGCGTGGACGGGCACAGCGGCATCGGGCCGATCCGCTCGTTCGACGCCTCCAACCACCCGATCGGGGTGGCCGGTGAGGTATTGGACTTCGATCCCGAGCCGTTCATCCCCGACAAATTCCGCAAATCCGTCAAGGTAATGGGACGGGCGGCGCGGTTCGGGATCGGCGCGGCGGGTCTGGCCGTTGCGGACAGCGGACTCGATCTCACGACCATCAATCCGGAGCGGCTCGGGGTGGTGATGGGCACCGGGCTGGTGCCGATGGACCTGGGCGAGCTCGCGCCGCTGCTGGCGCGGGCCTGTCAGGAGGACGGCGAGTTCGACGCGACCAAGCTCCCGGACCCGAACCGGCCGGACTCGCCGCTGTTCCCGCTGTGGCTGCTGAAGTACCTGCCGAACATGGCGGCGGCGCACATTTCGATGGCGTTCAACTGCCAGGGGCCGAACAACACGGTCGTGACCGCGTGCGTCGCGGGCACCCAGGCCGTGGGGGAGGGGTTCCGGCTGATCGCCCGCGGCGACGCGGACGTGATGCTGTGCGGCGGCGCCGACAGCCGCATCGACCCGCTGATGCTGCTGGCGTACACCTCGCTCGGGACGCTGAGCAAGTCGAACGGCCGCGCCCCGGAGGAGCGGTCGCGGCCGTTCGACCGGCTCCGCGACGGGTTCGTGATTAGCGAGGGCGCCGCGGTTCTCGTGCTCGAAGACTACGAGCGGGCGAAGGCCCGCAACGCCACGATCTACGCCGAGGTGAAGGGGTGGGGCAGCACCTTCGACGCATACTCCGTTACGAAGCCCGACCCGGAAGGGCGCGGGGGCGCGCGCGCGATCCAGGCCGCGCTGACGGAAGCGGAAGTCGACTTCCGCGATGTCGGGTACATCAACGCGCACGGCACCAGCACGAAGCTGAACGACCTGATGGAAACGGCGGCCGTGAAGCGGGTGTTCGGGGACCACGCGCGTGAGGTGCAGCTGTCGTCGATCAAGTCGATGATCGGGCACTCGATCGGCGCGAGCGGCGCCATCGAAGCGGCGGCGCTCGCGATGAGCCTGAAGACGCAGGTGTACCCGCCGACGATCAACCTGAAGAACCCGGACCCGGGGTGCGACCTGGACTACATCCCGAACACGGCGCGCGAGGCGCGGGTGCGGTACGGGCTCTCCACCAGCTTCGGGTTCGGCGGCCAGAACGGCGCGCTGGTGATGGCCGCGGTGTGAGCGATTCTGCTAAGAAGCTGCTGCCTCTAAGCAGGGCTACGCAGAGATTGAAGGTGGGTTCTCCAACAGGTTGAGTGCGCGGTCGGGGAACGCGGCCATTTTGCGGATGGCGGCCGGAACGCTCGGGTGGTTGGTATTCCGCAACAGGTATAGAGCCACGTTCCGCAGGCTGGCGAGCACCCGCGGTGCGTTCCCGCGCCCCACCCGACATCGGTCCTCACCGAACGTCACATCGCGGGTGTAGTGCAGCCCGTTCTCGATCCCCCAGTGCTACCGCTACTGCCCGAGTAGCCGCGCCGCACATAATCCCCATGCCCTTCCACGATCCCCTGGCACACGTCGGCGTGCGTGAGCATGGCGTCGGCGGTGACCACCGCCCCGGCCAGGGGCAACACGCCGAGCAACCGCAGGGCCGCCTTGTGCTCGTTGGTGGTGGACACGACCGTCATCTGGGCGATCACCGCCGGCGCCTGCGGGGCGTACGCGGCCAGCAGGTGCACCCCGGCACCTCCCCGTCCCGGCTCTCGCGCACCGTCTTGCCGTCTAACGCGATGTGCTCCACGCCGTAGGCACGGCGGTCCGCCAGCCCCAGCAAGGGCACCAGTGGATACTGCCGCCCCTTTTGGCCTACGGGTTCTTGCTCCTGGAGCTGTACTAGTGCTTTGCCCAAGCTAAATTTTCGGGTAGAGCCGTTTCAGCTTGACCCGAGCTTTAGCGACGGTGAATTGCCAATCGACGGCTCGTTGCTTGGCGT
>NZ_JAXBLV010000214.1:0-43925 GCF_034097035.1 Gemmata algarum
ACGTCTGCCGGCTGCTGGAGATCTCGGCCCTGTCGGGTCGGTCGCGGGTTTCTTCGGCTCTTCGATCTTGGGCGCCGGGGGCGGTTCCTCGATCTTGGGCGCCGGGGGCGGGCTGACGGCCGCCGGCGGGTTGTACGGTAACGTTTCGGGCACCACCGGGCTCGCCGCAGGTGCGGCCGGCTTGTTCAGCGGGCCGCCCAGCGTAACCGGAACGTCCGCGGGGGCAGGGGCCGGAGCGGGAGCCGGTTTCGGCGCCTCAACGAAGGGGGCCGGTTCCTCGTCTTCGTACACCTCTTCCAGTTCCGCCTCGTCCACCTTCTTCCGCATCAGGAAGTAGATCATCGTGGCGGACGACCAGAAGAAGCTGTAGCTGAACCCGAGCATCATCAGGAACGCGAGCGTGAGCCAGAAGCACACAATCCCGGCGCCCCAGCGGTTGTACGCCCAGAACTCTTGCTTCGCGGCCGTGTACGTTTCCGGGTTCGCCGGGGCGTACTGGTACACCTCGCGCACCCGCTTGGCCGGGTCGGCCGTTTCCTTGCCGTCCTGGTCGAGGGGCACCCACCGCCCCTGCACGGCGTACGGGCTGTCCTTGGTGAGCAGTTCCTTCCACCCGAACGACTCGGGCGCGTAGACGAACAGGTACTCGGGTTTGCGGTCCTGCCACACGGCGCTGGCCGTCAGGCCCACGGCCCACTTCCCGACGTACACCGCCACGGACGCGAAGAACAGCACGAACAGCGTCACGGCCGCGCCGTAGGCGACCGCGACCAGCCAGTTCCACAGGTAGTGCCACGGCGCTTGGTAGACGTAGTTCAGCGAGCGGCTCAGCGCGTCGAACGTGTCGCTCTGGTCGCCCTCGACGGACAGCGTGCAGTACATCATCGGGTAGCCGACCAGCCCGATGAGGAACACCGTCATGATGGCCCCGCCGATGATGACCGCGGGCAGCCCGAACCCGAGCAGCACGATGTCGCCGATGAACGGGATCAGGGCCAGCAGCCCGTACCCGATCAGCCCGAGCACCACGACGGCGATGATGAGTAGCGGCACCAGCGGCGCGCCCAGGTAGCTCACGTACCGGTTCGCCACGAACAGCACGGCCTGTTTTAGCGTGATCGGCCCCTTGTTCGCGAGCTGCACCGCCGCGAGCCGGGTGATGACGCCGCCGCAGAACGCCCACACCGCCACGTTGCTCAGCAGCACCAGGAACAGGTAGAACCGGGTTTGCAGGCTGACCCCCGGCGACAGCAGCTTCGCCACCGGCAGCAGGAGCTTGACCAGCGGCTCCACGAGCACCGGGACGGACCCGCTGACGAACTCGCGGGACGTGTGCTCGCGGTCCGCGGCGCTGCCGCCGAGCAGGTCGGTGAAGAGCAGGAACGGGTTCGGGCCGCGGTACTCGTACCACGGGAGCGTGCGGAGCCGCCCGCCGGGGCCGGCCAGCGCGTCGAGCTGCTGCCACTGCTTGTAGTCGCGCTCGAACCGTTCTTTGCCGATTCGGGTGAAGTCATCTTGAGTGTATTGCTGCTCGTTCGCCTTGGTCTTGCCCTCGAACTCGCGGGCCAGCGTCGTGTTGCTGTAGTCCGGGTCGTTCGGGATCGGCGCTTTGTAGTAAAAAATGTTCGACAGCAGCCACCAGGAGAACGACATCACGAAGATGCCGAGTGCGGCGACGAGCAACTTGCGCGGGTCCAGGGCGACCTGGAAGCAGCGGAAGATGTTGGTCCACGGCAGAGCCGTGCGGTAACTGAACCCGGCGGATTGTTCGTGTCCGTCGGCCATACAGGCTCCTCGGGGCAGAGACGTTGCGAGTTGCGGCGCCGGTGGGCGTCCGCGGGACAGGGGGGGATTATACCCGCCCCGGCGAACGCGGCAATCTGCCCTGGGTCGGGACCGGAATCGAGAGGCCGGGGTCGGGTTTCAGGGAAGGAAACTGGTGCCGTTCGGCGCCGCTCCCGCACCACTCCCTGCTCCGCCGGGCCTGCGGTCCTTCGTCTCGGTGCCTGTCCCCCGGGTCACCGCCACAACGCGGCGCGCCGCGTGCCCTAGCCGGGGCACGCGGCGACCGCATCTGGGGATGGGGAGGTCGTCCCGGCACAGGTTTAGAAGAAGAACCCGACGCCGAGGTTGAACCCGTGCAGCAACCGGAAGTACTTGGTCGCGTAGTTCGGGTCGATGTTCCCGAAGTTGAACCCGACCGGGTCCTTCATGTACCGCGTGTTGAAGAACGTCATCGCGCTGTACCCGACCCGCAGTTGCACCCCTTCGATCGGGTACATCCACAGGTTCACGTCGGCGGTCAGGCTGGGCACCAGCGACCACGTGTTGCGGCCGTACTTAGACTGGGTGGTGTCGTCGCCCAGTTTATACTTGGCCCGGCCCTTGACCACGTCGAGGTACGCGGCGGCGGTCAGGTCGGAGCTGAGCGAGAACATGCTCCCCAGGTAGATCTCGTGCCCGCACCCGACGAACAAACCGTACATCCGCTGCGAGAGCGTGTTGGAGTACTCCGCGGCGCTCTGCGGGGTCGAGTTGCCGTTCTGGTCCAGGTCCACGGTGCGCCAAGTGAACCGCTCGAAGAACCAAGCGAACCGCGCCCCGCCGAGGCCGTAGACGCTGCTGTACTCGGTCGCGAACATCGGCATCCGCATCCCCAGTTCGGCCTGCTGGTACCGCTGGGTGAACTTGGTGTCCATCACGTCGGCCGCGTTCCACAGGCCGGCGGTGTTGTTCCCGGCGTTGCCGACATCGAAGTTCGTGTCCTGGGTCGGCCCGTTGAAGAACGTGGTGAAGTTGTACACGGGGGACGACAGGAACGTGTCGGTCAGGTCCCCGTTGGACCGGAACCCGAGCGGGTACTGGGTCGCCCCGGACGAGTACTGGGCGTCGAACAACTGCAAGTACTTCAAGTAAACGCGGGTACCGGTGTCGAACTTGTACCCGATCTCGGCGACGAACCCGGGCTGGTAGGTGCCGGCCCCACCGGACTTGGTGTTCAGGGCCGGCGTACCGCTGCCCAGGAACGTACCGGGAATGCCGGTGATGGTTCCCATCGTGTCGTAGAGGCCTCGGAACCCGATGTCCTGGGAGCCGATTGCTTTCGACTGCCGGAGCATGGTAAACTCGGCAGACGTGTAGAACCCGGAGTCCCCGGCACGCCCGGTCGGGATCGGGAACGCCCCTCCGCCGGCAAAGTCCCCGCTATTGATGGGTGTCGGGAACGATTCTTGGGCGGCGGCCCGTTCCGGACATGCGACCGCGACCACGGCCGCCAGCACGGCCCCCCCGATGTACCGAATGCGCATAACCCAGCTCCCCCCTTCGACGGACTGCGTGAACGACCAGCCGGTGCAGGCTCCCCAACCTGCTCCGACCTGACCCGCGGCAAACCGGCGGGTCGATCCCCTGTGTGCGGTCCCTCTCGCCCTTGTGTGGCGGAAAGTCGCGGGACGATAACGTGCCTGCCGCTCCGGTCAACGGCTGTTGGCCCGAAAACCGTACCATTTCACGAGAATTCCCGACGTGAGGAGGCCGCCGGCGCGAAGCTGAATGTGATGCGGGAACGCACGGAAGTGGGGGCGTGAGCAGCCGGCCGGAAGTGGAGTAGGTGGGGTAAGGCGGGTTCCGAACGTGCCACCCGTGGCGGCCAATTCGGTGGCTCGTGGCTGTCCGTTTTGGGCGCCTCACGGTGGGCACCCAAAAACGGGCCGGGTAAACGAAACCGCTACCCGGGCACGTCGAGAACGGCGCGAACCTTTCGCGCCAGCGCGAGCGGAGTGAACGGCTTCTGGAGAAACGCGTCCGCCGCCTCGACGAACCCGTGCCGGACCACGGCGTCGTCGGTGTACCCGCTTACGAACAGCACCTTGAGATCTGGGTGCCGGTCGCGCAGCACGTCCGCCAGCGCGGGACCGCTCATTCCCGGCATCACCACATCGGTTACCATGACGTCGAGACGCACCGCGCGTGCGACCTGGCGCAACGCGTCGTCTGCGTTTGCCGCCGCAAGCACCGTATACCCGCGCTCCTGGAGGACGAGGCGGGCGAACCTCCGCACGTCTTCTTGGTCCTCGACCACGAGCACCGTTTCCGTGCCCCCGCACTCCGCACTCGCGTCGTCCGCTACGTCGGTCGTCGGCCCGTCAACGGCCGGCAGGTAGATCTTGAACGACGTTCCGACCCCGGGCTCGCTGTACACGTCGATGTGCCCGCCCGATTGCTGAACGACGCCGTACACCGTCGCCAGCCCGAGCCCGGTGCCCTGACCCACGCCCTTGGTGGTGAAAAACGGCTCGAAGATGCGGGCCTTCACCTCCGCCGACATGCCAACCCCGGTGTCCGTGACCGCGATCAGCACGTACGCGCCCGGTCGCACGTCCGGGTGCAGTCGCGCGTACTCTGCGTCGAGCTCGGTGCCCTGGGTCTCGATGGTCAGCATCCCCCCGCGCGGCATTGCGTCCCGGGCGTTAACGGCCAGATTGATCAGCACCTGGCCGAACTGGCCCGGGTCCACCCGGACCCGGCTCACGTGTGGGTGTAAGGCGGTGGCCAACACGACGTCTTCGCCGATCAGGCGTCGGAGCAGCTTTCCCGTTTCCGCCACCACCGCGTTCGGGTCCAGCACCTTGGGCTCGAGCACAGCCCGCCGGCTGGACGCCAGCAACTGCCGGGTCAGCCCCGCGGCCCGCTCACCGGCCTCCCGGATCGCGTCGAGCAGTTCCCGGTCCGCGGAGCCTTCTGGGATCGTGGCACCGAGCAGCTCGGCGAACCCGTTGATGACGGTGAGGAGGTTGTTGAAGTCGTGCGCCACCCCGCCCGCCAGTTGCCCGAACGCCTCCATTTTTTGGGACTGCTGGAACTGTTCCTCGAGCCGCCGGCGCTCGGTCACGTCGGACCACGACCCGACCGCCTTTGACGGCCGCCCGGCCCCGTCCCGCACCAGCCGCAGCTCGTCCCGGACCCAGCGGTACCGGCCGTCCCGGTGCCGGAACCGGTACTCGCGGGCGGCCCGGCCGTTCGCGAGCAGCGCCGCCGCCGCGCCCGCCGCCACGTCGCGGTCGTCCGGGTGTACGTTGCCCGTCCACCAGTCGGGCGCGAACGCCTCGGTCGGGTCGTACCCGAACAGGTCGCGAAGGTTGTCACTGATCCACTCGACGCCTTGCAGCCCGCCGGCGCTGAACCCCAGCGTGAACAGCACCGCCGGGCTGGACGCGACCGCGTACCGCAGCCGCTCCTGGGCCCGCGCCGCCGCCGCCTCCGCCTGCTTGCGTTCGGTCACGTCGGTCAGCACCCCGTGCCACAGGATGCCCCCGTCCGGCTCGGGGCTCGGGGCGGCCCGGCCCTCGACCCAGATGTCACCCCGGTCCGGGTGCCGGACCCGGTACTCGCAGTGCCACACCGACATCGCCTGCGCGGCGGCCGAGTTGGTCGTCAGCACCCGCACGAGGTCCTCCGGGTGGACCCGGGCCAGGAGCGGGGCGATGTTACCGGCCGCCGCTTCGGGGCGCACCCCGTAGATCTGCTCCAACCCGGGACTGGCGTACGGCAGGCACCACGGGCCGCGCGGCGGCATCCGGAGCGAGTAAATCGCCCCCGGAGCCACCGCGGCCACCCGCGCGAACCGGTCCCGCTCGGCGCGCAGCGCCTCTTCGGCCCTCTTGCGGTCGGTGATGTCGCGCACCACCACCGTGTAAAACCGGCGGCCCGCCGCCCGCGCGGGAGAGACCGTGGCTTCCAGCGGGAACCGCTCGCCGTCGTCGCGCACCCCACGGGTGCCGGTTTTCAGCCGGTGGCTGAGCGACGTCTCCGGGGACCCCGCCCCCGCCCCCTCGTCCGGGATGAAGTCGGTGAACGGGCGCCCGACGGCGTCCGCGGCACGGCACCGGAACATGCGCTCGGCGGCCGGGTTGAACAGGCTCACCGTCCGGTCCGCCTCGACCACGATCACCGCGTCCTTGGCCGACTCGATGATCCCGGCCAGCCGGGCCTCGGACTCGGCCAGCCGGCGCTCGGTGCCGACCTGGCGCAGCACCCGGCCCACCGCCTCCGGCAGGTAATCGAGGTACTCCAGCGATTTGGTGACGAAGTCCCGGACCCCGACCCGCAGCGCCTGAATGATGGTCGCCTCGTTGCCGAACCCAGTGACCAGGATCACCGGCAGATCGTGCCCGGCGGCCTTCGCGCGGGCGTAGAACTCGAGGCCGTTCATGCCCCCGGGGAGCCGGTAGTCGAGCAGCACCAGGTCCACCCCGCCGCGGCCGACCGCTTCGAGGGCTTCCTCGGCGCTGCCGGCCACCTGCACGTCGTACCCGGTTTCTTCGAGCCGGTCGCGCTCCAGTTCGGCGATCCCGACATCGTCTTCCACGATCAGGATGTTGACGGCAGCGATCGCGGTCATCATCGGTCGGCTCCTACGCGGGCAGTTTCTCGCCGGGCAATCGGTCGTGTTCAATGTGCGCACCGGGATTTCCGCGGTGGCCAGACCGCTTCTTCAGGCGCGGAGCCGAAGAGGTGAACCGCTGCCGTGTTCCACACGCGGACGATTTGGTTCTCGTTGATGCACACGAGTGCCGACTCGGTCCGGGCGGCGAGGTGAGACGTTAATGGGCTCGGAGGGGCCGACAGCCGGGGCGGCAACTGGATCGGTGGGCACGGCGGACGGTTCCGTGGGGTGATAACGCTTGAGTGGACCTCACACGTCAGACGCGAGCGGAGCGCCGCGGTCGAATGAGCCGACCGGCATCGCGGCATCTCATCAAGGGAAAGTGAGTGGCGGCCCCGCACCCGCCGCGAATTGTAAAAATCTGTGCGCGAGCCGGCGACGGGCACGCGGCCGGGCGGGGAAAGCACGTGGCGACTGTGTGTCGGTGCCGGATAACAGCGCGCGGCGGCGCCGGGTGGGAGAGGGCACATCCGGAGACTCCCGAGCGAGCGATTCGGTGGTCACGCGGCGTCAGATTTCAAACACATGCGATCGTTGCCGCGCGCATGTTCTGAGTCAAGGGTCCGGGCGCGAAATCGAACCCGTTGCTGATGTGTTTTGTTGATTTTTGAATGGCGGCCGGGGCTACGGCTTCTTCTTCTTCGTTCGCTCCAGGAGCGCTTCGTACCGCTGCTTTGCGTTGCCATCGAGGTTGTCGCGGAACTTGGCCAGATCGCTTTTCGCGAGCGTCAGTTCGGACTGCAAGATCTCTACCCGGTGCTCGAGCGATCGCACCTCCAGGGCGACCAGTTCCTTCGCCAGGGCGTGGAGCTGCTCCTCGACCGCTTTGCGCTCGTCTTCTTTCGCCGTCGTGTGCCGGGCCACGAGCACCAGTGCCTTGTTCTCCGCGGTCCACAACTTCAACTCGAGTTCGTGCCGCTTCGGGTCGTCGTCCTGGATTTCCGCGAGCAGTTCCGAGACGTGGAACGTTTCACGGATCTGAAGCTCGTAAGCGGGGCGGGCCGTTCGTTTGAGCTCTTCGAGCAGCGGGGTCAGGTCCGGGCAGTGCTTGCGTACGAAGTGCAGGGCGGCGGCCTCGCGCTCTTCCGTGAAGCGCGGGAGCGGCTCGCCGGCGCGCGCGGCGCACGCCGCCCACACGCCGAGAACGAGCCCGACGGCTCGGACGAACACCGTTCCGGACATGAGCGAGTCCCTTGCGAGTTCGGCAGCGGGCGGACGGGAGTGTGAGGCTAAGGACTTCCGGTCACAAGTTCGCTCGCCGAAAGTCGTAACGCCACAAATTCAGGAGGGACAACGTCTCCTGAGTTGCTGACCTGACGACTTCTGACCGGTCGTCCTTACGGAGCGTCGGTCTTGTGCGCGGACGAGAAAGGGGACGGGTGGGCCAAGTGCTGAACCTTTTGCCGCCAGCGGGCTTCGTCGTCGCGGGCCTTTTCGACGTGCTCATGGCTGCTCAGCTCGGCCCAAATTTCGGCCACGCTTCGGTCGTCCCCGCACGCCGCGCCCGGTGACTCGGCCGCGACCATAGCGGTCGCCTCCTGGGTGCCCGCGGGTGCGTCCGGCTCGGTTCCGGCTTCGGGCGGTGCCAAGTGAGACGCCGTCGGGGTGTGTCCCGCAGACGACGGCGGTTCGGCGTGATCGGCGAGCGCGAGCCCGATCAGCGCGCAGACCGCGGCTACTGCCGCACCGCCGGTCGCCCACGTCAGCCCTCGCGACGGGGTCCACGTCAGCCGCTCGCGGAGGCCGGCGCGGAACGCCGCGCCGGGCTTCGGGGCGGACTGCCCCAGGGCCGCGGCCGACAGCCGGACGGCCTCGGCCACCGCGTCGCGGGCGTCCTGATCGAACGCGAGCCGCTCCTCGAACGTGGCCACTTCGGCCGGCCCGAGGTCGCCGGCCGCGTACCGGAGGGCGGTGGACTGGAGCGCCGGATCAGGCATATCGGGCCTCCCAAAGCTGCCGAAGCTTTTTCAGCCCGTCGTGCATCCGGGCCAGTGCGGTGTTGAGCGGGCAGCCCAGAGCGGCCGCCACCTCGCGGAACGTCTTGCCGTCGATGACCCGCGCCAGAATCACCTCGCGCTGGGGGCCGGGCAACAGCGTGAGCAATTCGCGGACCCGGCGGGCGTCGTCCGCGGTGTCGGCCCGCTGGTCGGCCGGGCCGTCGCCGACCAGCCCGAGCAGGACCAGCGGGTCGGCCTGCGTCGGGACACGCTTGGCCTTGCGCTTGAGCAGCATGGCCTGCCGGTAAGCGATCGTGAACAGCCACCCGCGGAACGTGTCGGCCGCGACCGCGTCCAGGTTCCGGAGGGCCTGGACGAACGTTTCCTGGAGCGCGTCCTCCGCCGCGTGGTGGTCCTTGAGCACGCCGAGCAGGAAGCGGAACACCGGTTCCTCGTAGCGGGCGAACAGGGCTTCTAACGCCCCCGAGTCGCCCGCCTGGAACCGGCGGAGGAGGTCCGTGTCGGTGTCACTTGCCGCGACCATTCGCCCGTGCCCCTGCGGATCGCTGTTCTCGGCCCCGCTCACGAACGCATCCTCTTGTCGCCCTTTGTGAGCTTTTGCCCGCCGCGTTTCTTCTTTCGGTCGTCCTCATCGTCCTCGTCGTCGTCCTCGTCGTCATCATCGTCTTTCTTGCCGTCCGCTTCTTCCTCGTCGGTGGACCCTTCGACTTCTTCGAAGCCGGCTTTCACTTCGGGGTTCTGGAGCATCACGATGCCGTAGATGCCGACCAGGAACGGGACGATGCCCATGACCGCCCCGACCATGGCCCACGGGTACGACGCCAGCTCCTGCATCTGGCTGGCGCAGAAGCACAGCATCGCCCCCCAGAAGAAGGCGGTGACCCCGATGGTCATCTGGATGATGGCCTCTTCGGTTTCCTCTTCGCCCGGCGGGGCGTCATTGAAAATGAGCGGGAAGGCGCCCGCAACGAGGATGAACAGCCCGATGATGCCGGTGGCCAACCCCGCGAGCGTGAGCAGGTTGCTGGGCATGACCAGCAGCGACATGGCCGGGCCGCGGGCGCTCTTCTTGTGCTTGTCCTGGATCTCGTTGAACGACGGCTTGTTCCGCTCGGCCTGCTCCTTTTCCGCCTCGGTCTCGGCGATGACGCCGTACCCCTTTTTGACCGACTCGGCGTCCTCGTCGTCGTCAACGAACGGTTTGGGCTTCGGCGGCTCGGGCTTCTTCGGCTCGTCCACGAGCTTGAGCGTGCCGGCGGCCGCGCCGCCGGGTTCCGGGACGAACGCTTGGCCGCACTTGGGGCAGTTCACGGACTTGCCGATCGCGATCCGGCTGGAAGTTTTCAGCACGACCCCGCACGCGGGGTTGGTACACGTGTACGACACGGACATTCGGCACTCCCGCGGCGAATCAGCACGGCGTCGACAACAATACGTGAGCGAGAAATGGCAGCGCAGGATCATCCTAACTCATCGCGGCGGTAGAAACCAGCGGCTACCGCAGATCGGGATTTGCGGCCCGCAGCGTGCGAAGCGCGACGCGAAGGGAATCGAAGGCCATTTCCTCGTCCGGTACGTCACCCAGGCGGCGCCATTCGATGCTGCGGACCGCGTCCAGGGCGGCGGCGCGGTCGGGATCGATCGCTTCCGCCGCAAAGTACAGGTCCACGACCGGGTAGAGCACCTCACGATAGGGGTAGAGGTTGGGGAACGAGGTGACGAACCGCAGGTTGTGCAGTTCGAGCCCCACTTCCTCGCGGACCTCACGCCGGGTGCCCTCTTCGGCGGACTCGCCGAAATCGAGGAACCCGCCGGGCACGCCGAACTTCCCGGCGGCGGGATCTTTCTCACGGCGGATGAGCAAAATCTGGCCATCTGGCCGGAAGATGAACGCCGCGCCCGCGACAGTGGGGTTGAAGAAGAACGTGAACCCGCACCCCGGGCACTGGAGCGGAGTGCGCCCGACGTTGGCGTCCGGACGGGGGTGGCCGCACCGCGGGCAGAAGCGAAAGATCTCGGCCGGGCGCATTCGTATCCCTCCCCTGTTCCTTTCTCGAATAGGGAGAGGGAATCGAATCGCGGAGAACCCACCCCCAACCCCTCCCTGCAGGGAGGGGAGCAAACTCCTTGAGAAATGATCTGCGGATCTGACACGTTGGGCGTGTTTTGCAGAACTCCCCTCCCTGCAGGGAGGGGTTGGGGTGGGTTCTTCGCCACACGCGCCGTTCGCCTCTACGTTTCCCCAACACCAAATCCACGACCCAGCACCCGCGAGCGTGAACCGTGTCGGCGCGGCAGTGGTTCAGGATGTCGTCGTTATCACAACCCGCGTCCTGGAGGGCGTCCGCGAGGATCGGCAACCGATCGAACGCGCGGTCGGCGTAAATGCCCTTCGCTAATGCGAGAACGGTTGGGGTGCGCCACGCGAGGCCAAACGCTGGCGGCCGGAACGGGTTGCCGAAAACACAACGTGTGAGCGCCGCGAGTTGCCGTTTCTCTTCTGTTGGCTTGTTGCCCCGCGCGGAGTTGAGCGGTGCCGAGGACGTTAACCGCCAGACTTTTACTGCTTCCCACACCTTGCCGCTGCAAACACCGAACAGGATGTCGTGCAGCGGCTTTGGGTCCGATTTGGCGAGTGACTGTCCGGCCATCACCCAGGCGTTCCACAAAAAATCATCTGTCGTTCCAATACCGTCGGCAAACTGCTCTGCAATTTCGACTGCTCGCTGTTGGGCGATTTGACCGATTGACGGCCAAATCCTGCGCACACAACCAACCGCGAACAGCCGGAATTTCCGCTGGCCCATTTTGGTTCGCAGCGTCGGACCGTTCCGACGTGCGTACATGAGGAGGTTAAGTGGGTTTTGTGCCGACAACCACTCCTCTTCCGTCATCGCCGCGGCCTCACGAGTTCAGCGGCTTACCGGCCCACGCCATCCGGGCCGCCTCTCCAACGGCCTCGCTCAGGGTCGGGTGCGCGTGCGTGCAGCGGGCGATGTCCTCCGCGCTGCCCTTGTACTCCATGATCGTCACGCACTCGGCGATCAGGTCGGACGCCCGCGGGCCGAGGATGTGAACGCCGAGCACGCGGTCGGTCTTCGCGTCGGCGAGCACCTTTACGAAGCCGTCGCGCTCGTCCATCGCCTGCGCCCGCCCGGTCGCGGCGAACTTGAACTTGCCCACCCGGTACTCGACGCCCTTTTCCTTCAACTGCTCTTCGGTGAGGCCCACGCTGGCCACTTCCGGCCAGATGTAGATGACGCTCGGGATCGCGTCATAGTTGACGTGCGGCTTCATCCCGGCGAGCGTCTCGGCGAACACCACCCCCTCTTCGCTCGCCTTGTGGGCGAGCATCGGGCCGGTGACGAGGTCGCCGATCGCGTACACCCCGGGGACATTGGTGCGGTAGTGCGCGTCGATCTCGACGCGGCCGCTCTTGGGGTCGTACTTCACGCCGGCCTCGTCCAGGCCGAGACCCGCGGTGTACGGCCGACGCCCGACCGACACGAGCACCCGGTCGCCGGTGACCTTGATCTCCTTGCCGTCCTTGCCCTGCGCGGTCACGGTAACGGAGTCGCCTTCCACTTTGGCGCCGGTCACCTTCGTTTCGAGGTGGAACTCGAACCCCTGCTTCACGAGCAGCTTGTGGACCTCATTCGCGACCTCGCCGTCACTGATCGTGAGGATGCGCGGCAGGAACTCGATGACCGTGACCTTCGCCCCGAGCCTTTTCCAGACCGACCCGAGCTCCAGCCCGATGTACCCGCCGCCGACGATGATGAGGTGCTTGGGCACAGGGTTGAAGTTCAGCGCCTCGGTGCTGCCGACGACGTACTTCCCGTCGAACTTCAGGAACGGGAGTTCGATGCTTTCGCTGCCGGTCGCGAGCAGCACGTTCTTCGCTTCGAGCGTGCTCTTCGCGCCGTCCGCGGCGGTCACTTCAACCTTATTGCCCTTAAGAAGCTTACCCGAACCATAAACGGGTGTGACGCCGTACTTCTTGAACAGGAACGTGACCCCGCCGGTGAGGTCGCCGACGACCTTGTCCTTGCGCTTGAGCATGGTGTCGAGGTCGAGCGCGACGCTGCCGACCTTCACCCCGTGCCGCGCGAGCTTGTGCAGCGTGTGTTCGTAGGCTTCCGACGAATCGAGCAGCGCCTTCGACGGGATGCAGCCGACGTTGAGGCACGTGCCGCCGAGCGCCTTGTTCGGGCGCTTCTCGACGCACGCGGTCTTGAGCCCGAGCTGGGCCGCCCGAATGGCCGCCATGTACCCGCCGGGCCCGCCGCCGATCACCACGAGGTCGTAGCTGTCCGCCATCGAATGCCCCAACAAAAAGATTGATGGCCACAAAAAAGCACAAAGGGCACAAAAGGAAACCAAGACAGAGAGAGGATCGTTCCTCTCTTCGCTTACTTTTGTGCCCTTTGTGCTTTTTTGTGGCTAATCCGGATTTCAAACTTCAAACAGGATGCGTTCCGGGTTCTCCACGCAGTCCTTGATGCGCACGAGGAACTGCACCGCTTCGCGGCCGTCGATCAGCCGGTGGTCGTAGCTGAGCGCCAGGTACATCATCGGCCGGACCACGACCTGATCGTTCACCACGACGGCCCGCTTCTGGATGCTGTGCATGCCCAGAATCGCCACCTGCGGCGGGTTCAGGATCGGCGTGCTCATCATCGACCCGAAGATGCCGCCGTTCGTGATGGTGAACGTGCCGCCTTCGAGGTCGGCGTAGGTGATTTTGCCGTCCCGGGCCTTCTTCGCCACGGCCGCGATCGACTTCTCGATGTCGGCGAACCCGAGCTTGTCCACGTCGCGGATCACCGGGACCATCAGCCCCTTCTCGGTGCTGACCGCGACGCCGATGTCGTAGAAGTGCTGGTGAACGATCTGGTCCCCGTCGATGCGGGCGTTCACGAGCGGGAACGACTTCAGCGCTTCCACCGCCGCCTTGGCGAACACCGACATGAACCCGAGCTTCACCCCGAACTTCTTCTCGAACTTGTCGTTGTACTTCGCGCGGAGGTCCTGAATCGCGGTCATGTCGGCCTCGTTGAACGTGGTCAACGTGGCCGTGGTGTTCTGACTGTCGAGCAGCCGGTTGGCGATGGTCTTGCGGATCTTCGACATCGGCTCCCGGGTGACTCGCTCGCCCGGCGCCCGCGGGGGCGCGCTGGGGGCGGCCGGGGCCGGCTTCGCTTCCGCCGGGGGGCGGCCGTTCGCGTCGGGCGCCTTGGCGGTCGTGGCCGCGACGGCGTCCTCTTTCAGGATGCGCCCGTTCGGCCCGGTACCTTTCACGTCTGCGGCACTCACACCCGCCTCGGCCAGCACGCGCGCCGCCGCCGGCGAAGGGATTGCCCCGTCTTTGGGCGCGGGCGCCGCTGCGGCCGCTTGCGGTTTCGCCGGCGCGGGAGCCGCGCCGGCGGCGGGCGCCTTCGCGTCGGTGTCGATCTGGGCGACGGCGGCGCCGACCGGGAGCGTCTCACCTTCTTTGACGAGGTGCTTGACGACCCCGGCGACCGGGGCGACCACTTCCTGAGAGGCCTTGTCGGTGCCCATCTCGAAGAGCGGCTCGTCGGCCTTCACGAACGCCCCGTCCGGCTTGAACCAGCGGTTCAGCGTGCCCTCGGAGATCGACTCGCCGCCCTTCGGCATCACCACCTGCTCGATTGCCATTCGCGACCCCTGTATGAAGACGCCCACGGACGCATCCGTGGGCGCGGCGCACGCTCACCCGCTACCAATTTATTCAGGCCCCCGGCGCGCCGGCTTTCACGCCGGTTATCGCGGTCTTGTCTTCGGCGGCGCCGGTGTGCCCGTTCGCGTGCGCGCCGTTGATCGTGGTCGCGGCGGTCTTCCACCCGACCCAGCCCGGCCCGATCGGCCCCGACGGCGTCGGCGCGAACGCCGCGTCCACGAGCAACTTCTGCTCCAGCTCGTGAACGTGGTGCGAGCCGGTGGCGGGGCTGGCGCTGGCGTCGCGGCCGATGTACTCGAACGGGAAGCTCATGGCCCGCAGCCGCGGCTCCACGAACGACCAGCCCCCCATATTCTGGGACTCTTCCTGCACCCAGAGGAACTCGCGGGCGCGGCGGTATTTGCTCAGCGCCGCGGAGAGCTGGGCCTCCGGCCACGGGTACAGTTGCTCCAGCCGCAGGATCGCAACCGCCTGCGTTTTTAGCTCGTCGCGCTTCTTCACGAGGTCGTAGTAGACCTTGCCCGAGCACACCAGGACGCGGGTCACGAGGTCCGCGCTGTCTTTGTGCGAGGGGGAACCCCCCGCGGGTTCCCCCTGCGACCCCCTCCGGTCTTGTGAGGGGGAACCCCCCGCGGGTTCCCCCTGCGACCCCCTCCGGTCTTGTGAGGGGGAACCCCCCGCGGGTTCCCCCTGCGACCCCCTCCGGTCGTCATCCAGCACCTCGCGGAAGTGGGTGCCGTCGGCGAACTCGCTCACCGGCGACACGGCCGCGGGCAGGCGCAGGAGGCTCTTGGGCGTCATCACCACGAGCGGCTTGCGGAAGCCCCGCTTCACCTGCCGCCGGAGCAGGTGGAAGTACTGCGCCGGGGTGGTCGGGTACACAACTTGGATGTTGTCCTCGGCGCACATCTGGAGGAACCGCTCCAGCCGCGCGGAGGAGTGCTCCGGCCCCTGGCCCTCGTAGGCGTGGGGGAGCAGCAGCACTAGGCCGCTCGACCGGTTCCACTTCGACTCGCAGGACGTGAGGAACTGGTCGATGATGACCTGCGCGCCGTTGGCGAAGTCGCCGAACTGCGCCTCCCACATCACCAGCGATTCGGGGTCGTCCAGCGAGTACCCGAACTCGAACCCCATCACCGCGGCCTCCGACAGCGAGCTGTCGATCACGTCGAACGGCGCCTGCTTCGGGTCGAGGTTCTGGAGCGGGTAGTAGTCGGACCCGGTCTCGTAATCGACCACGACCGCGTGCCGCTGCGTGAACGTCCCGCGGCGGCTGTCCTGGCCGCTGAGCCGCACGGGGACGCCGTCCAGCACGAGCGAGCCGATCGCAAGCGCCTCGCCCGTCCCCCAGTCGACGCTGCCCCGCTTCTTGATGTTCTCGGACCGGGTGAGCAGGATCTTCAACAGGTTCGGGTGGACGGTGAACCCGTCCGGGAACGTGCCGAGGGCGGTGCCGACGCGGTCCAGAACGGCGTCGCCGATGCCGGTGGCGACCGGGTCGTGCGAGTAGCGGTTGGTGAACCCCTTCCAGCGCCCGGAGAAGCCCTCCATCCCGCGCTTCTTGGTCTCGCCCTTCTTCACCATCTCCTTGACCTGCTGGTGCGCCGCCTCGAGCTGGTTGCGGTACGCCGCGGCGACGGCCTCGGCGTCGCGCAGGGACTCGGAGAGCTTCTGGTCGAACTCGCGCACGATGTCCGCGACCACGGCCTCCGTGACGCTCGGGTCCTCGGTGGCGCCGGCGAGCTTCGCCGCGTAGATGGTGGAGAGCGGCTTCTTCTGCGCGATCACCTTGGCCTGGAGGGGCTGGGTGTAGCCCGGGTTGTCGCCCTCGTTGTGGCCCCACCGGCGGTAGCACACGAGGTCGATCACCACGTCGCGCTTGAACTGCTGGCGGAACTCCAGCGCGAACTCCGCGGCGGCGACGCACGCCTCCGGGTCCTCCGCGTTGACGTGCAGGATGGGCGCCTGGATGAACTTCGCGATGTCGGTGCAGTACTGCGTGCTGCGGCTGTCGCGCGGGTTGGTGGTGAACCCGATCTGGTTGTTCACCACGATGTGGATGGTGCCGCCGGTGCGGTACCCGGCGAGGTTCATCAGGTTGAACGTCTCCATGATGACGCCCTGGCCCGCGAACGCCGCGTCGCCGTGGATGAGCACGGGCACGCCGGTGACGCGCTCCTTGTCGCCGTGCTTGCGCTGCTTGGCCCGCACCCGGCCCTCGACCACCGGGTTCACGATCTCCAGGTGGCTCGGGTTGGGGGTGACGGAAAGGTGGACCTTACCCCCGTCGGCCGTCTCGACGTCCGCCGAGAACCCGAGGTGGTACTTCACGTCGCCGTCGCCGTCGTGCGTCGAGAGCGGGAGGTAGTTGTCCTCGAACTCGTTGAAGATCTCGCTGAACGGCTTGTGCAGCGTGTTGGCGAGCACGTTCAGGCGGCCGCGGTGGGCCATCCCGATGACCACCTCTTTCACCCCGAGCGACGGCCCCTTCTCGATGATCGCGTCGAGCACCGGGATGAGGGTCTCGCCGCCCTCGAGCGAGAACCGCTTCTGGCCCACGTACTTGGTGTGCAGGAACTTCTCGAACAGCTCGGCCTGGTGCAGGGTGAGCAGGATGCGGTACTTCTGCCGCAGCTTGAGCATCGGCCGGTTGCAGGTCGGTTCGAGGCGGGACGCGATCCAGGAGCGCACGTCGAGCGAGTCGATGTGCATGTACTCGAAGCCGGTGGTGCCGCAGTAGGTGGCTTTGAGAGTGGCGAGCAGGTCGCGGAGGGTGGCCGGGCTGTTCAGCCCGAAGTACATGCTGCCGTCGACGGTGCGGTCGAGGTCGGCTTCCGAGAGCCCGAAGTTCTCGAGTTTGAGGAGCGGCGAGGGGGGGGGCGGGTCGCTGGCGAGCGGGTCGACGTCGGCCTGAAGGTGCCCGGCCTGTCGGTACCAGAACACGAGCCGTGTGACGCCCGTTTGTACCCGGAGGTCAGCCGAACTCGCGGCCCCGCTTCCACTTCCGCCGGCCGGCGCCGCCCCGCCGGGGAGCGTGCCGGCGAACTGCATTCCCGCGAAGAACGCCTGCCACGTCTGATCGACCGAGTCTTTGTCCTGCTGCCACCGGCGGAACTGTGCTTCGACGTATTCGCCGTTCTCGCTGAACATTACAAGCTCCGGTGGGCACGCACGGGCGGCAGGAGGGAGAGGTAAAGTTACTGATAGCGGCGCGCCCGCCCCGGACAAGGCGGGCGGCCTGCAACCATTATACCGACGAGTCCCCGTGCCGTTTCTTGCGCGCCGGTGCCTACATTTCGTCGCCATTCGGACACATTGCCGATGGTGCCCGACTCGTGAGCCCCGTGAAAGGGCCGCTTCCCGCCGCCGTTTTGCTGAGGCCGTGCCCGGTCGGACCGATTCCCCGCCTGCGTTGCTGATAAACTGGGACCGCTGGCGAAGACACTGTTGAACCGTTCGGCGGTACCGCGCCGTTTAACCGGGGGAAACATGAGCCTGGCCATAGAGACCCATCGACTGGCCCGTGACTTCGGCGATTTTCGTGCCGTGGACGGCCTCGACCTGCGGGTGGAGGGGGGCACCTTCTACGGGTTCCTCGGACCGAACGGCGCCGGCAAATCGACGACCATCAAGATGCTCACCGGTTTGCTCGCCCCGAGCGCGGGCACCGTGCGCGTGCTCGGCCGGGACATGAGCGACCATGCGCAGGCGCTCGACGCGCGGCGGCACATCGGGGTGATCGCCGAGAACCTGTCCCTGTTCGACAACCTGACCGCCCGCGAGTACCTGACGTTCGTCGGCCGGATGCACCTGATGCCCCGGGCCACGGTCCGCGCGCGGGCCGACGAGTTGCTCGACCTGCTGGGGCTGGCCGACGAGGGGGCGAAGCTCTCCCTGGAATACTCGCACGGGATGAAGAAGAAGCTCGCGCTGGCCGCGGCACTGCTGCCGAACCCGGACCTGCTGTTCCTGGACGAACCGTTCGAGGGGGTGGACGCGATCACGTCCCGGGTGATCCGCGACCTGCTGGCCGGGTTCGTGGCCCGCGGCTCGACGGTGTTCCTGACCTCGCACGTGCTGGAGATCGTGGAGCGGCTCTGCACGCACGTGGGGATCATTGCGGGCGGCCGGCTGGTCGAGCAGGCGTCCCTGGAGTCGATCCGCCAGGGCGACACGCTGGAGAACCGGTTCATTCAACTGGCTGGGGCGGACGCGGTTGCGGCGCCGAAACTCGCCTGGCTGGAGGTCGCCCAGTGAACACCGAGCAGTTTCGCGCGTTCCTGTGGCTCCGCTGGCGGTTGCGGGTGAACCAGTTCCGGAAGGCCGGCCCGATCAACTTGGTCATCTTCTTCGTGTTCATGGCGCTTGCGCTGTGCGCCGCGCTCGGTCTGTTCGTGGCCGGGTTTTTTGCCGGGTTTCAGGCCCTGCCTTCGGCATCACCGGCGGTGCGGTTGGTCGTGTGGGCCGGGGCGGGGGCCGTGTTCCTGTTCTTCTGGGTGATCGGCCTTCTGGGTGACCTTCAGCGCGCCGAAGGGGTCGTGCTCGACCGGGTGCTCCACCTGCCGGTGTCCCCGGCCGGAGCCTTCCTGATCAACTACCTCAGCTCACTGTTCAGCGTCAACCTGATCGTGTTCGTGCCCGGTATGGTCGGGCTGATCCTCGGTCAGGCGTGCGCCGGGTCGGTGGCCGCGCTGCTGGCGCTGCCGCTGCTGGCCGCGTTCGTCCTGGCGGTGACAGCGGTCACGTACCAGTTTCAGGGCTGGCTCGCGGCGCTGATGGTGAACCCGCGCCGGCGGCGGACGATCGTCATGGCCCTGACCGCCGGGTTCGTCATGCTGGCTCAAGTGCCGAACATGCTGAACGTGACGCGCCCCTGGGCCGCGGATCAGCGGAACCAGCCTCAGCCCAAGCCCGACCTGACCCCGGACGAACGGGCGCAGTGGGAGGTTGAGCAGAAGCAGAAGCGGGACGAAAAGGCGCGCGAGTCGCGGGACCGCATTGCGGGCGTGATTCGGACCGTTTGCACCGTGTTCCCGCCGGGTTGGCTGGCGCTCGGCGCGGCGGATCTCGGCCACGGCGATGTGGCGCCGGCCCTTCTGGGGACCGGCGGGTTGGGGCTGATCGGGGTTGTGAGCTTGCGGCGCGCGTACCGGACGACGCTCCGGCTCTACACGGGAGCGTTCACCGGATCGCGGCGAACGGAAACGGCGCGGCCGGCGCCCGCCGACCCGAACCGGTTGCGGCTGACAGAGTGGCGGTTACCGTGGGTTTCCGAGCACGCATCGGCGGTCGCCACCGCGGCGTTTCGCGGGCTCCTGCGAGCGCCCGAGGTGAAGATGGCCATTCTGACGCCGCTGATCCTGTTGTGTGTGTCGCTCGGCGGCGCGATGAGTTCGCGCGTGGTGGTGCCGAGCGAGTACCGCCCGCTGCTGGTCCTCGGCGGCGGGGTGATGGTGCTGGTGCTGTGCGGGGTGCAACTCGTGGGGAACCAGTTCGGTTACGACCGCGCCGGGTTCCGGGCGTATGTGCTGTCCCCCGCTCCGCGGCGCGAGATCCTGTTGGGCAAGAACCTGGCCGTCGCTCCGATCGGGTTGGGACTGAGCGGGACGATGGTGGCGATCGTCGGGGCCGTGTACCCGATGCGGGCGGACCATTACCCGGCGGTCTTCGCCCAGTTGGTCACCGCGTACCTTCTGTTTTGTCTCCTGGCGAACGCGCAATCCATCCTGGCCCCGTTTCCGATGGCGGCGGGGACGCTCCAGCCGGCGCGGGTCAAGTTCGGGCCGGTTCTGCTCCAACTGGTGCTGATGTCGGTGCTGCCGCTGCTTCTGGCGCCGGTACTGATACCCCTTGTGGTGGAAGTGCTGCTGGCCGAACTGGCCGACATCCGCGGGTACCCGGTGTCGCTGCTACTGTCGCTCTTCGTTCTGGCCGTTACGGCACTTGTCTACCGGGTCGTGTTGTCGTGGGAGGGGCACTGGCTCGCGACGCGGGAGCGGGCGATTCTGGCGGTGGTGACCGACACGGGCGCGTGAGCCTCGCTCGGCTCGTCCTCGGCCAGAATGGCCCTTCCCGTCTTTTGTTGGTTCCGCTTCCGGTTGCTGCGCGGCCGGGAAGCTTGAACTGGTGCTGTCCCGCCGTCGTCTCGTTTCTGCACCTTGGCTATCGGTCACAATCTCCATGTTCGGCCCGGACCGCGTGCCGCCCGGGCCGAACACGTCCTCAAGCACGGTGCTGCAACGGTTTGCTATTACATGTGAGCATTTTTAGATTCGAGAAAATCGTTGATTTGTGCGATGCGATAGGGTATGTCACTTGGTAACGGATGATAATCGCACGGCGGCTAAAGCTATGACCGGTAACCAACGGCGGTGGCCGCGTTCGACCGCGGCCGTTGACAGCTCCGCTGTATCAACCAACAAGTTCACCACTCATTCGAGTCGAGCAGCGGCATGAAACGATACTGGTTTTTACTTGCCCTCGTATTCGGTTGTGCTCAGGGTGCCACCGCTGGAGAAGTCGAAGATCTGCTTGTTCGTATTCGGGAGGGGCAAGCGGAACTACGCAACTGGGAGTTGGAGATTCCGGCGGTTCAAGCCGAACGTGATTTTACTATCCGAGGTAAGACCGAAAAGGGCACATTTGTCACTTTTCATCATGACAACTCTACCCTCGTGGCCTGGGAGAACCGCCGACTCTGCCTAAATCCAACTGAGGCATTCGGTGTTGAAAAGACAGCAACATCTGGGCAGTACGCGCTCCTTTTCCAGTTCGGGAACAAACAGCCCGGGAACAAGATGGAAGAATCTTTTCGCGAAGCTGTCGGCAAGAGGCACCTGTTGCACCGCCCTCTCACCGCTGCCGTTCAATCGAGTACTGTTCTTGATGTCCTCAACCGTCCGGGCTTTAAGGCAGGGTCGCTTACTCGCGACGGGACTGATTTGGTAACACTTCACTACTCTCGTGCCCTCCCCGATCAAAGTGATGTCGTGATTGACCGGGGGATGTTGACGTTCTCAACCGGCAATCAGTACCTGCTTACCCGATTTGAGTATGAGTTGCCTGTGAAGCCAGGTGAGAAGTCGCGTCCCCTACGTGGTGTGATGACTCGGAAGTTCACCTCGCGGAACGGGCGACCCGTTGTGACGGAAGCAAGTCAGGTGCTCTCCTCAACTCCCGCTGACTCTGGCGACAACACGACCAAGGTTCGGTACACGTACCCCGCACAAGGCGCCTCCCCGGACGAGTTTCGGCTGGAGCATTACTTGCCTCCGCCGCCGGTTCTCGACGTTTACGAAGACCGCCCCCCGTTCAACTGGCGCTTGTGGGGCGGAATCGGCGTGTCCTGCATCGCTCTTTCCGTCCTTCTGACGTGGTGGGTTCGTCGCAAACGGTCGCAAACGTAAGGGGGGGGCCATGCGCAAACGTTCCGCATTCACGCTGATCGAGATCCTGGTGGTGATCGCCATCATCGCCGTCCTCATCGGGCTTCTGCTACCGGCGGTGCAGAAGGTGCGCGGTGCGGCGGCCCGGATACAATGTGCCAACAACCTCAAGCAGATCGCCATCGCCTGCCACAACTACGAATCGGCCCGTGGCGCGTTGCCCCCCGGTGACATCCCGCCCCCCGACCCGTTGTACTTCCTGAACGCGCACGTCGCGCTGCTCCCCTACCTCGAGCAGGACGCGGTGTACCGGCAAGCGCAAGCCGACTGTGCGAGCATGCCCATCACCCACCTCGCCCCGCCGCACGTCGGGCTGCGGACGCTGGTGAAAGCCTACCAGTGCCCGGCGGACGATCGGCAAGCGTGGCTCCACCGCACACCGAGCGGCGTTGTCGTGGCCCTCACCGGCTACCTCGGGGTCTCCGGTGTCGGCGACGAGAAAAGCCCGTCGGGGGTGATTTACAGCGGGTCGAGTACGCGCATCACCGACGTGACCGATGGCACGACCAACACGCTGCTCTTCGGCGAGCGCCCGCCAACGCCGGACTACTTGTGCGGTTGGTGGTACATGGGTTACGCGCACACCGCGAGTGAGGCCTTCCTCCCCGTGCAGGCGTTGCGTGGCGAACCTGAAGGGAGCTCACTCGGAGCGGCGTACCGGTCCTGCGATCCCGGCCCGTATTCGTTCACGGATGGCGACCTGACGAGCGTTTGCCACGCCTACCACTTCTGGAGCCGGCACTCGGGCGGGGCACACTTTGCGTTCTGCGACGGGTCCGTGAAGTTCGTCCGGTACGAGGCCGACTCGATTCTGTCGGCTCTCGCCACGCGGTCCGGGGGAGAGACCGCCTCTGCTCCGGATTGACTACCGTTCGGTGTGGCTGCGATGGAGTGGCGATCGCATTGAGATGGTCCGACGGCACCACCGTCGGGTACTACTTCTTCTCGCCGCTCTTCGGGTCCGCGTCGGGCGGCAGGGCGGCTTTCAGCAGCGTACCGTTCTTGCCGTTGTACACGCGAACGGTGCCGTCCTCGCACCCGCTCACGACCACCTCGCCATCGGGGCTCGCGCTGACCGCGTACACGAAGTCGCTGGCGCCCGGGAACGACCGCACGTTGCCGCCGTTGTCCGCGTTCCACATGCGGACGCTCGCGTCCCCGCTGCCGGTCACGAACTGGGACGTTTTGCCCACGAACGCGAGGGCCGTTACCTGCTTCTGGTGCCCCTGCATGTCGCGGATCTTTTCCCCCTTCTCGTAGTCCCACACCTTCACGAAGTTGTCGGCCCCGCACGAGGCCAGCTTTTTCCCGTCCGGGGTCCAGCCAACGCCCATGACGTGGTGCGTGTGGCCCTCGAACGATTTCACGAACTTGGCCGGCTGCCCCGCTTCGGCGGGCAGCTCGAACACCTTCACGAACTTGTCGGCGCCGCCGGTGGCGAGCAGCTTGCTGTCCGGGCTGAACGCGACCCCGAACACCGTGTCGCTGTGTCCCGCTTTGATTTCCGCGACCAGCTTCGCGGTGCCGGCGTCGAACACCTTGATCTCGCCGTCCTCGGTCGGCGCGCCACCGCCGGTGGCGAACCGCTTGCCGTCGGCCGAGTAGGCGATCGCGCACACGCGGTCCACGAACCCGCCGACGCGCTGCCGGGGCTCCCCCTTCGCAACATCCCAGAGCGTCAGCTCCTGGAAGCTGCCGGTGGCGAGCGTCTTGCCGTCGGGGCTGAACGCCATCGACTCCACGAGGGAGATGTGCGCCGCCTTTGCGGGCTTCCCGTCCGGGGTCTTGAGCTGCGGGTCGAAGAGGGACGCGGCGTAGGCCCACTCGGTCTTATCCTTGTCGCCCTTCTTCGCGGCCGGAACCGTCTTCAACTCGAAGAGGTGAACCTGGTTCCCGCGGCTGGCGGCGATGCTCTTGCCGTCCGGCGCCACCGCGACCGCCCGCACCGGTTTCACCAGCACCGGCGGCAGGTTCACGACCGGCCGCTCCTTGACGCGCACGCTGGTCGGGGCCTTCGCGCCCTGGTCGATCCACAGTTTGATGAGCGAAAGCTCCTGCGAGTTGAGCGGCTCGTCGGTTTTGGGCGGCATCATCGGCTGTTCGAGGCGGGCGCACGCGCGGAAGAAGAAGCTCTCGTCCGCCTTGCCCGGGACGATGACCTTCGCCCCGCGCTTGCCGCCCTTCATCACCTTCTCGTAGGTGCTCATGTCGTACTTGCCGCGCAGGGTGCCGCCGGCGTGGCACGTCATGCACTTGTTCTCAAAGATCGGCTCGATGTCCTTGGCGTACTCGACCGGCTCCTTGCGCTTCAGGTCGACGGTCGGGATCGGCGGGTACAGGTCGTCTTTCTTGTCCTGCGCGTCGCTCCGGGCGACGAGCAGCACGAACACGAGCGCAGCGAGCCGGCGCATTGAGAGGGTTCCTTTGCGGTTGAATCGGTCTGAAGAACCCCTCTCCAACTCTTTCTCGGAGGGGGGAGCGTGATTACTTCGCCAGGGTGAAGCTGACTTTGTTCTCGTAAGTAACGGGGTGTTTCCCGCCGTAGAGAGCCGTGACGACAACGGTACCGGCCACCGCGCCGGGCTTGGCGTCGGGAGCGGTCTTGAGCACCAACTTCACCTCGTTCTTGCCCGCGGCAATCACAACGTCGGTCGCGGCGACCCCGGCCGCGTCCTTCGCGGGCACGAACGACACCTTGTACTCGCCCGCGAAGTCGTGGAGCCGCTCCACCTTGACCGGCAGATCGGTGCTCGTGCCGAGTTTGAGCGTGTTGTTCGGCAGCGGCCCGGTGGTGAAGCGCCCGAGGGCCGACGGCACCACGAGGACCGTGATCGGCGTGCCGAACGCCTCCGCGGGAACGTTCGGCTTCTGCTTTGCCGTTGGATCTTTTGCGAACGCCACCGGGGCCACGCCGCGAAGGACAATCGTGTACGTGCCCGGCACGCTGCTGGTCTTCACGTCGATGTTCACCAGCACGTCCGGCTTGTCTTTCGTCGGCTGGGCCGCGAACTGGACCGTTACCGGCTGACTCTGCTGGTTCTGCGCCAGTGGCTCGGCTGTCAGTGTGACGTTCGGCTTCTCAGGGACCGCCCAGCTCACTTTCACCGGCACGGTCGCCTTATCGCCCTGACGCAGCACGATGACGGGGCCGTTGACCTTCTCCTCCTTATCCTTCCCACTTGCGGGCTTGACGACCGCGTTGGGTATGTCCGCTTTGATGCTGAACGGCGCCTTCTCGGCACGCACCGCGACGATCAGCGACTGGTCGAGCTTGGCGAGTACGGGCACGTTTTGGTCGGGCTGGTTCGTGCCCCACACGACCGAGGCAGGGCGCGCGACCCGTTCGAGCTTTTTGCTGGCGGTGTCGGTGCCGGTGAGCTTGACCGTGATCGCGGCGGTCGTCGGAGCGGCGCCGGGGGCGACATCGAGCACCAGCACGCCCCAGCGCGCCGACGGGCCAATGGTGAGTGGCTGGGCGGTTACGCCCGCGGGCAGGCCCTCGACCGTCACCCCGATCGCGCCGATGTAGCCGTCCGTGCGGTGAGCGAACACGTGGTACGCCTGCGTCCCGCCCTGCCACGCCGCGGAGCCGGTCTGGTAGAAGCGGCTGTACGGCATCACCACCGCGCGGAAGTCCGGGAGCGGTTGCCCGATGCGCAGCCGGTAGGCCGCCGTCGGGCCGTTCAGGTAGCTCGACTCGCGGCAGCCGATCGCGATCAGGTATTTGCCGTCCTCGGGCGCGGTGAACTGGTACGGAGCCGGGTCCGTGGTGCGGGTGTAGAACCCGGACGGGTGAAGCGTGTCGTTGTCGTCGTCCTGGTCGCCGCTGAGGTCGCGCTTCGGGTCTTTGCCGTCGCGGACCGAGAAGAAGAAGTCGCCGCTCGCCCCGATCCGCTCCGCGGCGAGATCGATGGTCACCTTCTCGCCCTTTTTCGCGACGAACGCGACCCAGTCGCGCTCGCCCCTCCGGGCGAGGAACCCGGCGACCTCGCCCGGCGTCGGGACGACTTCCGCGGCGTCCGGCCCGCCGGCAGACTTCGTCTTTATGGTCAGCTTGTCGCGGGCAAAGTAAATCGTGACCGGGTTCGACGTGCCGTTCGGCCCTTTCAGGCTGTACCCGAAGCCGTCCTGAAGGGCGCAGGTCGGTTCGACGTGCGTGCGGGTCGCGAGCTGGGTGACCGCGGCGGGGCCGCCCGGCGGGGTCACCGACACGGTGAGCTTTTCGAGCGGTCGGCCGTCCGCGGTGTATTCCGTCGGCTGGCCGCCGGGCAGGTTGCGGCCGTACAGCGTCACCGGAGTCGGCTTGCCCGGTTCGACCACGGGCGGGAACACCGCGTCGATCCACGGGGCGGTACTCACGGTGAGACGGTAGACGTAATCTGGACCGCCGGCGGTGTAGGTGAACTGGAACAGCCGGATCAGGTACTCGCCGTCGGCGGGTAGCACCACATCGGTGAGGGCGTCCGACTCGCGGTAGTTGCGGCTGGTGGCAAGTTTGCGGCCGGTGGCCTCGTAGACCTCGATCATCGGCGTCGCCTTACTGTCGACGCTGGTCGCGAGGCACGAGACCAGAACCCGCTGTCCCTTCTTTCCGGTGAACGCGGTGTAATCAACGTCCGTCGGGTTCGCGATGACCCCGTTGACGGTGGTGCCGATTTCGATCTTTTGCGCGTCCGGAACGTCGTTGTTCGGTTCCTTCTCGCTCACCTCCGGCAAATCGCCGACGACGAACGAGCGCGGGTTGCTCGCGCCCCACTTGCCCACGACCCGCAAGTCGTACACGCCGGGCGGCACGTCGGCCGCGGCCGTCACTTTGAACTTGTGCGGGCCGGCGGGGTTCACCTTCGGCGGTGGTGTGGTCTTCTTCGGGTCTTTGGGGTCCGGTGTCGGCTCCGTCGGCGGCTTGATCCACTCTCCCTTCAGTCCCGGGTGTGCGAAGAGCAGCTTTTCGGGCTCTTCCAGATCGGTTCCGGTGACAGTGACTTCGACCGACGTGCCGGCCCGTGTTCCGGCGGGGAATACGTTTTGCACGCGGGGGGATGGTAGCCCCGGCGGCGGCTGCTGGGCCGAGAGGTTCCCGGCCATCACGGAGAGGACCGCGAGGCCGAACGTGAACCGGCGCATGGTGAGGGCCTCCGAAGGAGCCTGACGCGGTGGGCTGGTCGAGCGAGGGTGCGCCGGCCCGTAGGGCGGGTTCGTGCGCGGTTGGGTGGGATTACAGGGTATCGTAAACCGGCACCCGAGGGCGGTCAAGCGGCGGACCGCCGGCGCGCGTTTTCGTTCCCCTGTTCGCGTGCCATTTGGTCGTCGGCTATGATCGCGGCATGAGCGAGGAAGACGCCCTGCTGAAAGCCGTCATCGCGAACGCGGGGGACGACACCCCGCGGCTCGTGTACGCCGACTGGCTCGACGAGCACGACGCGCCGATTCAGGCGGAGTTTATTCGCACGCAGTGCCGGCTGGCGCGCTGCTCCGTTGCCGATCCGGAATACCCCGAGCTGCTCGAACGGTCCGCGGAGGTCGAATTGCGGTTCGGGTTGGCGCTGCGGCTCACCGCGCCACAACTGCCGCCAGGGTTCAAGCACGAGCGCGAGTTCCGGCGGGGGTTCCCGCACTTCGCCGTCGCCGATTGGGAGGTAGACCACGCTTCCCATCATGAAGGTCGTGTTCCGCCGGGCAACGAGCAGGTTGGCCGCGCATGTGCCGGGTTGCCCGATCTCGTTGCGAACACGACCGTTCGCCACCTCGCGCTACACCGAATGACTCCAGACGTGCTAGCGCGCGTGCTCGCAGAACCGGCCGCGCGGGTGCTCACCGGTCTGACTGTCAGCCCGATCGAGCCCGACGCCGAGGGCGGGGACGCGCTCATTCGCGTGATCGGCCGCTCGCCGGTGGTCGCGAACCTCGAACACCTGGAACTGTCCATCCCCAGCACGGTGGCCGGCTTGGCCGCACTGAACGCGAACCCCGACCGGTTCCGCACGCTCGCCCTCCCGGCGCTGTCCGGGCGCCGGGAAGATATTCCAGCGCTAGCGCGAGCCGCGTGGTTCCGCGGACTGCGGGACGTACTCATGAGGCGCGTGGAGCGCCCGCTGCAAGGGCCGCTGCTCGGGGCGCTGGCCGGGGCGCCGCGGCTCGAATCGCTGACCGTTTGGAACCTCCAGCCGACTGCGCTCAAGGCGCTCGGGAGTGCCACCGGGTTTCCCGAACTGGCCCGGCTCACCTTCGAGTTCTGTGACGACACCGGCCGTATCGCGGCTCGGCTCGCCGGGGGCCGGTTTCCGCGGCTCGCGGATCTCACGATTTCCGGCCTGGACGACGACACGTTCGCCCCGCTGCTCGGCGCGCGGTGGTTTCCGCAACTGCACACGCTCGATTCGTCCGGCGGACGGTTGACCAATACGAGCGCCGCGGCTCTGTCAACGAGCCCCGCCGCGCCCCGCTTGCGCGCGCTCAAGGTGTGGGGTAACCGGTTCACGAAGGCGGGGCTCGCCGCGCTCGGCAACGGGGCGCGGTTCCCAGCCCTCGCCGCGCTCGACCTGTCCGCCGGCCCCACGCGCGTGCGGCCGGACGCGCTGGCCCGGTTCGCGGCCGGGCTCAGCTTGTCGCGCCTTCGGCACCTGGACCTCGGCGGGTGGCCGCTCGGCGACGCCGGCGCGAAGGCCCTCGCGGCCAACCCGCACCTCGCGAACGTGACCCGCCTGCGCCTCGCGGGGTGCGGAATCGGTGACCGCGGGCTCACCGCGCTGGCCCGGTCGCAGCACCTCCAGGGCCTGCTCGAACTGAGCGTGTACAACAATACGCTGAAAAAGGCGGCGGCCCTGCTCGTTCCGGACCGGCTCCCCCTGCTCGCCGCGCTCAACCTGGACGTCAACCCGATCAGGCCCGCGGACCGCGCCGCGCTCCACCGCGCGCGGGGGTGGCTGGTGTAGCACCGAACGGAACGACCCATGAGCGATCAGGCCGCGCTGCTGGACGCGATCCGCGAGCAGCCCGACGAGGACACCCCGCGGCTCGCCTACGCCGACTGGCTCGACGAGCACGCGCCCGACGGGAAGCCGTCCCCGGCCCGCGGCCCGTCGGCGCGGGCCGATTACATCCGGGTGCAGTGCCGGCTCGCCGAGCGCCCCTACGACGACCCGGAGTACCCCGCCCTCCTCGAACTCGAAGAGGAGCTGGCCCGGTGGCTCGACGCGCACGCCGCCGACACGCACCCCGAGCTGCCGGCCGATCTGGAGTGGGGCCGGAGCTTCTCCTACGGCGGCGATGGCGCGTACCGCCGCGGGTTCCCGGACGCGGTCGAGTACACCGACTACGACGAGGAGCCCGAGGAGAACATCGACCGCATCACGACCGCCCTGGGGCAGGCGTTTCGGAGCGCCACCATCAGCACGCTGCGGCTCGAAGACGCCTACGGGGAAGAGGTCGCGGGCGTGGTCAACGGCCCGCTGGCGGCCCGGCTCCGCGGGCTGTCGCTGGATTACTTCGCGGACGAAGACGAGGCCGCGGCGGTGCGCGGGATCGTCGGCTCGTCGCATCTCACCAACTTGCGCCGACTGGACCTTGAGTTCGAACTCACACCGGACGAGTCGCGTGTGCTAGCGAAGGCCCCCAACCTGGGCGCGCTGGAGGCCCTGCTGCTCGGCGAGACCACCTACGCCGGGCTGAAAGCGCTGGGCACGGCCGGGTGGTTCCGCAACTTGCGGTCGCTGTGCCTGTGGATGAACAGCCGCGACACGTTCCGCGCCCTCGGCGAGCTGCCGCCGATGCCGAACCTGGTTCACCTCGCGCTCGTGGGCGATGTCGAGCCCACGGCCGCCGCGAGCCGCCGGTTCGTCGCGTCCGACTCGTTCCCGCGACTCGCCCGGCTGGAACTGAACCAGCTCCGGGTGCCGTTGGACGCACTGGCCCGCGCCCCGTGGCCGCTGCGGCACCTGTCGCTGGAGGGCGTGGAGGTGCGCAAGGACGGGGTCGCGGCGCTGGTCAAGGCGGGCTTCGCCGGTTCGCTCCGCGTGCTGGAGTTGAGTGGCTGCCGGGTCACGGTCGGGAGCGTCCAGGCGCTCGCCGCGGCGCCCGGGCTCGCCGGGCTGAAGCACCTGAACCTGAGCGGCAACCCGGTGGGGCCGGGCGGGCTGACCGCGCTCGCCCGCGGCCCGCACCTGCGCGGGCTGCGGCTGCTCAACCTGAACCGGTGCAACCCCCCGAAGAGCCCGCTCAACGCGAGCACCGTGCAGACGTTTTTGGCGGCGCTCGACATGCCGGAGCTGCGGCACCTGATGCTGGACGAGCTGCCGGTCGGGGTGCCCGGGGCGCGGACCCTGGCGGCCGGCGGCTTCTCGCGCGTCACGAAGCTCGACCTCAACGGGTGCGGGCTGCGCGAGGCCGGGACGCGCGTGCTGTGCGAGGCCGAGGGCCTGCCGGACGTGACGCTGCTCGACCTGGGGAACAACAACGCGGGCAAGGGGCCGGTCAAACTGGCCAGCCCGAAAACGTTCCCGCGACTCGGGTACTGCGACCTGCGCGGCAGCCGGGTCGCGAAAGAGGCCCACGCCAAGCTCCGGAAGCGGCCCGGGCTGTGGGTGTGATCGCGCGGCCCGGCCCCGGCGCCCGGGGCAAAATTTTCTGAACGCCGGCGGTTCGCAATATCACCCCCCCGGCGCAAACGCTAAACTGCCTCCACAACCACACGCGTATCCCAATCCGGGTGAGCACTCATCCGGGTTGCGCGTGGTACGGGGGTCGGCGCCCCCGCTCAGGATGCTCGATCCCGAGAACCGGCCCCCGCGCGCCGCTCCACTGCCGCATGACGGACACCGACGCCGACGCCCTGCTCCGCGCGATCGTCTCCAACCCGGACGACGACACCGCGCGCCTCGTGTACGCCGACTGGCTCCAGGAGAACGGCCGCCCGGAGCAGGGCGAGTTCATCCGCACCCAGTGCCGGCTCGCGGCGGCCACGCCCGAGGACCCGGAGTACCCGGAGCTGCTGGAGCGCGACGAGGAGCTGCGGCTGTGGCTCACCGCCCACGCGCCCGAGTCGCGGCCGGAGTTCGGCGGCGGGCTGGCCGCGGGCGGCGACGAGTCGCACTGGTGGGTGTCGCACCGCGGGTTCTCGCGGTTCCTCTCGTTCGACGGCGACCGGCACCCCGGGGTGCGGGCCGTGCGCCCGCTCGCCGCCGCCCTCGCGCGGGCCTTCGAGCGGGTCCCGACCCGGTGGCTGGTGCTCACGTTCGTCAGCCCCGAACAGTTGCTCGCGCTGCTCAAGTACCCGGTGCTCGAAGGGCTGCGGCGGCTCACGATCCAGTTCCGCCCGGGCGCGGTGGAAGAGACGAGCGACGCAGTGCGGGCGCTGGCCGCGTGCCCGCGCCTGCGGAACCTGCGTGGGCTGTTCCTGGCGTCCCGGTTCGAGGACGCGGTGTGCGACGCGCTGGCGGCGGCCCCGTGGGGCGGGCTCGAGACGTTCTCGGGGCCGTGCAACGACCTGTCGCCCGCCGGGTTCCGCGTGCTGGGCGCCGCGCCGTGGTTCCGCCAGTTGCGCGTGCTGTCGGTCGGCGGCCAGTTCCCGGCCGACGTGTTCGAGGCGCTGTGCGGGCTCCCGCCGCTGCCGCGGCTGCACACCTTGACGCTCGCCGGCAGCACCGCCCCCCCGGCCGCGTGGGAGGCGTTCGCGCGGTCCCGCGCGTTCCCGGCGCTCGCCGACCTGAAGTGCGAGTACAACATGATGACCGAGGGGCGGTTCGAGGCCCTCGCCGGCGCGACCGGGTTCGCCCTGCGGGCCCTGAGCGTCACCGCGTGCGGGCTCAGCCCGGGCGCGGCCGCGGCCCTCGCGGCGGCCCCGTGGGCGCCGGCCCTTCGCGTCCTCAAACTCACCTGGACCGCCCTGCCACCGGGCGACCTCAAGGCCCTCGCCGTGTGCCGGCGGCTCACCGCCCTCCAGCAGCTCGACCTGTCGCACAACAGCCTGTTCGGCCCGGCGGCCCTGGCGGGCCTCGCGGCGAACCCCGCGCTGGCCGGGCTGCGGGCGCTGCGGCTGGCCGGGTACCGCGGCCCCGGCACCCTGACCGCGGGCCACTTCGACCGGTTCCTCGCCAAGTTGAACCTGCCCGACCTGCGGCACCTGGACCTGTCCGGGCAGCCCGTCGGCCCGACGGCGGCGCGGCGGCTCACCGGCCCGAAGTTCGCGCCGCTCCGGCGGCTCGGGCTGCGCGAGTGCCGGCTCACCGACGCGGCCGTGGCCCGGCTGCTCGCGGCCCCCGCGCTTCAGAACTTGATCGAGCTGGACCTCGACGACAACCGGCTGAAGACCGGCCCCGCCGCGCTGGGCGACCCGGGCACGCTCCCGAACCTCGCGTCCTGCTCGCTGGGCAGCAACAAGCTCCCGCCCGCGCTCGTGCGCAAGCTCCGGAAGCGGCCGGGCGTGATCGGGCTGTGACCGCACCAACCACCTTGGAGGCCCGCATGCCGACCGCTCGCGCCGCGGCGCTCGTTCTGCTTTTTACGGCCCTCGCCTCGCACGCCGGTGCCGCACCGGTGCCGTCGGAAGCCGGGGTTCCGCCGCCGGCCCCGCTCGACCCACGCGGGCTGCCCGGGCCGCTGCTGATCGTCGGCGGCGGGACGCTCCCCGCGGACGCGCGCCGGGCGTTCGTGGACGTTGCCGGTAAGGACCGGGCGAAGATCGTCGTGATCCCAACCGCCAGCGCCGACGTCGACGACCCAAAAAAGGTGAGCTCGTTTCTGACGCCGTGGGAGGAGCTGAAGCCCGCGTCGGTCGTGGCGCTGCACACCCGGGACGCGCAGAAGGCCAACGACCCTGCGTTCGTCAAGCCGCTCACCGAGGCGACCGCGGTCTGGTTCAGCGGGGGCGATCAGAACAAACTGACGGCGGCGTACCGCGGCACGCTGGTCGAGAAGGAGTTGCACCGGCTGCACGCGCGGGGCGGGATCATCGGCGGCACCTCCGCCGGAGCCGCGGTCATGACCGACCTCATGATCGCCGGCGGCACCGACACCGCGAGACTCGGCGACGGGTTCGGGTTCCTCCCCGGGTTCGTGGTCGATCAGCACTTCGTGGCCCGGAAGCGCGAGAAGCGGCTCGAAGGGGTGATCGCGTCGCACCCGACGCGCGTCGGGCTGGGCCTCGACGAGGGCACGGCGGTTCTCGTGCGCGGGCGCGTGGCGCGGGTCATCGGCGATTCGACGGTCACGGTCTGTATCGCGAAGGGCGCGGGCCGGGCCGCGGCGGCGGACGAGTACAAGGCCGGCTCGCTGCTCGACCTCGTTCAACTCCAGCGCGCGGCCCTCAACCGCGCCGCGAAAGAGCCGTTCCCGCCTGTCAAACCACCCACTCCGGACGTGAAGACAGGCGCGCTGGTGATCGTCGGCGGGGGCGGTGCGGGGGCGAACATCTGGAAGAAGTTTATCGAGCTGGCCGGCGGCCCGGACTCGACGCTGGTGGTCGTCACCACCGCGATGGAAGACCCGCTCGCGCCCGAATCGGTCGAGGAGGTGGCGCTCAAGCGGAACGGGGCGAAGCACGTGGTCGCGCTGCACACCCGCGACCGCAAAGAGGCCGACGACCCGAAGTTCTCGGACGTGCTCACGAAGGCAAAGGGCGTGTGGTTCAGCGGCGGGCGCCAGTGGCGGTTCGTGGACGCCTACGAGGGGACGCTCACCGAAAAGCGGTTCCGCGAGGTGCTCGGTCGGGGCGGCGTCATCGGTGGCAGCTCGGCCGGAGCGAGCATCCAGAGCGAGTTCATGCCGCGCGGGCACCCGCTGGGCAACACGGTGATGGCCGCCGAGGGCTACGAGCGCGGGTTCGGGTTCCTGCCCGGCTGCGCGGTCGATCAGCACTTCTTCGCGCGCAAGCGGACGGCCGACATGACCGGGCTGATGAAGCGGTACCCGCAGTACCTGGGCATCGGCATCGACGAGGGCACCGCGCTGGTCGTTCGCGGAAGCGTGGCCGAGGTGATCGGCCGGACGAAGGTCGCGTTCTACGACACGAAGAAGGCTACCGACGGCGACAAGGACTACGAAGAGGTGACCGTGGGTGAAAAGTACGATCTGAAGGAGCGAAAGAAGATCAAGTGAAGGCGAGCGGGGGGCGTGAGCCCCCCGAGTCTTTTGAGCAGACAGGTTTTGACAGGATCGACAGGATAAACAGGATTTCAAATCAATCTGTCTTCGATCCTGTCAAAACCTGTCTTTGTGAAGCGGTGACATGCACGAGGGCGAGCAAGGCCCCACGATCATCCGCCCCGATCCCGTGCAAGCTTACGGCTTCGGTGCGGGCGGGGTGGGAGCCGCCGGTAGCGTCGGGACGCCGCCGGCCTGATTGATGATCTGGTTCACGCCCTCACGGAACTCTGCCGCGCTGGGCGGTCCCTTCAGGTACACTTGGGGTTGGGCCGCGTCCTTCAGTTCTTTGAAGCACTTCGGAATTTCCCGCTCCAACCGCTGGGCGAACAGCTCCTTGCGGAGGGCTTCTTTCATTTTTTCGTCCAGCTTAGCGTTCGCTTCGGCCGGCACCGGGGCGACGTACTTGATGCACATGAACCCGGACGGCACCTTGAAGATGGCGCTCAGCTCACCCGGCTGGAGCTTGTACAACTCCTTATGGACCGCGTCGTTCTCGGTTTCCGAGTGCTTGCCGATCGGCCGCACCTGACCGCCGGCGCCCGCCAAGTTCGGGTCCGCCTGCATCCGGGCGACGCGGTCGAAGTCGTCGTCGCTCTTACGGGCCTCGTCCCACTGTTTCTGAGCGGTGCGGAAGTCGTTCTCGTTCCAGGTGATGATCTTCGCCGCGCGGCGCTCGCCGAAGCGGTTCTCGAACGTCTTCTGAATGTCCTCGTCGGACACCTGGACGCGGCCCTGGCACATCTTGGTCAGCAGGATGCGCGGACGAATCACGTCCTCGGTCCACTCGTACAGCGATTTGCCGTACTTCGGCAGGATGTGCTTGACGAAGTCGTCCTTGGTGATGCCTAGCCCGCGCACGTCCTCTTCGAGCGCGGCTTTCATCTCGACCGTCGTAAGGACGATCTTGCGGCGCTCGGCTTCCAGTTCGATGATCCGCTTGTTGACGAGCAGCTCGAGCTTTTCGTGGCCGCCGCGGGCGATCAGGAAGTCGCCCAGGTCGCCGCGGGTGATCGGAATGTTGCCGTGAATGTACGCAACCACTCGGCGGTCCGGTTCTGCCTGCGGGAGCGGGGCCGCGTTTTTCGGCTGCGGTTGGAGTCCGGGGCCGGGCGGCAGCGTCGGCGCGCCGGGCAGTCCGGCGGGTTGGGGTTGGGGCTGGGCCGCGGCGCGGTCGCTGGTGACCCCGAACGCGTACCCCGCGGTGGCAACGCCGGCGAACGCCAGCCCCCGCACCAACTGGCGACCATTGAGAAGCGCCATTCCGTGTTCCCTCCGCGTTTTGGCGTGATTGCGGTCGGCCTTATAACGCCGCACCCGCCGGCCGCAAGGGAACTTGAGCGAAAATGTAAAAACGGCGTTACTCGCGCTTCAACTTGTCCTTGGCGCCGGCCGCCGCGAAAACCGCCGCGGTGCGCTCGAACGCCTTGTCTTTCGCGCGCTCGCCGGCCAAAGTCAGGCGCACGGTCGGGGCGAGCAGTCCGAGGGCGTCCGGGACATCGAACACCCGCATCACGTTCAGGAAATGCGGGCCGTCGCGGTGCGTAACGGGCGGGTCGATGAGCACGACTTCCTGAACAGTGCCCGGAGCAAGTATGGCGGCGTAGGCCGCAATGACCCCGGCGGGGCCGCGACCCGCTACGCGCACCTGAACCGGCTTGTCGGCGTCGGTTGTTAGCTTCTTCCAGTGAGACAGCAGGGCCATCACGTCGAGGACGCGGCCCGTGTCCGCGGTGCGCCCCAGCAGCGCGAACGATCGCTCCACGGTGTTCGGCGGGTTCTTGCGGGTCCAGGCCAACCCGAACCCGCCGCGCGGGGCCACCGCCACGCGCAACACGCTACCCGCGAACCGATTGCCCCATCCGCTCTCGACCTGGTCCGGTTCCTCGTCGGGGTTCAGCACGAGGAGGGTGAGTACCTTGTCGCCGTCCGTTTTGGCGCTGAGCGTGAAGCCGTAGAACGGCGCGTGGTCCTCTGCGACGGAGATCTCCGACTTCCAAGCCCGCGTGGTGCGGATCTCCGGCACCCGCTCCGGCAGCGCGCGGAACACCCGCTCATGGAGTTGCTTCAGCAACCCGGCTTTCCAGTCCGTGAAGTTCTTCTCAGCCGGGACTTCGACTCTCGCGACCGGAACGAACACCTCATCGGCGGTCGCGTTGATCGCGTCTTTCGGGAGGTCCTTGTCTTCCGGGAAGACGCGCAAGTCCTTGCCGTCGATCTTCGGGAAATCGGCGTCCTTGACGGGGGTGTTGTCGCCCTTGAGGTGCTTGTGGAAGAAGCTGAAGATGGCGATCCGCAGGTCCGGCCGGTAGTCGTGGCCGCCCTTCGAGACGTGTTCGTCCACCTTCTCCTTGGCATCGAACAGGGCGTAGCACTTCCGCAACCGCTTGATGATGCGCTTGTTGCCGCTCATCGGGAAGATCGCGTCGCTGTCGCTGTTGGCGAAAAGTAGCGGTTTGGGGGCGAAAAGTGCGAGCGCGGTCGTCCATTCCCACTGGTAAAGGTTGTGGAAGAACATGCAGTCGCAGTGCCCGTTGACGACTTCGTCACCGACGTAGCACTCCAGATCGCTGACGCCCGAAACCGGGACCGCCACCTTCACGCGGTCGTCGGCCGCGGCGACCCAGTTGGTGGTCGCGCCGCCGCCGGAGATGCCCGTCACCCCGATCTTTTCGGCGTCGACGTAGGGGAGCGAGCAAAGATAGTCGATTCCGCGGACGCCGTTCCAGCACTCGACGCCGGCCGGCGTGTAGCCCCGGGAGTGCCACCAGAACCGGTTCAGGTTGTAGGTGCCGTGGTGCTTGCCCGCGATCTCGCCGAGCTGGAGCGTGTCCACGACGAGGCACACGTACCCGTTGGACGCGAACCACAGCCCGTGGTCCTGGAACGCGGTCTTGTTGCCGTCGCGGCCCCGGCCGGAGTGCCCGCACACGTACAGGATTGCCGGGAGCTTCGTGGCCCGGGCCACGTCCTTCGGGCGGTACAGATTTGCGGTAACGTACAGCCCCGGGCAGCTCTGATAGTGCAGTTTCTCGACGGTCACGGTGCCGCGGTCGAGCGCCCCGGTAACGGTCGCCTTCAGCGGGCTTCTCTCCGGCAGCGGGTCGAGCCCCAGCATGTCGAGAAACTCGCGCTTCAGGCGCGGCCGGGCCTTCTCCCATTCGGCGCGCGTGGTCGCGCCGGCGAGCCCGATGACGGAGATCCGCCGGGCTTCCCCCGCGAGGTATTTGCGGACCGCTTCGTCGCCCGAAGTCGTGCCGGCACCGAAGGCGCGTGGCGTGCCCACGTCCCCCGAAACAGTCGAGAGCGCGCCCAGTGCGGACGCCCGGAGCAGGTCGCGACGATTCATCGAGTCGGCTCTATTTTTTGGAGTGGACGCGCTTCAACACGAGCACCTTGTCTTCGCGCTCGTCGTGGAGCACGAGCGTGGTCTTGTTCAGCAGGCGAATGCGGCCCGAATCGCCGCCCCGCTTGTTGCGGTCCGGACCGCCGAGCGTGAGAACGTCTTTCTCAACGCTGTACGTGTCCTCGACCGGGGGGCCGTTACCGTCGGTGCGCACCGTCATCTTCACCTTGCCGTCTCTGGTGAATTCGAGCCGGGTGCCGACGGGTACATCCTTGGCGTCGCTGAAGACAAGTTCCCACGCGCCTACGATGAGTTCTTTGGAGTCGTCGGCCGCCCGGGCGGTGCCCGGCGAACCGATCAGCCCGACCGTGACGAGAGCCAGAACCGCTGCGCGCATCGGAACTCCTGTCGGGGACAGCGGGTTCACGTTCTCACTCGCGGAGCGGCGTGTCAATAACTTAATCTCACGCATAACGTCCGCTGCCGGTGCCCGTTTCATGGCGGGCCGCGGCCCCGCTGGTCTGCCGGGGCCGCCTCAAGTTCCACGTTCCAAATCCGAATGAGCTACGGTACGGGGTGCCGGTTCCGAGTTTCAGGTTCTCAACCAGCGGCGAGCGGGCCGCGGCCGTTGACCGGCGCCGCGAACCTGAGTCGGGAGCGGGCCAAGGGGTGACCAATGCTGTGGGCGGTCCGGTGGGTGGCGTGGGCGTTCCTGCGGGCGCTGCTGTCGCTCCGCTACAAGCTAACGCTGGTCGGTACCGAGGACGTGCTCAAGCGCCCCGGGCCGTACCTCTTTATGCCGAACCACCCGGCGTACGCGGACCCGCCGAACCTGCTCGTGCGCCTGTGGCCGCGGTTCAAGGTCCGGCCGCTCCTGCTCGAGTCCAACTTTAAAGGCCCCTTGTTCGCGCCGATCGCGTGGCTGCTCCGCGCGATCAAGATGCCGGACATCGTGAAGGCGTCGGCCGAGGACCGGCGGCGGGCCGAGGAGGCGGTGGGCGAGGTGATCGCGACGCTCCGCGGCGGCGGTAACGTGATCCTGTGGCCGAGCGGGCGGCTCTCGCGCGACGGCACCGAGCGGCTCGGCGGCGCCCGCACCGCCGCCGACGTGCTCGCGGCCGTACCGAACGTGACCGTGGTGCTGGTCCGCACCCGCGGGCTGTGGGGCAGCATGTTCAGTTGGGCCGACGGGAAGCCGTCGCTCACGCGCGGGGTCACCCGCGGTTTCGGGCTGTGGGTCGCGAACCTGTTCGTTCTGGCCCCCCGGCGCCCGGTCACGCTCACGCTGGAAGCGTTCACCCCCGACCAGCGCCCGGAGCCGAAGCGGGAACTGGTCAACAAGTGGCTCGAAGCGTGGTTCAATGCGGACGCCCCGCGCGAGGAGCCGACGTTCGTGCCGCGGCACTTCCTGTTCGGCGAGCGGATCCACACCTTTCCCCCGCCGGTCGTCGAGACCCCCGATTTCGACCTCTCGAAGGTGAAGCCCGAAACCAAGGCCGCGGTCGCCCAACTGCTGGAAGAGAAGTTGAAGCGCCCCCTCGCTCCGGAGGAGAACGCGGGCGACGCAAGCCTGAACCAGCTCGGGGTAGACAGCCTCGACGCGATGGACGTGTCGCTCCAGGTGGAGCAGCGGTTCGGGTTCGGCTCCGACACCGTCCCCACCACCATCGGCGGGCTGTGGGCGCTGGCCGAGGGGTTGCAGCAGAGCGCGCCGCCCAAGCCCCCGCCCCCGGGCTGGTTCGCCCCGCCTGCGGACAGCGCGAAGCTCGAAATTCTGGGCGAAACGCTCCCCGCGGCGTTCCTGAACCAGGCCGTGCGGCGCAAGGACCAGGTGATCGCGGCCGACGACCTCGCGGGCGGCGTCACCTACGAGAAGATGATCGTCGGCGCCTGGGCGATGGCGTCGAAGTTCCGCGACCTCGACGCGCCGAACGTGGGGCTCATGTTGCCCGCGGCGGTGGCGTGCGACCTCGCGTTCCTGGGGCTGCACCTCGCCGGGAAGCTGCCGGTGATGCTGAACTGGACCACTGGCCCGGGCAACCTCGCGCACGCGGCGAAGCTGATGGGCCTCACGCACGTGGTCACCTCGAAGGCGTTCATCGACCGCACGCGGGTGGAAGTGCCGGGGACGCAATATCTTTTCCTTGAGGACGTGCGCGCTTCGCTCGGGAAGTTCGGGCTGCTCCGCCGGCTGGTCGCGGTGCGGTACTTCGGTGGGTGGGCGGCGTCGGCGCTGCTCGGCCGCATCCCGAGCGACCCGAACCGGCACGCGGTGATCCTGTTCACCAGCGGGAGCGAGAAGGCGCCGAAGGCGGTGCCGCTCACGCACGCCAACATCATCAGCGACCAGAGGGGCTGCCTCGACGCGCTCAACGTGGACCGCAACAACTCGGTGCTCGGCTTCCTGCCGATGTTCCACAGCTTCGGGCTGACGATCACCGGCCTGCTCCCGCTGTTCGTGGGCGTGCGCGTGGTTCACCACCCGGACCCCACGGACGCCGGCGCGCTGGCCCGCAAGATCGCGGCGTACAAACCGACCCTCGCGGCCGGGACGCCGACGTTCGTGAGCTACATTCTGGACCGCGCGAAGCCCGGCGAACTGGACTCGCTCCGGCTCGTGGTGGTGGGCGCGGAGAAGGCGTCCGACACACTGTTCGAGAAGGCCAAGCAGGTCGCGCCGCACGCGGAAATCATCGAGGGCTACGGGATCACCGAGTGCGCGCCCGTGGTGTCGGTGGTGCGCCCGGGGAGTCACCGGCACGGCACCATCGGGCCGCCGCTTCCGAATGTGGAGGTGTGCGTCACCGACCTCGAAACGAAGGCCGTGCTGCCGCAGGGCCAGATGGGGATGCTCCACGTCGCCGGTCCCAACGTGTTCGGCGGGTACATCGGCCACGACGGCCCGCCGCCGTTCGAGGAGATCAACGGGACGCGCTGGTACGTCACGGGCGACCTCGCGGCGATCGACGAGCGCGGCGAGATCGTGTTCCACGGCCGCCTGAAGCGGTTCCTGAAAGCGGGCGGCGAGATGATTTCGCTCCCGGCGCTGGAGGAGCCCTTCGCGCAGAAGTACCCGCCGACGGACCAGGGGCCGCGAGTCGCCGTGGAGGGGATCGAAACGCCCGGCGGGCGCCGCGTTGTTCTGTTCACCACCGAACCCATTTCCCTGCGCGACGCGAACGCGCTGTTACAGGGCGAGGGGCACCGCGGGGTAATGCGGCTCGACGACGTGAAACAGCTCGATGCGCTCCCGGTGCTGGGCACCGGGAAGACCGATTACAAGGTGCTCCGCGCGATGCTCACGGACGGGCAATGAGACCGTGACGCCGCACGGCCCGCACGAACGATTTTTCTTGGCGCCCGCCGTGGCTCCGGTACCATCTCAACTGGTTTCGGGGCTTGACACCACGGACGGGTACACATGAGCAGTCGGTATGTGTTGGTGGCCACGGCGGGCGCGATCCTGGGGGCCGTTGTCGTTTCCGGTGCGTCCACCTCGTCGCACGCGAAGCCCGCGGACGAAACGAAGCCGGACGCCGGCCAGAAGAGTGCGGTGTTCAACATGGCCTCGGTCATGTGGGAGTTCAACCAGGCGAAATATCAGGTGTGGGTGCTGAACCAGAGACGGAGCGAGCGGCTGATGCCGCTCCAGGCCCTGCGCGCGGAACACGCCAAACTCGAGACCACGCTCAGGGAGAAACTGAACCAGCCGAAGGACAGCGAGCTGACCAAGCAGGTGCAGGAGCTGGCCCGCCAGATCGAGGACAAGAGCCGCGAGCTGGACAAGCAGACTCATGATGACGCTAGCGTGATTATTAATGACCTGTACGACATGATTAAGGCCGCCGTCGACAGCACCGCCAAGAAGAACGGGTTCCAGATCGTGTTCGCGTACCCCGACGCCTCGACGGCCGCGGAGCTGAAGAGCCCGTACATCAAGGAGCTGAAACTGAAGCCGCCGGCGGCCCAGCCGTTCTACGTCGCCCCGGAAGCGGACATCACCGCCCGCGTGATCGAGGTGCTCAACGAGAAGCACCCGCCGATCGACCCGAACACCGGACAGCCGATCGACGTGTCCACCATCCCCTCCTTGCCACGCCAACCGGGAGCCCCTGCCCGACCCATGATGCCGTAATCGGCTCCGCCGCGCAAGTCGGCGCAGGTTGCGCATTCCATTAAGCTTGTGGGTCGATGGCCTCGCGCCGCTCGTCGGCGCGGGGCCGCGCCATTTCCGCGCCTCGACCAACGCACGCGGGTTCGTTCCGTTACACTCGCGTCGGCTTTCGGCCCTCCCCATTCTCACACGGGAATCGATGTGATGCGCCCCTCCCACCTGTTGCCGGTCGTCGGGCTGACGTTCGGCCTGATGGCCCTCGCGCCGCTCGCACGCGGCGGCGGTCAACCGGACGGCAAACAACCCAAACAGCCCGAGGCGCGGCTGACGCCTGCCCCGGCCGCCACGGACCCGAACCTCCCGCCGGCGGCCAAACTGCCGGTCACCCGGGTGGTGCTGTTCAGCGCCGGGGTGGCGTACTTCCACCGCGAAGGGGACGTGAACGGCGACGCCCGCCTCGACCTGCGGTTCGACGAGAGCGACGTCAACGACCTCCTCAAGAGTCTGGTGCTCACGGACAAGGACGGCGGAAAGGTCCGCGCCGTCACTTACGACAACCGACTGCCGCTCGAAGTCACCCTGAAGGGGCTCGCAGTGGACGTGACCGAGAACCCGACGATGGGGCAGCTCATGCACCAGCTCCGCGGCGAGAAGGTCGAGGTCGCGGACAAGGGCGGGGTCGTCACCGTCGGGCAGATCGTGAGCGTCGAGCGCCAGCCGGTGCCCGCGACGGGGCCGGACCCGGGCGAGATCATGAACCTGCTCACCGACGACGGGCTGCAAACCGCCGAGCTGAAGCAGCTCAAGCGGATCAAGTTCGTGCGGGCCGAAATGCAGGCGGAGTTCAAGAAGGCGCTGGAACTGCTCGCGACGGCCCGCGGCGACAACAAGAAGGCCGTGTCCGTGATGTTCAGCGGGGCCGGCAAGCGCAAGGTCGCGGTGGGCTACGTCGCCGAGGCGCCGCTCTGGAAGCCGAGCTACCGGCTGTCGGTCGAGGACAAGGGGGCCACGCGCCTCCAGGGCTGGGCGACCGTCGAGAACACCACCGACGAGGACTGGAACAACGTGAAGATCGGGCTCGTGGCCGGGCGGCCGATGTCGTTCCAGATGGACCTGTACGACCCGCTGTTCGTGCCGCGCCCGATGGTCGAACCGGACCTGTTCGCGTCGCTGCGCCCGCCGATGTACCAGGGCGGGCTGAACCCGCTCGCGAACCCGATGGGCATGGCGATGGGCAACAACGGCGGCAACCCGGCGATGGGCCAGAACGCGAACGGGCCGGGCGGCGGGTTCGCCGGGAATTTTCAGGGAGGCGCGAACTTTCTCGGCGGCATCCAGGGCGGGCAATTCACCGGCATTCAAGGCGGGCAGATCGGCCAGTTCGGCAACCTCGGCGGTCAGTTCGGCATTCAGGGCGGTAACCAGCTCGGCAACTTCGGCGTGTACCCGACGCGGGTGCCGCGGCCCAACGTCCGCGACCTGTACGGCGACCGGCTGAGCTACTCCGAGTACGTCAACCGCCTGCGCGGGAACTCGACCCCGCCGGATTCCGAGCGCCCGGCGCAGCCGACGGTGCGCGACCCGCTCGACAAGAAGGCCGGGGCGCTCGCCGTGGCCGACGGCGCGCTGGGCGACATGTTCGAGTACACGATCGAGGAGCCGATCACGCTCGCGAAGCAGAAGTCCGCGCTCGTGCCGCTCGTGAACGAGGCGGTCGAGGGCACGCGGGTGAGCATCTACAACGCGCAGACGTTGGCCAAGTACCCGCTGCTGGGGTTGAAGCTCGTGAACAAGACGAAGCTGCACCTCGCGCAGGGGCCGGTCACGGTGTACGACGGCGGCACGTTCGCCGGCGACGCGCGGCTCCCGGACATCAAGCCGAACGAAACGCGGCTCATCAGCTATGCCATCGATCTCGGGACAGAAGTGGTGCCCCAGGTCGCTCCGATCCAGCGCACGCTCCTGTCGGCCGCGGTCGCGGACGGGTTTCTGACGATCCGCTCCGGGCAGAAGAAAACGACGACGTACCTCGTCCGTAACCGCAACCCGCAGGACCGTGTGGTCATCGTCGAGCACCCGGTGGGCACGGAATGGAAGCTCGTCAGCCCCGCCAAGCCGGACGACCGCACCCGGAGCTTTTACCGGTTCGAGGTGCCCGTGAAGGCCGGGGCGCTGGGCACGCTGGAAGTCACGGAAGAGGCGCCCGGGACCGAGAACCGTAACCTCACGGCGGCCAGCGCCGATCAGCTCCGCGACTACGCGACACTGAAAGACGTGAAGCCGGCGGTGCGCGAGGTGTTCAAGAAACTGCTGGACCTGCGCGGCAAAGTGGAAGACGTGCAGAAGGGAATCGCGGAAGAGCAGGCGGCCCTCAAGGAGATCGCCGACGACCAGGAGCGGCTCCGCAAGAACATCGAGCGGGCGCCGAAGGAGTCGGAGACCTTCAAGCGGTACCTGAAGAAGTTCGACGACCAGGAGACCGAGATCGAGAAGCGCCAGATGCGCCTGCGCGAGCTGAAGGCGGACCTCGTGAAGCACGAGAAGGCGCTGAAGGAGTACGCCGAGACCGCGAAGGCCGAGTAGCCTTCGGCTCGCTTCCCCTGGGACCGCGGGCGTCCCGCCCGCTGCTGCACATATGGCGTCGCTTGGCGGTCGTCCGCCGAGCGGTATCACAGGGACACCCAGGCGGGCGGGACGCCCGCGGTCCCAGGGAAAGGCACTCTTTCCGAGCGAACACGTTTGCGGGTGTTGGACGCCCGACCTGCTGCGCGCCGAGCCCAC
>NZ_JAXBLV010000215.1:0-43892 GCF_034097035.1 Gemmata algarum
ACAAGTTCGGAACGGCTGGAATTGGTATCAGTGCATCGAAGAAGCACGTCGGGATGAGAAACCAGTGGGCAGCAAAACGGTACGTGTTGGGGTAAACTGCCGTCGCTCGTACCCTGCGCGGCGCATGGAGGTGCTCCTGCCCGCGCTCGCCTTTGAGGAGGACGGTTCGTGTCTCTCACCCGCCGCGAGTTGCTTTGCGCCGCAGGCGCGCTTCCCTTCGTGTGCGGGGCCGCCGCGCCGAAGGTTCCACTCGGGTTCAGCCTGTACGGGATGAAGTCGGTCGCCCTTCCGGAGGCCCTCAAGGTGTGTCGCACCGTCGGTTACGACGGGGTCGAACTCGCTCTCATGCCCGGTTACCACGCCGAGCCGAAGGCCCTGTCCGCGAACGACCGCAAAGAACTCCGCGCCCGCCTCGCGGACCTCGGCCTTTCCGTTCACGGCCTGATGGAGAACCTTCAGGAGCCGGCGGCGGACCCGGCGCACAAAGCGAACCTCGAGCGCCTTAAAGCTGCGACGGAACTGGCACACTCTCTGGCCCCGGATGCGCCTCCGCCGATCGAAACGGTCCTGGGTGGCAAACCCGCCGAGTGGGATAAGGTCCGCGCGCAACTCGCGGAGCGGCTCGGGGCGTGGGCCGAACTCGGGCAGAGCACGCGCACCGTCATCGCGGTGAAGCCGCACGTCGCGAACGCCTTACACACGGTTGAAGGTGCCGTGTGGCTGATGAAACAGGTCAACAGCCCGTGGCTGCGGCTCGCGTTCGACTACAGCCACTTCGAGCTGCGCGGGCTGCCGCTCGAGCGGACCGGAGCGCTGCTCCCGTACACGGCATTCGTGCACGTCAAAGACGCGAAGGGTAAGCCGGAGAAGTTCGAGTTCCTGCTGCCGGGTGAGGGCACCACGGACTATTCCGCTCTGGCCAAACTTCTCACAACGGCTAAGTACGCAGGGCCGGTGGTCGTCGAAGTGAGCGGCCAAGTGAGTAACAAGCCCGGCTACGATGCCGCTTCGGCGGCGAAACGCAGTTTCGCCGCCATCGGCGCGGCGTTCGCGCGTGATCTGAAAAAGTGACACCCTGAGCCGCGCGCTTCTGGGGGCAGTCGGTTGTATGGTTGGGTGAGAACCACCCGACGCCCGGAGCGGCGATGTCACGAATCACCAAGCGCTGGCCCGAACCGGCCCACGCGCGCCCCGCATCCGTTGAACCCGCTCCCACCCCGCCCCCGCCGGACGAAACCCTGGAACGGGTGCCCGCGCGCACGCCCGCGGGCACGAACGCACAGCCACGTGCGCCGATCGCGTTTCCGGAATATGAGATTCTCGACGAACTCGGGCGCGGTGGTATGGGCGTTGTGTACAAGGCGCGCCACCGCGGACTGAACCGTCTCGTGGCGCTGAAGGTGATCCTGGGCGGGCCGCTGGCGCGCGACGAAGACAAGGCCCGGTTTCGCATCGAGGCCGAAGCCGGCGCCCGGCTGGATCACTCGAACATCGTGCAGGTGTACGACATCGGCGAGTGCTCCGGGTTCGCGTACATGGCCCTGGAACTGGTCGAGGGTGGGACGCTCCGGCAGTGGCAGGACGGGCGCCCGGTCGCGCCGCGGGACGTGGCCCGGCTGGCATCGGGTGTGGCCCGCGCGATCCACCACGCGCACGAGCGGGGCATCATTCACCGCGACCTGAAGCCCGCTAACATCCTGCTCGCACACGCCCCGGGTCCGGAACCCGAGCGGCGCAACGGAGCCGGCGGCGGGCGGCTTGGGGACGTGTGCCCCAAGGTGACCGACTTCGGGCTCGCGAAGGCTCTGGCCGGGGGCGCCGACCTGACCGGTACGGGGGTGCTCTGCGGAACCCCGAACTACATGGCGCCGGAGCAGATCGGCGGGGCGCGGCCCGGCCCGGGTGTAGACGTGTACGGGCTCGGGGTGGTGCTGTTCGAAATGCTCACGGGGCGCCCTCCGTTTGCCGGCGCGGACACCACGGACGTTTTGAACCAAGTTGTCCGTACCGCCGCCCCGGACGTGCGCCGGCTCGCGCCCCGCGCGCCCCGCGACCTGGCGGTGATCGTGGCCAAGTGCCTGGAGAAGGAGCCCGCCCGGCGGTACGCGACGGCGCGCGAGCTGGCGGACGACCTGGACCGCTATTTGAACGGCGAGCCGATCGCCGCGCGCCCGGTGGGGCCGGCGGGGCGGTCGTGGCGGTGGGGCCGGCGCAACCCGGTGGCCGCCGGGTTCCTGCTCGTGTCCACCGCCGGCTGCTTGCTCACTGGCGTGCTGGCGCTGGCCCTGCTGCACTCCCGCGACGAGGAGCGGGCGGCCCGCGACGTTGCCGACGCGGCGCGGCGCGAGGCGGAGCGCGCCCGGGACGAGCTGACGGGCGCGCTGGCCGCGGCGCAGGCCGCGCGGCGGGCGGCCGTCGAGCAGCACGAGCGGGCGGGCGCGGCCCAGCTCCAGTCCGAGGCCGACCTGCGCGTCGCGGGGCGGGTGATCTGCGACGCCGTCCGCGAACTGGCCCGCGAGCCGCGGTTCGCGGACGAGGAGCTGCGCGGCACCCGGCTCCTGTTGCTGGAGTCCGGCCGCGCGTTCCGCCGGTCGGTGATGGCCGGCCGCCGCGACTCGGAGGAGTGGCTCCAGTTGCTCGGGGACGTGTCGCACTGGCTCGGCTACCTGGAGTTCCGCAACGACAACTATGCCGGGGCGGCCATCGAGTACGGCGCGGCGGCCGAAGCGGCGGGCCAGTGGGCTCGACTGGACCCGGCGAGCCTGGGGGCGCGGGGCCGGCGGGCCGAATCGCTTCGGTGCGCGGCGGGCGCGCTGGCGACCCTCGAACGGCTCGACGAGGCCGAGGGCGCGTACCGCGAGGCCGCCGGGCTGATCGAGGGCGTGCTGGCGGAGCGGGCGCGGCTCCGGGACCCGGCCGAGGCCACCGACCGCCGGCGGGCGCGCGAGCTGTACGACCGGTGGGCCGCGCTGTGCCAGCACCGCGCCCGGCCGGCGGACCGCGAGTGGGCCGCGCGGAAGGCGCTGGAGCACGCCCGCGAACTGCCCACCGCCGGCCCCGACGCGGGGGAGCACCTGCGGCTGCTTCAGTTGGCGCACCAGGGCTACGCGCACGCGCTCGGCGCGCTCGGGCGGTGGGACGAGGGCGAGGAGCACCTGGCCGCCGCGCTCGAGGTGGCGGGGCGGCACCCGGTCGCGGGGCCGCCGGGTGCCCCGTACTCCCTGTACTCCCGGCCGCGCGTGGGCGCGCTGCTCGCCCTGGCCGAGTACCGGCACGCCCGCAACCACACGGCCCGCGCCGACGAAACGTTCGCCGACGTGATCGGCGGGCTGGAGCGGTCGTGCGCGGCCCAGCCGGCGGACGCGCCGGACCCCGCCCTGGGCGTCGAACTGGCCCGGGCCTGCGCGCGCCACGGGGACAGCCTGCGCGGGCGTGGGCGGGCGGTGGAGGCCGAGGCCCGCTACAACCAGGCCCTGCGGGCGCTCGTGCCGGTGCTGCGCCGCGCCCCGGGGTTCCGCGCCGCGCTCGACGCGGCGGCCGACGCCCGGGCGGCGCGCGCGGAGCTGTACGACTGCACCGGCCGGCACGCGCCGGCGGCGGCCGAGTGGGCGGCGCTCGCCGACGAGGACCCGCGGGCGCGGAACCGCCCCCAGTGGGAGCTGAACGCGATGCGCGCGGGGCTCCGCGCGGGCGCGTGGCGGGCCGCCTACGACACGGGCCTGCGCGCACTGGGGAAGCACCAGCCCGGGTGGGCGGCGGCCGAGCAGGCGCACGCCTGGTGTCTGGTCGTGAAGCAGATCGGGGCCGACCCGGCCCTTGCGCCCGATGACCGCGCGGTCGCGGCCCGGGAGGCGGCGGGCAACGCGGTCCGGTGCCTGGAGGCGGCGCGGGCGGCCGGGGAGTTCGAGCACCCGGCCCGTCTGGCGTGGTACGCGGAGCGGGCGGCGGACTTCGCCCCGGTCCGCGGCCGGTTCGACCCGAACCCGAGGTGACCCGGGCCGGTGCCGAGCCCGAGCCGTTTTGACGGGCGATCGTTCGTGGAGGTGCCGAGGGGCGAAAACCGGCTGGCGGTCCCGGCGGCGCGGGTTACAATCTCGCCACCTCCCCACTCCCGCGCCGGAGCGCCTCCGCATGACCCGTCCACTCGCCGCCCTCGTGGCTCTCGCACTCGCCGGCCCGCCCGTGCTCGCGCAAGCCGATTCGCCGGTTCCGGACACGGTGACGTTCGAGAAGGGCGTCGAGTACGCGAACCCGGACGGTCAGCACCTCCGGCTCAACGTCGCGCGGCCGAAGGGGGCCGGCCCGTTCCCGTGCGTGCTGTTCATCCACGGGGGCGGGTTCCGTGCCGGCTCCCGCGAGGGCTACAACGGCCAGATCGTCCGCCTCGCCGAGCGCGGTTACGTGGCCGTCACGGTGAGCTACCGGCTCGCGCCGAAGTACCCGTTCCCGGCCGCGGTCCACGACACCAAGGCCGCCGTCCGCTGGCTCCGCGCGAACGCCAAGACGTACGGCATCGACCCCGACCGGATCGGCGTCACCGGCGGGTCCGCGGGCGGTCACCTCGCGCAGTTCCTCGCGGTCACCGCGGACGTGAAGGAGTTCGAGGGGGACGGCGGCAACCCGACGTTCTCCAGCGCCGTGAGGTGCGTCGTGAACGTCTACGGCCCCAGCGACTTCACCAAGTCCTACGGCAAAAGCGTGGATGCCGCCGAGGTGCTGCCGCTGTTCCTCGGCGGGAACCTGGAGAAGGCCCGACCGCAGCACGTCCGGGCGAGCCCGCTCTACTGGGTGACCCCGAACGCGGCCCCGACGCTGTGCGTCCACGGCACTGAGGATAAGTACGTCCACGTCGAGCAGGCGGAATGGCTAGTGGAACGGCTGAAGGCCGCCGGGGTCGGGGCCGAACTGCTCAAGCTCGAAGGCGCCGGCCACGGGTTCAAAGGTAAGGACGCCGAGACCGCCGAGCGGGCGACGATCGCGTTCTTCGACAAACACCTCAAGCAGAAATAAGGTGGACGCGATGTCCGAGACGGGGAAAGTGGCCCTGGTGACCGGGGCCGGGTCCGGGATCGGCCGCGCGGTGGCGCTGGCCCTCTTGCGCGAGGGCTACCGGGTGGCGCTGGCCGGGCGCCGCGCGGACGCTCTCGCCGCGACCGCCGCCCTGGCCCCGGCCGGGGCGATCGCCTTAGCGGTTCCCGCCGACGTGACCGACCCGGCGGCTGTTCGTGCCCTCTTTGGGCGCACGCAAGAAGCATTCGGCCGGCTGGACGTGCTGTTCAACAACGCCGGGGCCGGTGCGCCCGCGGTGCCGCTCGAAGACCTCACGTTCGAGCAGTGGCGGGCGGTCGTTGACGTGAACCTGACCGGGGTGTTCCTCTGCACGCAGGAAGCGTTTCGGGTGATGAAGGCGCAGGCCCCGCGCGGCGGGCGGATCATCAACAACGGGTCCATTTCGGCGACCGCCCCGCGCCCCAACTCGGCGCCCTACACGGCCACCAAGCACGCCATCACGGGTCTGACGAAGTCCGCCGCGCTGGACGGCCGCAAGTACGACATCGCGTGCGGCCAGATCGACATCGGGAACGCCGCCACCGAGATGACCGCGCGCATGACCGAGGGGGTTCTCCAGGCGAACGGCACCGTGGCCCCGGAGCCGCGGATGGACGTGGAGCACGTCGCGCGGGCGGTCGTGTACATGGCGGGCCTGCCGCTCGACGCGAACGTACTGTTCATGACGGTGATGGCCACGCAGATGCCCCTCGTCGGTCGCGGGTAACAAAACGCGGTGACCGGGTTACGTGCCCCGCCGCGCCTTCTTCGCCGCGTTCGGTTCGGGTATCAACGTAGGTGAGAGAGTTGTTACCGGTGATACCTCTGCTCCGCCCAGTTGCGCGTTCCGGGCCAGGATCAACTTTTTCGGGGCCACCGCGCGGTAGCTTTCCTCGATCCATTCTTCCAGCAGGTCCGTCGGCACCTCGTCGCCGGGCCGAAACGTGCAGGTTACCCATCCGTGCCGGCCGAGCCCGTAGCCTGCCGGCGTCGCGTAGCGCTGCGTCAGTGCATAGGTGCCGGAATCGGGCAGCTTCATGCTGGTCCTGAACTGGTCGCCGAGGGCTGCCAGCGTAACGAAGATTTTGCCCCGCACTTTGATTGCCCGGTGCCCCCACGGGAACTCTTCGGTGGCCCCCGGAAAGCCGAGCGCGTGCGTCCGGAGTGCGGCCTCGGCTTCGGCGAATGGGTCTTGGTCCGGCATAGCTCGGCGCGCTCGTCTGTGGTAGATTGGCCCGTACCGGTGTTGTAACGTTAACGTCGTCCGAATCGACCGGCGGCCGTTACTCCGATACAATTCCGAGTCTGCCGGCTCGCGCACCGACCCGCACGCGCCGAACCGGTCGGTCCCGCCTCTCGCTGCCGAGGGACGCCATGCGCTTCGCTTTTGCACTCGCTCCACTGTTGGCCTGCGCCGCAACACTGGCCGCGGCCCCGCCGTCTTCGACCCCGTCTCCGAACCCGAAGGACCTCGTGGTCCCGGATACGGATCTGTCGAAGGCCCGCGATCTGGTGCGGAAGCTCGGCAGCGAGGTGTTTACCGAGCGCGAGGAGGCCGAGCACGACTTGAACGCGATGGGTCGGCTCGCCCGCAACGCCCTGCACGAGGGCGCGAACAGCGACCCGGACCCCGAAATCCGTGCCCGGTGCCGGCAACTCCTTCCGCGCGCCACCGCCATTGAGATGAAGGCCCGGCTCGACACGTTTCTGGCCGACGCCGACGGCCGGTACGAGCACGACCTGCCTGGCTGGACCCGGCTCCGCTCGACCGTCCGCGGCGAGTGGACGGCGTTCGGGTGGACGTTCAGTGCCCGGCCCCGGGGGGATAAGGCCGCCCGCGAGATGTTCGTGGAGTTCCTCAAGACCGCCGGCGGGCGGCGGCTGCTCACCGCGATCGGCACCGGAGAGAACCTCGGGCCGCTGGTGGCGGGCATGAAGAACGAACTGTACTACGCCCGGTTCCCGCGCGGCGGGGGCGTGAGCCGCGTCCCGAGTCAGATGGAGGTCGCGGCCGTCATGTTCGCGGACTCGCTCACCCGGCCGAGCGCGAACGTGCGGAACACGCTGTTCACCAGCGTCCTGACCACTTCCGGCATCGCCCAGGCCGCGCAAGGGTCGGACGATAAGGCGGCGGCGCTGCGGGCGGTGCTGAACGCCTGGATCGACACGCGCACGGACGCCTACGAGATGTACGCGGCTATGACCCTGGCGAACAGCAGTCAGAACCAGCCGGCGGCGTTACGGCTGGCGGTGCGGCTCTTGAGCGCGCCCGGCGTCCCCGGCTCGTACCGCGGTCAGGCGATGATGACGCTCGGCCGGTACCAGTCGAAGGAGCACCTGCCCGTGCTCGAGCGGCTCATCGGCGACGAAGGGATCGTTACCACAATGAGCACCAACGTGAACGGCGTGGTGACGCGGTACACCATTACCGTGGGGGACTTGGCCCTGGTGGCGGCGGTTCAACTCACCGGTCAGAAGATTGAAGCGTACCACATTCAGGACCGACTCAAGGGGAGCGCGGCCACGTCGATCAGCTACACCCGGTTCCACATTCCCGAGGAGAGCCGCAAAGAGGCCGCGACGAAGTACGGGTGGTGGCGCCTCAAGGAATCGCTGACGGCCGCGAAATAGTTAACCGTGCCGCGGTCCGGTCGTCTTTGTCACGGGGCGCCGTCAGGCGGGCGCTTTTCTGATTGGCGCGGCATCCCGGATACGCCATCTTTAATTGGGTCACGCGCGGCGCGCCACCGGGGCGCCCCTTGGTCCGGCGAGGGCAACTCATGATTCAGCTTCGTGCGGCTCTGTTCGCGTGTGCGGCGCTGGTCGCGGCTCCGGCCCTGGGTGCGTCTCCGGACCCGAAGGACCTTGCCGTCGCGCCGGAAGAGCTGTCCAAGGCACGTGAGCTGGTCCGCCGACTGGGTAGCGAGAGCTACCGGGACCGCGAGGAGGCCACGAACGCGCTCGCGAAAATGGGGCGCCTCGCCCGGCAGGTGCTGGCCGAGGCCGCGAGCGCCGAGACCGATCCCGAGATCCGAACCCGGGCGCTGCGGTTGCTCCCCAAATCCGAGGCCGACGACCTCCAGGCCCGGATTGAAACCTTCCTCGCCGATAAGGACAGCAAGTTCGAGCACAACCTGCCGGGGCTGAAAACGTTCCGCGCCACGCTGGGGACCTCCGCGGGGGCACGCGCGCTGTACGTCGATATCCTGAAGTCGCCGTACAACCTCGACATGCTGGCGGCGATGGACCGCGGCCCCGTCGAGGGCGGGCGGGCGGTATCGGACCGTCGGAACACGCTTTACAGCGACATGATTCAGCGAAACGTCGGGCGCGTCAGTGCCCGCACGACCCCGCCGAAGCAGCCCGCGCTCGCGGACATCGCGGCCGTGCTGCTCGCGGAGACGGTGATCCCTTACGATGCCATTCCGAAGGCAACGATCCAGTGGCAGCAGGTGAGCGGGGTGCTGCTGTTCAACCAAAATGCCTCGATCATGGCGATCAACGGGTCCGGCGCGCACGCGGACGTGTACAAGGTGCTGGCCGGCCGCTGGCTCGCCACCCGCAACGACCCGCAGGACCTGTCGCAGCTCGTCTACCAGCTCGGCAACGGCAACCTGCGGAACTTCCCCGAAACGCTCCCGCTGCTCCGCCGCATCGTCGTTCAGGACAACGTGCAAGGGTACGCGAAGGGGCAGGCGCTGAACTTCCTGGTGCAGCAGCGGGGAAAAGAAGAGGCGGCGTTTCTGAAAGCGGTCATGCGGAACGAGGTGCGGGTCGGCGACTACCCGGAGGCGTTCAAGAAGGGCGAGAACCCGGACAAGCTGGTGTCCGTGGGCGCCGAAACAATGGTGACGCAGGTCTGGTTCCAGCGGAACCTGAACGGCGGCGCCGCCGACATCCACACGGTGACGGTACGGGACGTGGCCTTCGCGTTTACGATCACCCAGGCCGGCCTGAATATGAAGGATTTCGGGTTCGAGACCGCCCCGCACCAGAGCTTCACCCCGACCCCGGCCGGGTTCGGGCAGTACGCCTTCACCTCGGAGGAGAAGCGCCAGAGCGCGTTCGTGAAGTTCGGGTGGTGGCAGATGAAAGAGGGGATCAAGAAGCGAGGGGTTATCCTGCCGAGCCTTCGCGATCGTTAACGGCCGGTCGTTGGACACTCGGGCCGCGCGCTCGGAATCGGGCGCTCGGCCCGTTTCAGTTCGGTCGCTCGCTGCCGCCGTAGGCGCCGGTGGGGGGCGGCCGGTCCGGTGACGCCGCCGGCAGCGCCGCGGGGGGCATTCGGTCCTCGCGGGGCAAAGTCGGTGGCAGCGCCGGTTGCCGCGGCCCGCAAGGTTCACAGGGCACACAGCAGCGGAAGCACCGGCAGCACCCGGTCCCTTGGACCAGCACCACAGTCACCACGAGCAGCACCAACGCGCGGGGGCGCATCTCCGTTTCCTCCTGCGAGAGCCGCAGGTCGCATACCCTGCCGCCTCGCTCCGGACAAGACGGACTCCGGGCGCGGTCGGCGATTGCCTCTTGCCGCGTTCGGGTGGATAATGGAAGAACAAGTCTGTCGTTCTCGACCCCGCTGCGGGACCAACGAACATGGCGATCGAGTTCAACTGCCCGCACTGCCAGCACGCTTACCGGCTCAAGGACGAACTGGCCGGTAAGACCGCGACCTGCAAGACCTGCCGCAACAAGATCACCATCCCGCAGCCGGTGACCGTTCCGGAGGGGCCGCCCCGGATGTCGGCCGAGGAGGCCGCCGAGGCCGAGGCGAGGGCACTCGCGGCCCTCGCCGACGAACAGGCGCAGGCCGAAAACGACCCGGCCGAACAAGTGATTCCGGTCGAGTGCCAGCACTGCAACCACAAGTGGACCGAACCGCTCGCCCGGGCCGGCAAGAACGCGCTCTGCCCCGAGTGCCGCCAGCGGATCAAGATTCCTGAGCCCACACAGGACCAACTCACGGACTGGCGGCAGCAGCACACGAAGCGGCCGAGCCTCGCGAAGCCCGCGTTCGAGAAGCCCGCGGACGCGATGGACATGGGCGATGTCCAGATCGTGACCGGCGGGTCGCTGAAGCAGGCCGGGGCGGACGGGATCGAGTACGAGCCGCGGTCGATCAAGCGGATGGCGATGTTCGGGTTCGTGATCCTCGCGCTCGTCGGCGGGAGCCTGTACGGCGTCGTGTCGCTGTTCCGCAGCCGGGGCGTGGCGCAGGAAGACAAGCTGATGCAGAAGAGCCTGGAGGAGTTCGGCCAGACGGTCGGCTCGCTCCCGGCGAGCGAGGCCCCGGCTGAGGTCCAACTGCTCGGCGCGGTACTCTCGATCGCGGCCGGCGAGCACGCCGTGCGGCACAACGAACCGAAAAAGCTGCAAGAGGCGATCGAACACTTCGCCAAGGCCCGCGACGCGGTCCGGAAGGCCCCGCCGTCTTCCGTTCGGTACGCGGTGGCCGCGGAACTGGCCGTCGCCACGCTGCTGCTCGCCGGCGAAGAACAGCAGATCAGCGAGCAGCTCCGCATCCGGTGGACGCCGGAGTCCGCCATCCGGCCGCGGCTCAACGAGCGCGTTTACACCGTTCACGAGGAGCTGCGGCTCACGCTCGCGCTGCTCCAGGGGGCCGAGTTCGATTTCAAAAACCACCTCGCCCGGCGGCTCGCCCGCGGCCTCGCGCAACGGGGACAGGCCGCGCTGGCCGTGGACCTCATCCCGCTGACGTTGTTCGCCCCCTTCGAACAGGATGAAGGGCGGGCGCTCGTTGCGCTTGAAGTGTACCGGCTCGACAAGGGCTCGCCCCTTGTGCGGAAGGTGATAGACGAACTGAAGGCCCGCGGCACGGTTCTGATGCAAGGGACGCCGACGCCGTCGAGCGCCCAGACGCTGTTCCTGGCGCTCGACGGAGATAAGCCGCGGCAGTTCATCCAGCCGCCGGCGACCGACCCGGTGTCCGACGCCTCCCGGCTCGCCTACGCGGGCAAACACCTGCTCGACGGCCAGCCCGAAGAGGCGCTGAAACTGGCCCAGCGCCGCGGCACCCCCGACGGCCAAGTGCGGGCGCTGGTGCTCTGTGCGGACTGGTCCGCCGACCCCGGCCCGGCCCTTGATGTCGCGCTCGGGCTGGTGACTGCGAACAAGGCCAACAAGGCGTTCGGGTACTCGGTCCTGCGCCTGACGCAGATCGCGGCGGAAAAGGGGCGGCCCGATCAGGCCAAGGAGCTGGCGAAGTTGATCGGCGACGACGGGCTCCAGGCCTGGGCGCAAGGCTCGGCGGTGGCGTTCCGGTCCGCCGCGTCGAAGGAGCGGGCCGACGACAGTTGGGCCGAACTGCCCGCCGCCGACAAGATGCCGAAGGACCTGCGGGCCGGGCACGTCTGGGGGCGGCTGTGGGCCGCGCGGCACAACACCCGGCTCTCGCACAACCAGAGCGCCGAGGTGAAGGCCGTGAGCGCGTGGCCCACGGCGGTCGGCCCGTTCGGCCGCGCCGGGATCGCACTCGGGCTCCAGGACCAGTAGCGTGTGGCCGTTCGCCTCGGTCGGCACGTTGGCCGTGTGGGAGTTGCGCCGGCTGGCCCGGCGCGGTCAGGCCATGCGCGTCCGGCTGGTGCTACTTTACGCCCTGTTCCTCACGTTCCTGGGGCTGACGGCCTATTCGTTTTACCCGCTCCCCGTGCATCGCATTTTCCTGTCCCGGCTGCCGCCGCTCTCGCTGCGCGAGTGTGCGGAGTTCGCGAGCACTTTCGCGCTGTTCACCCTCGAAGCGCAACTGATCGCTGTCGTGGCGGTGACCCCGGCGCTGGCCGCTTCGGCGGTCGCAGAGGAGAAGGACCGACAAACGCTCCCCCTGCTGCTCATCACGCTGATGAGCGACCGCGAGATCGTGTTCGGGAAGGCGGCCGGGCGCATCACGTTCGTACTGGCGGCGGTGCTGGCGGGGGTGCCGGTGCTAATGATCACGGTGCTGTTCGGCGGCGTTGATGTGCGGCTCCTGGGCGCGGGTTACGCTCTGACCGCCGGCACGGTGGTGCTATGCGGCGCGATCGGCGTTGGGGCCGCGTGCCGCGCGCCCGACTTGCGGTCCGCGGTCGTCGGCGCTTACGGGCGGGTCGTGGTACTGGTGTGCGGCGTGTTCGTGCCGCCGTGTTTGTTAGCGACGCCGTTCGGCGTACTGGGGCTGGCTTCCCGGTTCCGGCTTTCTGACACCGATTTCGTGCTGCTCGCGGTGGGGTACCCGCTGCTCCAGGTGCTGATCGGGTTCGCGCTGCTGGTCCGGGCGGCGCGGGCGCTGCGGCTCCGCGAGGCGACGGCCGGCCCGCCACCGGTGACCACGTACCCGCCGCCGCCACGGCCGGCCGAACCGCCCCTCATCCGGCCCGAAGACGAGGTGCCGCCGGACCTCCCGCCGCTCGATCCGGCCGATCCGGTGCTGTGGAAAGAACGGTGTGTGGGCTGGCGCCCGACGTGGACCTTGCCGCTGGCCTCAAAGGTGCTGCGGGGCCTCGCGGCCGTGCTCGCGCTACTGTGCCTGCTGGGGGGCACCTGGGCGCAGGTCGATCGGTTGGTGCGTGGCCTCAACACGGGCGACGCGTCCCGGTCTCGAACGCTGTCGGCCGTTGAGGGCGGGTGGCTGCTGATGGCCGCCGGGGTTCTGGCGGCCGGGCGGTACCTCCTCCCGGTGGCGGTCGGGGTGAGCGGGGCGGTGGCGGGGGAGCGGTTCCGGGCCACACTGGATTCGCTCCTCGCCGCCCCGCTCGACCGGCGGGCCGTGCTGCGGTCGAAGGTTCAGGCGCACGCGGAACGCGGGAGCGGGTTTGTGGCGGTCGCGGTGGCCGCCGTGGGTATGGCGTTCATCGCCGACCAGGGGGTGCGGGTCGGGGTGGCCGCGGCGGTACTGTCCGCATCCGGGATCCTGTTCGTCATCGCGCTCGGGGCGTGGCTAACGGTTCGCTGCGCGGCGGACGTGCGGGCGTTCCGGCTGCTGCTGCCGGTCGCCCTGTTGGCGGCGGGCTGGCCGGCGGCCGTGTGGAACGCTGCCCGGAGCGAACTGGCGATCTCTCAGGAGGATCTGTTTCGCGGGCTGCTGGCCGCTGCCGCCGTCTGTGTTTTAACCGCCGCTGCGTTGTGGTGGCGCGCGGGCCGCGATCTCGTCCGCGGCGTCTGATTGCAGGCGATCCCAGGGCGTGAGCTTCGGATGTGTCTGAATGTGATGTGCCGGCCGAGTTTCTGTCACCGGCCTAGTAGAGGCCGGTGACAGAAGAAAACTATTCTCTCTCCAACCGCATTCGGTTTTGCTCACGTTTCCATGAGGAGCCGGAGCGGGTCGCTGAAGAGCTGTGCGAGCCGCACCGTGAACCGGCACCCGTCGGCGCCGTCGATGACCCGGTGGTCGTAGGTGAGGCTCAGCGGCATCATCAGCCGGGCGACGATCTGGCCGTCCTTTACGATCGGTTGCATCGCAGACTTCGACAGCCCCAGGATGGCGACCTCCGGGTAGTTCACGATGGGCGTGAACGCGGTCCCGCCGATCCCGCCGAGGTTGGTGATCGTGAAGGTGCCGCCGCGCATCTCGTCGATGCTCAGCTTGTTGTCGCGCGCCTTGACCGCGAGGGCCGAAACCTCTGCGGCGAGGTCGCGGATGCTCTTCTTGTCGGCGTCGCGGATCACCGGCACCACCAGCCCGCGCTCGGTGTCGACCGCGATGCCGATGTGGAAGTACTTCTTGAGGATCAGCTTCCCGGCGTTCATGTCGTAGGAGCTGTTGAACCGCGGGAACTCCTTGAGCGCCGCGACGCACGCCTTGATGGCGAGCACCGTCATCGTGATCTTGGAGGCGCCCTTCGGGAGCTGGTCCACGAACCGCTTGCGGCCCGCTTCGAGGTCCGTGATGTCGGCCAGCTCGTGCTGGGTCACCATCGGCATGGTGCGCCAGCCGGCGGTGAGGTTCTTCGCGATCGTCTGGCGGATCGTTGCGACATCCGCGACTTCGACCGCGCCGTACTTCGAGAAGTCCGGCAGCGGCGGGAGCGCGTACTTGTTGACGACGACCGCGTCGGCCGCGAGCGCCCCGCCCGCGCTGCCGCTCTCCTTGGCGCGGGTGCGCTCGCCTTTGACGAAGCCCTTGAGGTCGTCGAGGGTGACGCGCCCGCCGCGGGCGGTGCCCTTCACCTCGGCGAGCGCGACACCCAGCTCGCGGGCGAGTTTACGGGTGGCCGGCCCGGCCGGAATAATGGTCTTGGTGGCGCCATTGCTGCTGGCGGATGCGGCGTGCGTCGGTTGTGGTTGCGGCGAGCGGGGGGCGTCCGCCCCCCGAGTCTGGGGCTGCGGTTGGGCGGGGGACGCCGACGGCTTCGGCTGTGGCGCCGCGGGTGCGGCCCCGCCCTTGAGGGAGAGGAGCTGGCCGCCGATGCTGACCTTGTCGCCGGGCTTGACGTGGACCGCTTCGACGGTACCGTCGGCTTCGGCGGCCACTTCCATCGCGGCCTTGTCCGTTTCGATCGCGACGACGTTCTGGCCCGCTTTCACGACGTCGCCGGCTTTGACGAACACCGCGGTGATGATCCCACCCTCAATGCCCTCGCCGAGCGGCGGGAGCGCGAACGTGCTTGCCGCGCCGCTAGTCGGAGCGGGTTCGGCTTTCGGAGCCGTTTCGGATTTCGCTTCCGGCGCGGGCTTCGCTTCCGGTTTGGCTTCCGGCTTCGGCTCGGCGTTCGCACCGCCGCCGCCGAACTTCAGGAGCGGGGCGCCGATTTGCACCTTGTCGCCGGGCTTCACCAAAACGGCTTCCACCGTGCCGTCGGACTCGGCGTTAACCTCCATCGACGCCTTGTCGGTCTCGACGGACAGGACCGGCTGGTTGGCGGCGACCTTGTCGCCGGGTTTCACCAGCACGGCGGTGACGATCCCGCCCTCAATGCCCTCGCCCAAGTTCGGCAGACGAAAGTCCATATGTGGCTCTCTAATGCTTGCTTCGCGTGCTGTCGAAGGTTGGAAACTCGAAGGTCGTAAAGTCGGGGGTGGGAACGCGACTTTACGACCTTCGAGTTAACGGCTTGTGACCCGGAAAATCAGACCGTCCACGGGTGCGGGCTGTCGGGACTGATGCCCAACTCGGCGACCGCCTTCTTGACGGTGCCGGGGTCGAGTTGGCCCTGCTGGAACAGCGAGTAGAGCGCCGCGACCACCACGTTTTCCGCGTCCACCTCGAAAAACCGGCGGAGCGCCTTGCGGGTCTCCGAGCGGCCGAACCCGTCGGTACCCAGCGCCAGCAGCCGGCCGTTGAGGTACGGCGCCACGGTTTCGGGCAGCGCCCGCATGTAGTCGCTGGTGGCGACGATCGGCCCCTTGGTGTTCCCGAGCACTTGAGTCACGTGCGGCGTCTTCTTCGTCGTGTCCGGGTGCAGGCGGTTGTGGCGCTCGCACTCGATCGCGTCCTTGCGGAGCATCTGATAGCTGGTGGCGCTGTACACGGTGCTGGCGACGCCGTACTTCTCGGCCAGAATGCCTTGCGCCCGCAGCGCCTCGTTGAGGATCACTCCGCTGCCGAGCAACTGCACCTCGAGCTTCGCGCCCTCGGGCCGCACCGTCTTCACCGGGTATAGCCCCTTGATGATGCCGTCGCGGACCTCTTCGCCCGGCATCGCGGGCATGTCGTAGCTCTCGTTGTAAACGGTGAGGTAGTAGAAGCACTCCTCGCCGCGCACGTACATCGCGTTGATGCCCTCCTCGACGATCACCGCGAGCTCGTAGGCGAACGCGGGGTCGTAGGTGCGGCACGTGGGGATGGTCATGGCTACGAGGTGACTGTGCCCGTCCTCGTGCTGGAGCCCCTCGCCGTTGATGGTGGTGCGGCCGGCGGTGGCGCCCATCAGGAACCCGCGGCACCGGGCGTCGGCGGCGGCCCAGGCGAGGTCGCCGATCCGCTGGAATCCGAACATTGAGTAGTAGATGTAGAACGGGATGGTGTTCACCCCGTGCGTGCTGTACGCGGTGCCGGCCGCGATCCAGCTCGCCATGCTCCCGGCCTCGTTAATCCCCTCCTGGAGGATCTGGCCGGTCTTCGACTCGCGGTACTCGGACAGCGACCCTTTATCGACCGGGGTGTAGGTCTGCCCGACGCTCGAGTACATGCCGAACGTCTTGTACATCGGCGGCATGCCGAACGTCTGGCCCTCGTCGGGCACGATCGGTACCAGCAGCGGGCCGACGTTCGCGTCGCGGCAGAGCTGGGTCATCAGGTTGACCCAGGCCAGCGTTGTGGACTGGCCCTTGCCCGCGATCGTGGCGGCGTACAGCCGCTCGAAGTTCTTCCGCTCGGGCGGCCGGCACGGCACGAACTGGTTGTTGCGGAACGGCTGCGGCCCGCCGAGCGCGGCCCGGCGCGCCTGCACGTACTTGGCTTCGGCGCTGTCGGCCGACGGCCGGTAGAACGGGATGTGTTCCAGTTCCTCGTCGGAAATGGCCGGCAGCTCGAACCGCTCACGGAACTGGCGGAGCGCGGCGAGCATCTGCCGCTTCGCCTTCTCCTCCGGCTTCATGTCGGGCACGGCCTCGACCTGCACCGTCAGCTTCTTGAGCTGGTGCGTGGTGAACTTGCCCTGGCCGCCGTCGCCGGGGATGCCGTAGCCCTTGACCGTCTTCACGAGGATGACGGTCGGTTGCCCCTTGTGCTCGGTCGCGGCCTTGTACGCCGCGAACACCTTGAGCGGGTCGTGGCCGCCGCGCTTCAGAGCGGCCACCTGCTTGTTCGAGAGGTGTTCGACCAGGGCCTTCAGCTCCGGCGTGTTGAAGAACGTGTCGCGGATGTACTGGCCGCGGCGCTCGGCGTCCTCTTCCTCGCTGATGAGCCGCCCGGTTTTCACCTCGTCGGGCGTCCGCATGTCGCGGCCGACATAGTTGCAGTACTCGCCGTCCACCACCTCCATCATGCGGCGCGACAGCGCCCCGGTGTGGTCGTTCTTGAGCAGCTCGTCCCAGTCGGTGCCCCACACCACCTTGATGACGTTCCACCCGGCGCCGCGGAAGATGCCCTCGAGCTCCTGGATGATCTTCGAGTTGCCGCGCACCGGCCCGTCGAGGCGCTGCAAGTTGCAGTTGATGACCCAGGTGAGGTTATCCAGTTTCTCGCGGCCCGCGAGGCTGATGGACCCGAGCGATTCGGGCTCGTCGCACTCGCCGTCGCCGAGGAACGCCCAGACGCGGGCCTTATCGGTTTGGGCCAGCCCGCGGTCGCGCAGGTACCGGTTGTACCGCGCGTGGTAGATGCTCATGATGGGGCCGAGGCCCATCGACACCGTCGGGTACTGCCAGAAGTCCGGCATCAGCCACGGGTGCGGGTAGCTCGAGATCCCGCCGCCCGGCTGGAGCTCCTGGCGGAAGTTCGTGAGCTTGAGCTCGTCGAGCCGCCCCTCGACGAAGGCCCGCGAGTACATCCCGGGGCTGGCGTGGCCCTGGAAGAACACCACGTCGCCGGGGTGGTCCGCCGACTTCCCGTGGAAGAAGTGGTTGAAGCCGACTTCGTAGAGGGTGGCCGCCGACGCGAATGTGGAGATGTGACCGCCGACGTTCGTGTTCTTGTTCGCCTTGAGCACCATCGCCATCGCGTTCCAGCGGACGATGCTCTTGATCCTCCGCTCGACCGCCCGGTCGCCGGGGAATTGGGGCTGGTTCTCGACGGGGATGGTGTTGACGTAGGGCGTCGTGACCCCGCCGGGCATTTTGGCCCCGCCGCGCTCGGTCGCGGCGATCAGCGTTTCGAGCAGGAACTTGGCCCGCTCCGGGCCGCCGTGCTTGAGCACGGCCTCAATCGCGTCGAGCCATTCGGCGGTTTCCTGCGGGTCCACGTCGTCGGGGAGTCGAGCGCTGGTGTGTGCCAACACGTCGGGGGTGACGAGCATCGACAACGTCCTCGTGAGCGGGCAGATGGCAGGGCAGGAACCGCGAGTGGCTCGGCTCTTCTAGCAAGGTTAGGATAGGTGGGTCCTTCCGCGTCGTCTATACGACCAGACGCCGCCCGAGACCGGGAGCCACGCATGCGCTTGTTGCCCATTATACCCCTCACTCTCGGCGCGCTCGTGACGCTGGCCCGGGCGGAACCGTCACCGCGTTCGGCACCGGTTCCGACCGCGGTGACGTTCGCCAGGGCCGGCGCGTCGCTGGGAGAGGTCGGCGGGGAACTGTCCAAGCAGTCCGGGGTGCCGATCGCGGTAGCCCCAGCGCTGCTCAAGATCAAGTGCGGTGCCACGTTTGACAAGGCGCCGTTCTGGTCCGCGCTGCAACAGAGCGCCGACACGTCGGGCGCGCGGATCGTGGTGCGTGAGGGCGGGGCGCGGGTGGAGTTGCAGCCGCGCGGCGGCTCGAAAGAGGTTGTTGCCACGAGCGGCCCGTTCCGGGTGGTCGCGCAAGGGGTCACCGGCCGCGCGCTGCTCGACGCGGGCGCCACGTTCCACGAGGTGACACTGTTGGTCCACTGGGAACCGCGGCTGAAGGTCTACCGGATCGACACCACGCCGCGCGTCCGCGCGTTGACGGACGACCGGGGCTCGAAGCTGCGGGACGCGGGCGGGTCGGCGCAAGTGCTCCCGTCCGGTGCGACGGCGGAGATGAAAGTGCGGATCGAGGGCGTGCCGCGTAAGGCCGAGCGCCTGACCGCGCTCGCGGGGGCGTTCCACGCGACCGTTGCCGAGCGGTTGCTGGAGTTCAAGTTTGAGGCGCCCGGCGGAACGCTGCCGCCGCCGCAGAAGTTGGGCGGCGTGACCGGCGCGCTCAAGAAGCTTCAAAAGAAAGGCAACACTTGGGAGGTCGTGCTGGAGCTCGATTACCCGCCCGGGGTGCCGGTGTTTCAGAGCTTCGAGGGCCAACCGTGGCTCCGTGACAACCGGTTGCGGCTCCGATCACCGGACGGGAACTTCGTAACCATCGACGAGTACGAGATCCCGCAGCCGGACCAGACGAGCCCGCTGCGGGTGATCCATCGGTTCGACGAGAACGCGAAGGCGGGGTTCGGTAACCCGACCGGGAAAGGGTGGGCGCTCGTGTACGAAACGCCGGCACCCCTCGCCGATGTGGCGGTGCCGTTCGAACTCAAAGACATCCCTCTGCCGTAGTCGGTGGGGGGCGCATGTTCGGGTTCGGAGCGCGTACCGATTTTAACCGTGGCTTCTGTTTTGCGACGCGGGTGGAACTTGGCGGGGCAAACACGCCGGTCGGACCGCCGGAACCGCCTGTGGCGCCAGTAAATTCGGCCCGAACTACTTGACAGACGGGGCCGTACCCAGAATGATTTCCCATAAATCGATCGGCTCGTGCACGCCGCTGCGCGTCCCGTGCCCCCGTTCTAAACTCCCCGCAAAGGGTGACCGTCATGGCGTCGCAACCGTCCCGTAAGCGCCGGCTCGAAGTCGAAGACATCGGGGACATCGCGGTCGTCAACTTCGTCGATAAGAAGATCTTGGACGAGCAGAACATCCAAATGATCGGCGACGATTTGTTCCGGCTCGTCGACGAGCTGGGCCGTCGCAAAGTGCTGCTCAACTTCGGGAACGTCGAGTTCATGTCCTCGGCGGCCCTGGGCAAGCTCATCACGTTGCACCGCAAGCTGCAAGCGGTGCAGGGTAAGTTGGTGCTGTGCAAGATCGCCAAAGACATTCTGGACGTGTTCAAGATCACGAAGCTGGACAAGATCCTGACGATCTACCCGGACGAGCAGGCCGGGCTTCAGGGGTTCTGAGCCGCGCCCGTTCGCCACGTAATGGGGCCGGGCGAGTCCGGCCCCTCCTTCGTTTCGCCGGTTCCGGCACCCGAGCATGAGCGCGACCAGCACCGCTATCGAACTGTCGATTCCGAGCGACCTGGCGGAGGCCCGGCGCGTTCAGGAATTGATCGAGGGCGCGCTCCAGTCCGCGGGGTACACGCAACACGACACCTTCGCCATCAAGCTGGCGCTGGAAGAAGCGCTGGTCAACGCGATCAAGCACGGGAACCAGTTGGACCCCGACAAGCGGGTGTTCATTGTGTTCAACGTGACCGCCGAGCGGTTCGACATCCGCATCACCGACGAGGGGCCGGGGTTCAACCCCGATGACGTTCCGGACCCGACGGCCATCGAGAACCTGGAACGGCCGTGCGGCCGCGGGCTGCTCTTGATGCGCGGGTTCATGACGGAGGTCGAGTACCACGGCCGCGGGAACGTGGTTCGCATGGCGAAGGTTCGTGAGGTTCCCGCCTGATTTGCTCCTACGCCGTTTGAAGCAGGTCGTCCCATCCGGTCGCTTCGAGCATGCGATCCGCGATCCGTTCCAACCGGCTCAGGTCCGAAATCGCGCTTAAGCCGTTCGCCGCAGCCCCCGTCGGCGGTCCGAACTTTTTGGTTCCTTGGCGGATGAGCAGACTGTGGGCGGTTTCCAGACGCCCTTCCGTCAGCCCTCGCTCCCGCCCTTCGCGGATGAGCGCTTGGTAGGTGGTCGAGTCTTCCAGCAACATGCCCAGCCTCCGGTACATTTCCGCGACCTGCTCGTGTTCGTACCGCAGGCCGCACAGCACAAAAGACGATCCGAGTACGCTTGTGGTGGTGGTCGCGTCCGCACCGCTGTTGAGCAGGTACCGATTGAACCGGTCGAACGCGCTTTCAAGGTTCGCGCCGGCCTCGTCGGTGAGCAGCGCGAGCGGGGCCAAGCCGATGCCACCCCGGAGCCAGTACGCCACGTCACGCTCCCAAACGCGCTCGACGCGGTACCGGAACTGTGCGATCACCCCGCCGTTCACGCCGGTCCGTGTGTAGAGGCCGTTCTGGTCGCTGGCCAGCGCCTTCGGGCGCAACACGGCCAGCACCGTCTCAACGGGTAAGTCGTGCAGGTGGTCGATGAGCGTATTGTACCGCAGGAGTTCGCGGGGCACACCGAGGCGGTGGTTCGCTTCCAGTTCCAGATGCAGGAGAGCAGGCTTCGGGCCGTTGATGCGGAACAGCCGGTCCGCTTGCAGCGTGGTGGCGAGGTCCGTGTCGAGTGAGTCCCACGGCCCCGACGGGATGCCGGTGAGGTGCGCGAAGTATCCGGCCCAGTCGCCCGGGCGCAAGTCGATCAGCGAGTTGAGCGTCGCGTCGAACGGTTTCGCCATGCCGGTTCGCTCCGGCCCGATTGTAATCGGTGGTGGGCGACAGGTTCAACCGGAAGAACGGCCCGCGCTTCGGCGCGCGGTGCTGACTTCGCTGATTCCCATCCGCGGCACAGTCCGATAAACTTCTGTGCGGCCCCGTTACGTTTCGACGCCGGACTTCCGACCCCCGACCGGGCGATGCCATGTCCCGCATGATGCAGCAGTACCACGACGCGAAGAGCCAGCACCCGGGCATGATCGTCCTGTTCCGCAACGGCGACTTCTACGAGCTGTTCGAGGACGACGCGGAACTGGGGGCGCGGGTGCTCGGCATCACGCTCACCAAGCGCGACGGCTCGATCCCAATGGCCGGGGTGCCGGTCCATAAGCTCGAGCACTACTTGGGGATGCTGCTGCGGGCCGGGCACCGCGTGGCGGTGTGCGAGCAGATGGAGGACCCGGACCCCAAGAAGAAGATCATCCACCGGGAGGTGAACCGAATCGTCACCCCCGGCACGGTGACCGACGACGGGCTGCTCGACCCTCGCGCGCCCAACCACCTCGTCGCCATCGCGCCCGGGAAGCCCGGGTTCTTTGGTCTCGCGTGGGTCGATCTCTCCACCGGCCATTTCGCGGCCACCGATGTTCCGGTGCCGCGCCTTCAAGACGAACTGTCCCGGCTGAGTGCCGTCGAGTGCCTGTACGCCGAGGGGCTGACCAACACCGTCTCGCAGGCCGCCGGCGCGTACTTGCCGAAGAGTCGCGTGTCGCGCCCGGACTGGACGTTCGACCCCGCGACGGCGCTGGCGGCGCTCAAAACGCACTTCGCGGTCGGCACGCTCACCGGCTTCGGGTTCGACGACGCGCAGACGTGCCTCGTCGCCGCCGGCGCGGTGGTCATTTACCTCCAGGAGACGCTCAAGGCCAGTCTGCAGCACATCCGCCGGCTGCGGCCGCACCGCCCCGACGCGCTGCTCACCCTCGACGAGGTGACCCGGCGCAGTTTGGAGCTGACCCGGACCCTGCGCGACAACCAGCGCGACGGGTCGCTGCTCTCGGTGCTCGACCGGACCGTCACCCCGATGGGCGCCCGGCTCCTGCACGACAGCGTCCTGGCCCCCCTCACGGACGTGGCTGCGATCGGCGCCCGACTCGACGCGGTGGAAGAACTTCTGAAGGATCACGCCCTCCGGCAGTCCGTGCGCGACCAGCTCGACGCGTGCTCCGACATGCAGCGGCTCACCACGCGCGTATCCACCGCGAAAGCGGGGCCGCGCGACCTGGCCGCGATCGCTCGCACCCTGCGCCACCTGCCCGCGGTGAAGGCGAAGCTCACGGGCCGGCGGTCCAGGCTCCTCCAGGACCTCGAAAAGCGGCTCGAACTGTGCCCGGACATCCGCGAGTTGCTGGACAAGGCGATCGAGGACGACCCGCCGCATATCGCCAAAGAGGGCGGCGTGATCCGCCCTGGGTTCAGCGCCGAACTCGACGAGCTTCGCGCCCTCACCACCGACGGGAAGAACTGGATCGCCCGCTACCAGGCGCAGGAGATCACACGCACGGGCATCGGCAGCCTGAAGGTCGGCTACAACGAGATCGACGGCTACTACCTCGAAATCACCAACGCGAACGAGACCAAGACGCCGCCGGAGTACAAGCACCAGAAGACGCTCAAGAACGCGAAGCGGTACTACACGCCGGCGCTGCGTGAGTACGAGGAAAAGGTCGTCACCGCTCAGGACAAGAGCAAGGCGCTGGAGCTCCAACTCTTTGTGACGCTGCGGGACCAGGTCGCGGCTCAGACGCCGCGCCTGCTGAACACCGCAGAAGTGCTCGCGGCGCTCGACATGCTGGCGGCCCTGGCGGAACTGGCGGCGGCTCGGAACTACGTGCGCCCGGCACTCGTGGAGGAGGCCGTTCTCGACATCCGCGACGGCCGGCACCCGGTTCTGGACCAACTCCTGCCGCCCGGCACGTTCGTCCCGAACGATGTGGTGTTCGGCCCCGACGACGGAGCGTTTTGGCTCGTCACCGGGCCGAACATGGCCGGCAAATCGACGTTCCTGCGCCAGGCGGCCCTCATTACCTTGATGGCGCATGTCGGGAGCTTCGTGCCCGCGAAGAGCGCGAAAGTGGGGCTGACGGACCGCATCTTCACCCGCGTCGGCGCGAGCGACGAGTTGAGCCGCGGGCAGTCCACGTTCATGGTGGAGATGACCGAGGCCGCCAACATCCTGAACAACGCGACGGCGCGGAGCTTGGTCATCCTCGACGAGATCGGCCGCGGGACGAGCACCTACGACGGCGTCTCGCTGGCGTGGGCGATGACCGAATACCTGCACGACACGCTGGGGTGCAGGACGCTGTTCGCGACGCACTACCACGAACTGGCTCAGCTCGCGGCGACGCTGCCCCGCCTCCGGAACTACAACGTGCTGGTCCGCGAGCTGGACGAGGAGATCGTCTTTCTGCACAAGATCGCGCCGGGGAACGCGGAGCGCAGCTACGGCATCCACGTCGCGCGGCTGGCGGGGGTCCCGGGGAGCGTCCTCGCCCGCGCGACCGCGGTGCTCGGGACGCTGGAGAAGGGGCACGACCTGTCGAACGTACCGGCGGCGCCCGTCGCCGTGCCCGATGTGACGAGACCTATCCCCCTACCGACCCCGGCGACACCGCCGCGGGTCGAGCCGCCGAAGCCGAAGATCGTTCAGCCGCCCGAGGCGCCGAGGCGCAAGTCCAAACCCCAAGCGGCGACCGGCCCGAGCCTGTTCGGGGACGGCGACGACGTGCCGTTCTGATCAACGCCGCGAGCAACGGATTAGCGCCCGGTTGTGGTTGACGACGATGGCACCGACATCACACAATGCCGCTTCGACACGATCCTGTGTTCGGAGGGTGGCCCGTGCGCGTTTCTCTGCTCCCACTGGTTGTGCTTACAGTGGCGCCAGCCTTCGCGGGAGATAAACCCGAACCGAAGTACGAGGGGAAGCCGCTCGCCTACTGGGTGGCGCAATTTCAAAAGGGCGATACGGCCGAACAACGGGCGCCCGCGGCGGAAGCTCTCAAGGCGTTCGGCCCGGACGCCGCCCCAGCCCTGCCCACGTTCATTGAAATGCTCGCCGACCGCTCCCCGGCTTACCGCTCACAAGTGCTCGTCATCGTGGCGGCCATTGGCCCCGCCGCCAAGGCCGCCCGTCCAGCGGTCCTCAATGCCTTGAGGTCCAAGCCCGCGTTCGACTTTGGTCACGATCGCTTTGCCCTGAACGCCCTGCTCGCCATCAGCCCCGAGCCGAAGGATGTCGTTTCTGCTCTCGCACCGTTGCTCGAAGACCAGCGGCTCGGTGGTGGGGTGTACGAACAACTTTGCGCGATCGGCCCACCGGCCAAGGACGCGCTTCCGGCGCTGCGGCGCTACGTACTGAGCAAGGTCGCCGAGGGCATCACCGAACCCGTGTGGACGCTGGCCAGCGTGGGGCCGGACGTGGTTCCGCTCTTACTGGAACTGCTGGAAGCTCATCAGGGACGGTCACGCTACGAGGCGCTCAGGTGTCTGGAGGCGCTCGGGCCGAAGGCAGCGTCGGCGGGGCCGGCCCTCCAGAAATTGCTGGCGCACCACGACCCGCACACACGTTATCGCGCGGCAGTGTTACTGTGGGCGTGTAACAACAGTTCGGATGGGGTGCCGGTGCTCGCCGAACTACTAACGCAACTTCCCACACGGGTTGAGAAGGAGCGGTATACCGTATCGCGCCACTTCTCCGCCCACGACGCGGTGCAGACCCTGAGTGAGATCGGCCCGAAGGCACGCGCCGCATTGCCTGAACTCCGGCGACTGGTCAGCACCGGTTTCGCGGTCGGGATCGTTGCGGGGGTCGGCCTTTCCTCGCCCGAGGGCGCCCGTGCGCTGGCAACGAACTACCGGGTAAACTCAGACGGGAGCCTAACCCCTCGCACACCGTACCACGAACTCATGGAACTTGGCCGTGCCGCGGACGCGGCCATTGCTAAGATCGAGCAGAAACCGAATCCGTAGTCCGGATGCCGAAGACCCAATGAATGTTCCCCTGCCGAAGTACGTTGAGCGCGGCCCGATCCATGATGTAGCGTGGATTCCACTAAAGTTCTTCACCGACCCCCGCGGGTGGCTCGTGGAACTGTTCCGCAACGACCTCGTGCCGCCCGCGTTTCATCCGGTCATGGCCTACGTCTCCATGACGAAACCCGGCGTCGCTCGCGGCCCGCATGAGCACGTCGATCAGGCCGACTATTTCTGCTTCACCGGCCCGTCGACGTTTCGCGTCTACCTTTGGGACGCGCGCAAAACGTCGCCCACGTTCGGGCAGAAAGAGGTGCGCGACATCGGCGAGAGTGAGCCGTTCGCTCTGATCGTCCCTTCGGGCGTCGTCCACGGCTACAAGAACGTCGGCGACAAGGACGGGTGGGTGTTCAACGCGGCGAACCGCCTGTACGCCGGGTGGCTGAAGCAGGAGCCGGTGGACGAGATCCGGCACGAGAAAGACCCGAACAGTCCGTACCGAATCGACTGAACCGGTGCCGCGGATCACATGTAGTGTTCGTCGTCGGCAGCGGAGCGGGTGGTCTTCGCTTTCTTCCTGTTCCCGGGGAGATCGAACAGCGGTTCCACGCCGCCGCGCAGGTCCATCAGGAACCCGCGTACGAGCGGTGGTCGGACCTCCGCGCCGAACTTCTCACGCAACTCGTCGGCCAACTCTTTTCCCTCGGGCGAGTCGTACCACGCCATGAGTTCCTCAGCGTACGCCCGCGCGTATTCGGCGTGCTTTTCGCGCTCGCGCCTCGGGTCCGCCTGCGAGTCGAACTTGATGAACTCTCGGTACGCGCCGCAGTCCGCGTGCTCCACGATGTACACGTCGGTCAAGTCACCTTTCGTTAGCTTCAAGACGAGCTTCAGGTGGTCGAGCGCGGCACTCTGCCACGCGGAAAAATCCATTGGCTCGCCGATCGGGTTGCCGCCTTTGTCGCACCGCGGGTAGTAGACCGGTGCCTTCGAGCTTAGCGCGATCGTGCACCCCGCGAACGTCGCTTGGTAGTAGCGGTTGGTCAGGTTGTCGTGGTCGAGGAACCGAACCAAGTCGTCGAGCAGCCGGCAGTCGACACACCCGATCACGAGCGCGTACTTGCGCGGCGCAGGGTAGTGCTGCGGATACTTGCGGGACAGTCCGGGTGAGGTCGGCACGGGGTTGCTCCTGGTCGGAGCCAGCAGGTTACCCGACCACGGCGGTCGGGGCATGAACTTTTGCGGAAACTGTACCGCCGGCGTTCAACCTCACGGCGCTCTTCGCATACTTTCCGTACCACTTATTCACGCTGCCGAGGTGGATCATGTTTCCCGCCCGACCACTTGTTGTCGTCGCACTCACGGCGAGCGCGCTCGCCGCGGCTGTCGCGTTTCAGGACACGGACCCCGGAGCAAAAGCTCCGGCGGCGCCCGAACCCGCCGCCGTCACCACGGCCGCCCCGCGGTACTGGAAAGGGAACCTGCACACGCACACTCTTTGGAGCGACGGGGATGATTTCCCCGAAATGGTCGCCGACTGGTACAAGCGGAACGGCTACCAGTTCCTTGCGCTCACCGACCACAACGTGATCGCCGAAGGCGATAAGTGGGTGGACGCCGCATCCACCGCGACCCGCAAGTCGGCCGTCGCGAAGTACACGAAACGGTTCGGCGAAAAGTGGGTCGAGACGCGCACCGTAAAGGACAAGGCGCAGGTGCGGCTCAAACCGCTCGCCGAGTTTCGGTCGCTGTTCGAGGAACCGGGCAAGTTCCTGCTGATCCCCTCCGAGGAGATCACTCACGCTTACGCCAAACGGCCGGTCCACATCAACGGCATCAACCTGCGCGACCCGATCAAGCCTCTGGACGGGACCGACGCGGTTGAGACGGTGCGGGTGAACCTGCGCCAGGTGAACGAGCAGCGGGCGAAGACCAGCCGCGTGATGATCGCCTTCCTCAACCACCCGAACTTCCAGTGGGGCGTGCGCGCCGAGGAGATGCTGCTGGCGGACGAGCTGCGCTTCTTCGAGGTGTTCAACGGGCACCCCGGGGTGCGCAACTACGGCGACCCGGATCACGCGAGCTGCGAGCGGATCTGGGACATCACGCTCGCGCTGCGGCTCGGCAAGCACAACCTGCCGATCGTGTACGGACTGGCGACCGATGATTCGCACGGGTACCACGAGTACGGCCTCGGTAAGGTGAACCCGGGCCGCGGCTGGGTGATGGTGCGGGCACCGTTCCTCACCGCCGAGACGGCCGTCAAGGGGCTCGAGGCCGGTGACTTTTACGCCAGCACCGGCGTGGTTCTCGACGAGGTCGCGCGAGACGGAAATACGCTGAAAATCGCGATCCGCGGTGAGCCCGGCGTGACGTACAAGACCGAGTTCGTCGCCACAATGAAGGGCACCGACCTAGCCGGCACCCCGAAAACGTTCAAGGACAAGGACGGCAAGGAGACGCCGGTGACCGGCACATATTCTGCGGACATTGGTAAGGTTATTGCCGTCTCAGCCGAGCTGACTCCGTCGTACACACTCACCGGGAAGGAGCTGTACGTGCGCGCGAAGGTGATCAGCACGAAGTCGCCCGCGAACCCTTACGCGAAGGGCGATGTCGAGGTCGCGTGGACACAGCCGATCGTCCCGTAGGCGCGGGGGCGCATCAAGACCCGGGCGCGGGGCCGGAAAGCCGGTACCGGAAGTCGCAGTGCGCCGCGCCCGCCATGATGGTTTGTGTCCGCGCGAACGCGATGTCCGGGTTGAACCCCTCGATCATGGCCGCATCGCGTGCGCACGAAAGCAGACCGCCGAGTTCGGCCAACCCGAGCCGGCGGTACATCTCCGCGAACCGGCACCGGGTCACATCGAAATCGAACGCACCCGGGGCGTCACGCAGGACCGTCAACTCGAGGGCGCCGCCCTCGGCCCACTTTTCGACAACGGCCTTCAGGTGCTCAAGTGCATTACCCCCGCCCGCGGCGGCGCACCCGGCCTGCTTGGCGAGCTCGCGCACCACCCCGCCGACGATCTCCCGCGCCCGGTGCTCGCCGACCTCCGCTGCGAACGCCCGGAACAGAGGCGCGACCACGCCCGCCTCGATCTCGCGCTGCTGGAGCAGGGGAAGGGGAGTCACGGTTCGCTCCGCACACCGGTCATGCGGCCGGCCCGCCCCATGCGTCGCTCAACTCGGCCGCGTGAACCGCATTGAGCGCCATCAGGATGGGCGCCTGGCCTTCGGAAAGCAGCCGCTGGTACAGACGCTCGGTGCGGATGTCGCGCCCGGACACCCACAGGTCCCACGGGGCTTCCTCACACACGCACCCGAGGAACGGGCGCAGCCCGCGGTCCACGAACCACACGCTGAACACCACCTCGCGGGGCTCCAACTGGGGCCACACGTTCGGGTGCCGCTCCCACATCGCCACGTACTCGCTCTTCACCGCCTCGATGCGGGCGACCTCGTGGGGCTCGACGCCGTAGATCACCACCCCCCACGAAACCCGCGAGAACGGCACCACCTCGGCCGCTTGCTGCCCGTACATCACTAGTTGCGCGACCGCATCGAACGTCGCGCGGAGGTTCGGGCGCCCGGTCAGGTCGATCCGAATGTAGCGCCCGAACAGCGGCTCGTGCGGGTCGCTCCGCTCGTACCCGCGTGCCCAAATATGGCTCGGAATGTCCACGGACGGCTCCCTCCGTCGAAACAGCGGTTCCCGACACCGCGCCGACCAGCCGAACGGTCTTGGCGTGCCACGTCACTGCGATCGGGAAACAGGTTCGCAGGCCAATAGCCACGGCCAACTGGTGCTGCAAGGAAAAAAGACCAATTCGTGACCATTTACAGCTCCCCAAGCTCGAACACGGCCCTGCCGCGAACCCCGGGGCGTCGCGCACCGGTTGCGCTCACGTTCCACTTGACGACGGCGTGGGGCGGGCGCTGACAAACGCCCGGAGCGCCACGGTGAGCCGATCGAGTTCCCGCTCCAACTCACTCAGTGCGGTCGCGGCGCCGGTCAGGTCGTTGCTTTTTCCCATCGCTTGCAGCCGGCGGGCGATCGCCAAGTTCGGTCCGGCACGCAGGCTCTCGAGCGAACCGGCCAACCGGTGCGCGGCCCGGGCGAGGTGGGCCGCGTCCCCGGCCGCGACCGCCCCACGAACGGCGGCCAGGTCGCCCGGGACTTCGGTGATGAACAGCGCCGCGATCTCGTAGCGCAGGTCCGCGGGGAGCCATTCCAGGTCGCACACCGGTTCGGCCGGGGGAGGTGGGGGAGACGGGGCGGGCACCAGTTCGGCCAGGATCTGCATTAAACGGACCGGGTCCAGTGGTTTCGGGGCATAAGCGTCCATGCCGGCCGCCCGGCACTCGGCTTCGTCCCCGGCCATCGCGCGCGCGGTCATTGCGACGATCGGAATGCGTCGGTCGCCGCGCGCTCGTTCGCGGGCGCGGATCGCCGCGGTGGCCTCGAGCCCGCCCATCACCGGCATTTGGACATCCATCAGTACCGTGTCGAACGCGCCGGCTTCCCAGGCCGCCACCGCCTGTGCCCCGTCGGCCACGGTCACCACGGTGTGCCCCGCTCGTCCCAGAACCTCCTGCGCAACCCGCTGGTTGATCCGGTTGTCTTCTGCCAAGAGGAGGCGCAACCGGCGCCCCGGCACGAGCGGAGCGGTTTCCGGCTCCGTTGTGTCCGCCGGGACCGCCGGGTCCAGGGCCGCCATGACCGCGTCAAACAGGTCCGACGGCGTGTACGGCCGAGCGAGCGCCGCGGACAGACCGACCGCGGCCCAGCGCCGCGGCATGCCCGGCGCGCCCCAGTGGAGTACGATGACCGGCACACCTGCGGCCGCGGACACAACCTGTTCGGCGCCGCTCGGATCACCGGTTTGCTCTTCCGAAACGACGACCAGTCCGAAGCCACCGGCGGCCAGCCGAGCGACCGCCCCGGCCGGCGTGTCCTCCGTTTCGGGGCGCATCGCCCAACCGCTCAGGAGCCGGGCCAGTGTGTCCCGGTCCGGACCCGGGGGCTTGGCCACCAGCACCCGGACCCCGGTGAGGGACGCGGGCGGCAGCAGGATCGTCTCGCTCGAAACCGTGCCGAGCCGAACCGTTGCCGTGAACGTGCTGCCTCGCCCGAGTTCGCTGGCCACGGTTACGCCGCCGCCCATCATGCGCGTGAGCCGGTCGACGATCGACAGGCCGAGCCCGGTACCGCCGTACTTCCGGGTCGTTGACCCGTCCGCCTGCTCGAACGGGAGGAAGATCATGTCCAGCCGGTTGGCGGGGATTCCGATCCCGGTGTCCGCGACCTCGAACGCGACGGCAAGCCCGCTGACATCGCGTTCCGGCACTCGCACGCGAACCGTGATCCCGCCACGCTCGGTAAATTTGATCGCGTTGGAAACCAAGTTGGTGAGCATCTGCACCAACCGGTCCGGGTCACCCACCGCTTCGGTGGGCACTTCTGGGGCGATGTCGCACCGCAGCGCCAGCCCCTTGTTGCGAGCCCGCTCCGCCAACAGCCGCAGCGCGCGGCCGACGACCCGTTGAAGCTCGAACCGGACCGGTGCCAGGTCCAGTCGCCCGGCTTCGATCTTGGCTAGGTCGAGGAGGTCGTTGACCAGGGTGAGTAACGTGCCGGCCGACTCACGGACCAGGAGCAACCGGTCCCGTTGGTCCGGTGGAAGTTCCCCGGCCAGGGTGAGGTCGGTCATTCCGATGATGCCGTTAAGTGGAGTTCGGAGCTCGTGGCTGACGTTCGCCAGGAACTCGCCCTTGACCCGACTCGCTTCCTCGGCCACGTCCCGCGCGCGGCGCGCCCGGCGCATCGCCTGAAACACCCAGAACCCACTCGCACATGCGAGCCCGGTGCCGGCGGTCGCACACACCGCGACCGCGCTACCGAACCACCGGGCCGCCTCTTCGGCCGCGTCTGCACGCGCCTGGAGCAGGCGCCGCTCCTCGGTCTGCATTGCTTGGCTCGTTTCGACCAGCGTGTCCGAGACATCGGTGAGCTCCTCGGACCGCCGGGCCAGTTCGTTCGCTGTCGCGCCGCCCCGGCGCGCCTCGACGAGCCCAGTTGTCCTCTGGCGGAATTGTTCGAAGGCCGGCTCGAATTGCTTTAGCAACATTTGCTGGTTCGAGTTGTTCTCCGCCAGCTCGCGGATCCGGACCACCTGCACCGCGGTCCGGGACAGGGAGTCGTGAACCCGTGCCGCTTGCCAATCCTCACCGGACAGAGCGTATGCGCGTGCGGACGAGCGGGCGCGGAACGAGGCCGCGTCAAAACACTCAAGCTCATCGAGCACTTCAATGGTGTTCTGGTACCAGTGGACGGCGTCACGGTACTCCTGGAGGGTCGTTCTGGCGAATACCGCCGATGCCATCAGAGCGACGACCGACAACCCTACCCCACACCACGCGGGCCACGTGCGGTCGCGGAGCGAAAGCCCCGCACCCGGCGCGGGGTGGTTCGAGGGAGTATGGTAGTCGGACATGGAACACCTAAAACCGACAGGCTTGGACCAGAAAATCAGTCCTCACAATGCGGTTCACACACCTTAGAACGCCATTTACGGCCAGACCATAATCTCGTGAGGGATTTTCCTGACAAGGGTTTTCTTGCCTTTCGGCAAATGCTCTCGTCCACCGGTCGCTCGTTCGCGCGCCTTTCGTCAGCCGAGTGACCGCACCATCCGGTGCCATTCCGCCCGTTTTCTCCCGGATGGTAGTTCCGGAAGATTGAATCGCCTGAAACGGGTCCCCGGTCCTCAATATCGTTCGGGAATTAGTCAGCCCGCTCGGAGGTGTCCTGCGGCAAGTGTTTGATTTGAAACATGTTGCTACAGATCGCCTCTGCGCAACGCGGCCCGATCTTAGTGATCTCGAGTTTCGGTGTTTCGGTGATTCGTTGGTAGCAATGCCCCAGCGAATCCACCAGTTCGTGACCAGTTCGACGCCAGCAAATGACCAGTCGGCAGCCTACCAGCGCGGTTTCGGGTGCGGCACTGTACCCCCGTTACAGTGGCGGACGAACGGACGGCCCATCCACTCGGCTATGCTGAATAGTTTTGTCGATCGTTACTCATCTGGACGCCTTCGCGCGTCTGCGGTTGTAAAGCGAGCCTGAAGACAGACGGCAGGAGCCAAAGCCAACGCGAGTCGCCCGACTGTTCTGGTCCGGACGATGCACAAAAACAGTACGTCCTGCTTCAAGTTCCGAATTGGGAATGGGCGCCACATGCTCCGGCGCGTTCGAGCCCTAACACCCTCAAGGCTCGCCCGCCGATCGGCTGATGTCAGCCCGCGCTGCCGCGGGCGGCACTGATACATGAACCCGCCTGCGGTGTCGCTTTGTTGACGAGCCGCGACCGCCCGGGAGCGGGGCACGAACACTCGCACGGTTCTGAAGGCAGCTTTTGACAGGATCGACAGGATAAACAGGATTTAAAATCAGTCTGTCTTCATCATGTTCATCCTGTCGATCCTGTCAAAAGCTGCCTTCAGACCCGTGAGGCCCGCACGGGTCGCGGCTCGTCAAGAAAAGTGGCAATATTTATTATGTACGAATATGTTGCTAAATTGGATAGAACTTTGTATGGATACCATCGATCCGTCGAGATCCGGGAGGTAAAGCGGGGCGTCACTCACCCCGTTCTCAGACTCCGTGACCGGCGGGCACGGTAGGATGTCGCGTGCTTCGCCCGCATCACACATCGACCGGAGCCCTCACATGCCTCGCGCTCACAAGCTGTTACGCCGTTCACCGGCTCTCGGCCTCGCGCTTGCGGTCTTGGCCGGGCCTGCGCACGGCGACTGGCCGCAATGGCGCGGCCCCAACCGGGACGGCCGCGCCGCCGACTTCCAGGCGCCCAAAACGTGGCCCAAGGAACTGACTCAGAAGTGGAAGGTGACCGTGGGCGACGGGGTGGCGACGCCCGCACTCGTCGGGGACAAGCTGTTCGCGTTCACCCGCGAGGGCGGGGCCGAGGTCGCCCGCTGCCTCGAAGCCGCCACCGGAAAAGAAGTCTGGATCGAGAAGTACGACGCGGCGTTCAAAGGCGGCGCGGACAGCGGGTTCCCGGGGCCGCGGGCCTCGCCCGCGGTCGCGCAGGGTAAGGTGGTTACGCTCGGCGTCAACGGTACCCTTTCGGCCCTCGACGCCGCCACCGGTAAGAAGGTGTGGCGGGTGGAAACCAAAGGCATCCCCCGGTTCCACACGTCCAGTTCGCCGGTCGTCGCGGACGGGCTCGTGGTGGCCCAGTTCGGGGGTGAAAGCGGCGGCGGGGTCGCGGCTTACGAACTCGCTAGCGGCAAGGAACAGTGGCAATGGACCAACGAAGGGACTGCGTATGCCTCGCCGGTGCTGATGACCGTTGGGGACACGAAGACGGTCGTCGCGGAGACTTCCGCGAGCATCATCGGGTTGGACCTGAAGACGGGCCAGTTGCTGTGGAAGACCGCGTTCGCGGTCACCGGGCGCGGGTACAACTCGTCCACGCCGGTTGTCGAAGGGAACACCGTCATCTTCTCGGGGGCCAACCGCGGCACCCGCGCGTTTACGGTTGAGAAGAAGGGCGACACGTTCGAGGCCAAAGAGACGTGGGCCAACAAGGACCAGTCGGTGCTGTACAACACGCCGGTCGTCCGCGGCAAAAGCCTCTTCGGGCTGACCGCCTCGGACGCGCTCTTCTGCGTGAGCGCCGAGACGGGCAAGACCGCCTGGACCGAACCGCTCACGGGCGGGCGCGGGTACGGTAACATCGTTGACGCCGGCGCGGTGCTGCTCGCACTTCCGCCGAACGGTCAACTCACGGTGTTCGAGCCGAGCGACAAAGAGTACAAGAAGGTCGCGAATTACAAGGTCGGCACGAGCGCGACCTACGCGTACCCGATCGCAACCGGTAACCGCATCTACGTGAAGGACAAAGACTCCATCACCTTGTGGACCGTTGAGTGATCGCGAGCACGACCGCGTTCCCGGCCCTGTGTCGGGAAAGGGCGGGCGCACGCCCGGGGCGTCGCGCGCATCCTGATGGCCGACTACGCGACGCCGAGTCACGAATGCGCCGCCGGCTGAGGCAAGCGGGTGCGGCAACTGGCCCAATGCGAAACGCAGAATAACCCGACACCGATCCGGCCGTTCGGCCACATTTCGCCTCTCGATCACGATCGATCGATCTTGCTTTCTTGCCTTGCGGTCTCTTTAACCCGGCATTAATATCGCGTGCCGGAGACAAAGGGGACGCTTGCGCCCCTCGACTGTCTGTTGTCTTTTTATTTGCTCCCTGTCCTCTTCCCAGGGTGTATCATGCCCCCGCGCCGCCATCGGTCCGCGTTCACGCTCATTGAGCTGTTAGTGGTGATCGCGATTATTGCGATCCTGATCGGGCTGCTGCTCCCGGCGGTTCAAAAGGTGCGCGAGGCCGCCGCCCGCATGAGCTGCTCCAACAACCTCAAGCAGGTCGGCCTCGCGATCCACAATTACGAATCGGCGTACCAGACGCTCCCGCCGCAGACGCGCAAAACCGGCGCGGTGGACGGGCGGCACGGGGCCTCGTTCTGGTGGGTCATTACGGAGTTCGTCGAACAGGGCAACTCGTACCAAGCGCTCTCCGCCGGGACCGGCGGGTCCACCCAGGACTCGACGTGGTGGATGGGAACCAGCACGGGCACCTTCGACCAGAAGCGGGCGATCGTGCGCGACCTGCGCCCGAAGATCTACCGCTGCCCGTCCTCCGACCTGCCCGAAACGCAGGACCTGGTGTACAGCGGCACGACGTGGCAATACCAGTGGAGCAGCTACGTCTGCCTGTCCGGGAGCAGCAACCACTCGACCACCGACCGCACCACCCCACAGGGCGCGGCCCACCATTCGGCCGGTGGCGCGTTTCCGGGGATCAAGGCCGTCCGGCTCGGCGACATCACCGACGGCACGTCGAACACGATCGTCATCGCCGAGCAGTCGGCCTACCTGAGGGGGAACAAGGACAACCGCACCGCCGTGACCAACAGCGGCCCGACGATGGGCGTGAAGAACCCGCGGTTGCCCGCCGGGGACGGCACGTGGCTGGGGACCAACGACCCGAACAACGACACCCGCTGCTTCGGCAATACGACCGTGCGCCAGGTCCCTAACCCGCCCGTGACCGCGAACTGGCAGAAGAACGGGAACTGCAACACCCCACTCGCCTCGAGCCACAGCGGCGGCGTCATGACCCTGCGGGGGGACGGTTCAGTGTCGTTCCTGGCCAACTCGATCGACTTGCTCGTCCTTCAGAACGCCGTGGACAAGGACGACGGCAACGTGGTGTCGGTGCCCTGACACGGTCGGGGCAGCGGCGGGCGGGGCGCCCTTTGTGCCCCACGAACCGACCTTCATTGGGGAAGACATCATGCGACGATACCCCGGCCGGCGGTACAGTTGGTCGATGCTCGTCGGTCTGTGTGCGGTTGCCGGCTGCGCGCCCGACGACGTTCCGATCCCGATCACGGGGGCGGTTACGTTCGACGGTCAGCCGGTCGGCGAGGGTGTGGTGCAGTTCGTCGATGAGAAAACGGGCCGCGGGGCCGAAGTGCGGTTGGGTGCGGACGGGCGCTACTCCGCCGAGCTTCATAAGGGCACTTACAACGTCCTCGTCTCCCCGCCGTACATCGAAGAGAACACCGGCGGGTTGCCCAGCACGAAGTACAAGAAAGTGAACAACATCCCGAACAAGTATCACAGTACCGCGACTTCGGGCCTGTCGGCGACGGTCGGCCCGGACCAGAAGGTACATGATTTCGCGCTACAACGTAACGGACCGTCGGCCCCTACGGGGCCGAAGTCGTAGCCGCTCGGGTCTCGTTCTGCCCCTGGCTTCACGGCCACGCGCAACCGCCTAAACTCGCTCAGAACCTCGCCCGCCAAGCGTAAAGAGACGAGTCGAGAGGGCCGCGGCTGACCGCGGCCCTTTCCGACCGTCACTCGTCGGGCTCGATCTCGGTGCAGGCGATGACCTTGGCGTCGTCGTTGAAGTACACCAGCACTTCTGTCCCGTCGGTGTCACGTCCGACGTACAGCCCGCCTTTGTCTTTTTTGAAGTTGACGCGGACCGCCCGCTCGGCGGCCTTTCCGCGTTTGACCGACGGACTCAGGTCCGCCTTCGGGTGCTTGGCCCGCAGCTCGATCAGGGCCTCCTCGAACGTCATTGCCTCAAACCTCCAGTCGGATCGAAGAAGAAAGAAGGTTAGGAATGAGAGTAGCATCCGTCAACCTGGCCGACCGGGGCTTTCCCCCACCCTCCCCACCACAAACGGGCCGCCAACATTGTTGCGCGCCCGGCCGCCGAAATGTTCAGGCCCGGTCAACACCGTCGGACGGGCTGTACTGACCCGGGCGGTAGCAGCCTTTTGCAGAAACGGCGATCACGGTAACCAATCTTAAACCAACCCGGAACTGGAAACTATAGGCATCAACCGGTCTGGAACTTTGTTCCGAACGTGCCCGCTTCCCCCATGCGTGCGCCGGCGGGGCGCCGGGTCGCATCCGAGCGGTCGTCACGTTCTCACGCGGTCGCCGGGGGCGCCGCGCCGTCGCGCGAAATGACCAGGAACAACAGGATGTTGCGCCCGTACTTGCGCACGTCCCAGGCCTCGGGGGTCGGCAAGCGGTCCAGCGGGAAGCCCTCCTCGGCCTGGATCGTCAGCACCGATTCGTTGGGCGCTTTTGCGAACAGCGCGTTCACCAGCGCCAGAAACTCGTCGGCCTTCTCGCTCAGGTCCGGGAACGGCGGGCTCAGGAACAGGTTCACCGGGTCTTTCGGCGGCAGCCACCGCTCCGCCCACCGGTACACGTCCGCCTTGAGCACCTGCACCCGCGCCGACACCCCGAACTGCTCGGCGTACTTCTGGATGTCCGCGACCTGTCGCGGGTCCTTCTCGATCAGCCGCGCGACCGACGCGCCGCGGCTGACCGCCTCCAGGCCGATCACGCCGGTGCCGGCGAAAATGTCGTAAAACGCGCGGTCCGGCACCGCGTTCCCGAGGATGCTGAACAGCGCCTCACGCACCATCTGCGGGGTCGGGCGCATCCCCTCGTGGACCACCACCGTGAGCTTCCGCCCGCGGAGCGACCCGGCCACGATTCGGACCTGAACTTTTTCGAGCATAACAACAGGGACAGCGGCCCCGCACCGTGAGTTCGCGAACTTTCCGCACCTCATTTTACAACCCGCCCCGCGTACAGTCGCTACAGACCCATCCGCGGCCCGCGGTTCTCGGCGCCGGGAGTGCCATTCCGGTCGCGCCGGCGTGTCGCCCAACGAAAGATGGAACGGGCGCCGCGGTCGGGCTTTTCCGGGGCCACCGTGAACGCTATAACCCGCCGCCCCCCGCCCGAGACTGAGGAGGTTCATCGATGAGAGCCGCTGGCTTCACCCTGGCCGCACTGTTGATCGCCGGTTCGGTCGGCGTGGCCCAACCGCCCGCCGGCGCGGTGCCCGGCCAACCGGTCCCGCCCGCCCAGTCCCCGGTCGCGAAGGCCGACCCGCAACTCGACGGGCACCTGGCCGCCTGGGAAAAGAAGATGGCGTCCGTGGTGAACCTGCGCACCGAGGTCGGGCTCACCCGCACCGACAGCGTCTCCCAGAGGTCCACCGCCTACAGCGGGCAGGTGCTGTGCATGAAGCCCAACTTCGCCGTGCTGCGGCTCAACAACAACGCCGACAAAACGAGCACCGACTACGAAGCGTACATCTGCAACGGGAAGGCCGTGTACGTGTACAACGGGCTGGCGAAGACGGTGACCGAGATCGAGCTGCCCAAGGCCGGCCCCGGGGTGGACAACCTCATGCTCGACTTCCTCGCCGGCATGAAGGCGAAGGACGTGAAGGAGCGGTTCGACATCAACCTGTTCAAGACCGACGAGAACTACATCTACCTGGACATCAAGCCGCGGTTCGGGAAGGACCAGCTCGAGTTCAAACACCTCCGGCTGGCGCTGTACGGCCCGGGGCCGGCCACCGTGCGGGCCGCGTACCTGCCGGCCCAGGTGTACATGCTGAAGGCGAACGACGACACGGAAGTCTGGAAGTTCTCCAACCCGATGGTGGATATCCCGGGCGTCAAGCCGGAGCACTTCCAGTACGTCGAGATCAAGGACAAGGGCTGGCAAGTCGTCAAAGCCCCGCCGCAACCGGTGGGCGGGAACCGGCCGGTGCCGGCGGGCGGCGCGGTGCCGGCGGGCGGTGCGGTGCGCCGGGACAAGTGACACGCTCCTGAACACGTTTACCCGCGCCCGTGCGAATTTCGCGCGGGCGCGGGTTTTTGCGCCCTTTCTCATTCCCCTTTCACCGCCATGACGTAACGATGTGGACAGCCGACGGGGACTCGTCCCGCGGCGGACCTTTCACCTCTCCCCCAAGGGGAATGTCATGCGGGCGATGCGGTGTATGCTGGCGGGCCTGATGGCCGCCGTTGTGGTGACCGTGGTTACCGCCCAGCCGGGCGGCCGGCAGTTCGGCGGCGGGTTCGGCGGCGGGTTCGGCGACATCAACACTCTGGTGCTGACCAACGCCGCGCTGCAAGAAGAGATCAAGGTGACCGCGGCCCAGAAGGAGAAGCTCAAGCCGCTCGCGGACAAGCAGTCCGAGCTCCAGAAGTCCCGCATGGAAATGTTCGGCAAGGGCAAGGACGGGTTCGACAAAGAGAAGTTCACCGAGCTGAACGAGCAGGGCCAGAAGCTCACCGAGGAGGTGAAGAAGACGGTCGAGGACACGCTGAGCGCCGACCAGAAGAAGCGCCTGCACCAGATCGCCATCCAGCAGATGGGCTTCACGGTGTTCAACGACCCCGAGGCCAAGGGCGGTGGCGGCGGCGGTAAGGGTGGCAAGGGCGGCAAGGGCGGGTTCGGTGGCGGCGGCGGCTTCGGTGGCTTCGTGACCGAATCGCAGAAGGCGACCATTAAGGAAGTCGGCGACGCCCTCAAGCTCAGCGACAAGCAGAAGAGCACGATCAAGGGCGTGGTGGACGACTTCAACAAGGAGTCCCGCGAGATCCGCACCGAGGCCGGCATCGGCGGCGGGTTCGGCGGCGGTAAGGGCGGCAACCGGGAGCAACCGGATCAGGAGAAGGTCGACGCGGCCAACAAGAAGATCGAGCGGCTCCGCAAGGAGGCCTGGGCGAAGGTCGAGGAAGCCCTCGACGGCACCCAGAAGACCGCGTGGAAGGGGCTCGTCGGCGAGCCGTTCGATCTGGCCAAGCTGCGCCCGGCGCCGCTGCCCAAGAAGGACTGAGTCCGGCCGGGCGCTGTAGCGTCCGACGGAACTCGGTTGACGCCCGCCGGTCGGCTCTCGTTGAGAGCCGACCGGCGGGCGTTTTGGTCCGGTGCTTGAACCGCGCGCGTCGTCAGGTGCGGTGCTACTCGGGCAGGCGGCCGGCGAAGCAGTCCGCCGCCGCTCGGTACATCCCCTGCAATTCGTACCCGTGGCCCATCACGCGGAGCACGTCCGCGAGGGGCACGTCTTTGCTCTTGGTCAGCGCCCAGCAGCGGCGCACGGCGTCCTCGCCGTTACCGTCACGGGCGTCGAGCGCGGCCAGCCGCAGCTCGGCCCGCGCCCGCAGGCCGTACGGGTCCACCGCGGCCACCGACAGGTACCGGGCCCGGGCGGCGGGCCGGGCGTCGAGCCGGTCGTACCGCTCCGCCACTTCGTACAGCATCCGCAGCGCGAGCGGCCCGCGGGCCGTTTCGACCTCGCGCTCGTACAGCGAGCACATTTCCCGGGCGAGCCCGAGCTCGCTGTACACGCGGCCCGTGAGGTACACCCCGCCCGGCCCCAGCGCGCGGCCCTCGTCCGCGGCGTCGATCGCCCGGAACAGCAGCTCCTTGCGGCTCTCGCTCGGGGCGGTGCGGTACCGGAGCAGGGCGGTGAAGTAGTTCGTGACCATCGCGTGCCCCTCGCGGGTGCTGAGCTTGGCGTCGGCCAGCAGCTCGCGCACGGCGGCCTCGTTGCCCGTGAGCAGGTCGCACATGCACACCCCCAGCGCCCCGGCGGAAGCGGCTTCCCGGTTGTTGCCGTTGAACGCTATCACGTACGCCCGGCGCGCGGCCTCCGGGGCGTCGTCCTCGAGGTGCGAGCGGGCGATCCAGCACCACGCGAACTCCGCGAAGGTGGTGCCGGGGGCGCGGTCGATCACCTCGAAGAACCGGGCCACCGCGCCCTTGCGGTTCCCGGCTTTCATCTCCATCAGCCCGAGGTTGTACGCCGCGTACGGGGCCGCCGGCGCGTGCCCGACGGTCTCGAACACCTGCCGGTAGCCCAGCGTCGCGGCCCGGAACCGTCCGGCCCGCGCGTCCAGGTTCGCGAGCGCCACCTGCATCGGGGCCGCGGCCGGGTGCCCGGCCGCCACTTCGAGCGCTTGGTGCAGCGCCCGCACGGTGAGCTCCGGGCCGGTGCCGTAAGGGGCCGGCGCGAGCCGCAGCTCGCGCCCCTTGATCTCCCACTTCACCCGCGCCCGCTCGGTCAGCGCCGTCAGCACCACGTCGAGCGGCAGCCGCTCGACCTCGACCGGGCCGACCGGGTCGGCGAGCAGCTTCGCCACCGTGTCGTCATCGGGCACCTCCAGTTGCGCGGCGTCCGCCAGCGCGCGGACCGCGTCCATAGCCGGCTGCTTCGCGAGCCGCAGCGTGACGGCCGGGTTCAGCGGGTCCTTGTCGGCGTGGACCTCGACCACGTCGCGCCCGGTGTCCGGGCGCGGGCTGCCGGTCGTCGCGCCGCTGGCGAGCCAGTCCAGGTACGCGTCGGGCTCCACCTGCATCGTCGGCCAGGAGAGGGCCGCGGCGTTGAGCGGGTCCAGCGGGGCCGGCGCCCCGAGTTCCAGGACGCACACCCGCGCCCGGAGGTACGCGACCTCCTCGCGGAGCTTGCTGCCGCGGCACTCGTGGTGGCCGGAGCGGAGCAGCACGCGGTCCATCAGCGCCCGCGCCTCGGTCAGCGTGCCCGCGTCGATCGCGCAGCGGGCGCGGCCGAGCGTGGCCCGCGCCCACCCGCCCACGTTGGGGTCCTGTTCGGCCTTCTGGTACGCCGCGTCGGCCTCCTTCAACCGGTTGAGCCCTTCCAGGCACAGCCCCTCGCGGTACGCGGCCTGGTACTCGTCGGCGAACGCGCCCGGCGCGGCACTCCGGACCAGCTTGAGCGCGTACGCGTAGCTCGCGGCGCGGATGCTGTTGTCGATGCGGCCCGCGGCCGTCCGATCGGCCGGGGGCGGGGCCGCGTGGGGACCCGCTCCAGAGTGGGCGTCGGGTGCGGGCGGCGCGTCGGCGTCGGCCGATGCCTCCGCGGCCTCGGGCGCGGGTTTGGGGCGGAGCTGCTGGCTCAGCCCCGCGCCGCCGGTGACGCACGCCAGCACGATCGCCGGGGTCACGAGCCGGCGGATCAGACCGCGGCGCGGTCGCGGGGCGGCGGGCTGGGCGGTTGCGCCGTCGGCCGGCACTTCGGGTGCGGGGAGTGAGGCGGAGGAGTCGCTCATGACGGTGTCCAGCCCGGTTGAGGTGGGATATCAGATTCCAACCGTATGATCGAAAATGTCTCCGAGCGGTTGCGGTCGCTTTTTTGACGCAATTTTATTTGAATCCGCTCGATACATATTCTCGTAGGCCGCGAACATCGGCCCCAACACCTGAAAACAGCGAGTATAGAGACATGCGTATCGAACCCTCAGGAGTCCAACCGCCCGCCCCGCAAACCCCGGCGACCCGCACCACTGCGAGCCCGGTCGTCGAACCCGGCAGCGCGAAGGAGTTCGTGCTCACCGGTAAACTGGCCACCCTCCTGGCCGGCGTCCGCCAGGCCCCTGACGTCCGCCCGAACGTGGTTTCCGAAGCGGCCGCCCGGCTCGCGGCCGGCGACTTCAACACCGCCGAAGCCGCCGCCGCCGCCGCCGCCGCCGCCGCCCAGACGCTCCCCGACATCGAAGGCCCGGTCAGCTGAGACCATAAGTCCGATAACGACACACGCGGCCCCCGCCGAGCACCTGGCTCGGCGGGGGCCGCGGCCGTTTTCCGGCCCCGCGGCGCGCGCCGCGCCGCGCCGCAAACCCGCTGAAAACGCGGGCAAATCTCCCCGGGGGAGTTCGATAACTTCTGCAGACGGGAAGGACTCACCAACCCGCAAACTGAACCCTCAGCTGGAGTGCTCATCATGGCTCTGACCGTCGTCAACAACACCGCGTCCCTCAACGCCCAGCAGAACCTCGGCCGCGCCAGCAGCGCCCTCAACACCTCGCTGGAACGGCTCTCGACCGGCCTGAAGGTGAACCGCGGTGCGGACGGCCCCTCGGCCCTCGTGATCTCCGAAACGCAGCGGGCCCAGATCGCCGGCCTGAAGACGGCCCTCGACAACACGAACAAGGCGGTGTCGCTGGTCCAGACCGCCGAAGGCGCGCTGAACGAGATCAACAGCCTGCTCACCAAGGCCCGCAGCCTGGCCCTCGACTCGGCCAACTCCGGCGTCAACGACGCGACCGCCCTGGCGGCCAACCAGGCCGAAATCACCAACATCCTGAGCTCGATCGACAACATCGCCGCGACGACCAAGTTCGGCACCAAGGCCCTGCTCAACGGGGCCGCGACGAACGGCGCCCTGGCCACCACCCAGTCCGGCGTGGTGATCTCGGGCACCCTGGCCGCCACCCCGCCGCTGACCAGCTACAACACGGTGACCGTGACGCAGCGGGCGGTGCGGGCCCAGACCACGGGGAGCGGTGCCGGTGCCACGATCGGCACCTCCGGTAACCTGAGCGTCAACGGCATCAACGTCGCGCTGCTCAGCACCGACACCATCGACCAGGCGGTCGCCAAGCTCAACTCGTCGTTCAACGCGAACTCGATCAAGCTGACGGCCGACAACGTCGGCGGGCAGATCCGGTTCACCGCGACGGACTTCAAGACCGACGTGGTGATCGGGGCCGGCACCGCCGGCACGACGAGCGGTGCGGGGCTGACCGCGGGCACCTACGCCCGCACCGCCGCGACCGTCACCTACACCAACTCGCTGGCCGCGACCGTGACCCAGAGCGGCACCGCGACCGCCGGGACCAACGGTAACGGCGGCAGCGACGCGTCGGCGGTGGCGCTGACGGGCGAGCTGGCCGGTGCGACCGTCACCCTCGGCCTGACCGCCGGCTCGACGATCAACTCGGTGCTGTTCACCAACGGCACCTTCGTGGTCGGCCAGAACCTGCAGTTCCAGACCGGGGCCAACTCCGGCGAGACCAGCCTGCTGTCCATCGGCCGCACGAACTCGAACTTCCTGGGCAACAACTCGACCGCGTCGAGCACGTTCACCAGCCTGAACGCGATCGACGTGACGACCTCCTCCAACTCGACCGCCGCGATCACCGTGATCGATAAGGCGATCAGCGACATCAGCACCACCCGGGCGAACCTCGGTGCGTTCCAGGCCAACAGCCTGGAGTCCAACGCCCGCAGCCTCCAGGCCACCCTGGAGAACACGACCGCGGCCCAGTCGATCATCCGCGACACCGACTTCGCCTCGGAAATCGCGAACTTCACCCGCCTCCAGACGCAGGTCCAGGCCGGTGCGACGGTGCTCGGCAACGCGAACCAGACGACCCAGCTCGTCGCCCAGCTGCTCCGGGGCTAAGCGGTAGCCGCTGACTGAACCCGGGAGGGGGCGCGGGGGGGGGGGGGCCCCCCCCCCCCCCCCCCCCCCCCCCCACACCCGCG
>NZ_JAXBLV010000216.1:0-42420 GCF_034097035.1 Gemmata algarum
GCGCTCGCTCCGCGAGCGGTTGCAACATCGTGCCCTCGTGCCGCGAATGCGGGTGCGTTTTTGGGGAGAGCCCCGCGCGCGGGGCGGGGGGGGCGCCCCCCGCCCCCGCGCGCCCCGCGCCGCGGGGGGGGCGGGCGGCCCGCTCGGTCGAACGCGATGGCGGAAACGACAAGCCGATCAGAAGAGCGGATCCGGGTAGTAGATGCCGACGAGCGGGTGCCCGGGCTTGGTGGCATCAAACTCAAGCGTTACGAGCGCCGAAGACGGGCTCGGGTGCCGGGGAAGGGAACGCTGGATCGGGCGCACCGTGGCGGGCGGCGCGAGGTCCGTTTCGTACTGGGTGCGGTACACGACCCGCCCGTCGGCGACGGTGGCCGGGGAAATGTTACCCGGGGTGGGCGCCCCCACCAACCCCTCCACCTCGGTGCGAGACATACCGGTCTTCAGCCTCGGCAGCGCCTGGGCCGTTCCTTCCGGTGTCGTCACTGGGAAAACGGCATCATCAACAATAGCAGTCGGGGCGAGCCGCGTGCGGAGCGTAACTTCTGGCACCGCTTCCGGTTCGGGCGGGCTCAACGCGTCCCAGCAGATCCAGGCCGCGAACGTGATGCCGAGCGCAGTGAGTACCAGAAATGGGTGACGGCGCAAGAACCGAGTCGGGCGGCGCATGGGAACCTCGGAGAGCGGGTGCGCGGGCGACGCACCCAAACCAGAGACGATCGGTACCGAGCTGGCTAACATTCACCTGTTCGCCCGAACCGATCCGGCATTATCCGGCGGACCGCGATTTTACGCTCCGCTTACCCTCTACTTGCCCCGTCGAGCGGTTTTGATTGAAAAAATCCGGCGCGATTGTGTGAGAGAAAATCGCGCCCGGCTCTCGCCCCGCCCGCCAGTTCAAAGTTCGGAAAGGGTAACGACAATTCGCGGTGCTGTCCAGCCGATATTTGCCTCACATAAACTTCTCAAACAAATCGCCGTTCGGCCATTTTTGCACCTTGCCGGCCGCGCGGTGAACCGGCGCGTCGATCAACCCGGACGGGGCGTCGCCGCCCGGGGTCGAGTCGGTGTTGAACAGCACCGCCCAGCTTAAGCCGTCCCACCGCCGAACCAGAAGCGTGTTGGTGCCGGGGATCCACCCGTCGTGCCAGGCGTTCAGCTTGCCGTCGCCGACGGGGCGCACGTTCCACCCGCAACCGTAATACACCTCGCGCGGCTTCTTGTCGGATCCGAACCCGGCGGCCCCATCCGGCCGCGCCCACATGTCTCGAACGCTGGCGTCCGACAGGAGCGGAGACGCTCGCCCCCCGTCGAACGCGGCCGCGAACCGGACCAGATCGACGGCCGAGGCGACCCAGCCGCCGTGCGCCTCGAACGCCTCGACGTTCATCGCCCCGTCCGGTAGCGGCACCTGGCGCCCGACGCGCGGCGGGTAAAGACAGGCGGCTTTGCGTCCCTTGGCGTCGTGGTACGACACTTCGGCCTTTGAACGGTTCTCGGGCAGCCCCCGGGCCAGTGCCGGCGCGGTCGCCCCCAGCGGCCCGAACACGTGCTTTTTCACCCACGGCTCGTACCGCTGCCCGGTCACGGCCTCAAGGACTCGGCCGAGAACCAAGTAACCCAAGTTCGAATACGCGAACCGCGCCCCGGGGTCGAAGTCCAGCGGCTGTCCCATCATGTAACGAACGATGTCGTCGGGCGTTGGCGGGCCGTCGAGTTGTAACGCGCGCCGGATCCGCCCCGGGACCGAGATGGGGTCGAACCCGCCCTCACGGTCCCGGTCCCAACCGCCGGTGTGCCGAAGGCACTGGCGGACGGTCACCTTCTGCCACCGCTCATCAAGTTCGACGCCGCTCGCGGGCGCCGGTTTCAGTTTGATGTACTTCAGCACCGCGTCGTCGAGCTTGAGCTTCCCCTGCTCGGCGAGCATCAGCACCGCAACCGCGGTGATCGGTTTAGACACGCTCGCGATGCGGAACCGTGCGTCCGGTGCGACGGGCGTCTTTTGTTCGGCGTCGGCGAACCCGAACCCGCGGGCGTACACGAGTTTCCCGCCGCGTGCGACCGCGACCGCCGCGCCGGCCAACTTGTGACGGGCCAGGAACGACTGAAAGAGCTGATCGAACGGCTCCAGGTTCGCGTTCTCGGCGCCGGTCGTGGGCACCGGCGGCGGTTCGGCGAAAGCTTGCAGCCCCACAGCACCAAGGGCCGCCGATGTCAGAAAGGTGCGTCGCGTGCGCGGCACGATGGGCTCCCAGGGTGAGCGCCCGCCAGCCGGCAAGCGCGTGATGGTCGGCGTTGAGCGGATCGGCTAACGCGGTGCAGCGCCCGGTTCGGGGAAGTTCTTCGACTCGTCGTCGAGTACGAGCACCCAGTCGAGCAACTCGCCTTCGGCGGGCGGGGTGAACGTCCGGGTGCCGGTGTTCGAGAAGGTGCCGATTACGGTCGCCTTGCCGTCCCGCGGGTTGAACCACCACGCCTTCACCTTCGGCCCCGTCACCTTGCCCATCGCAACGGTAAACGAGCGGCCGATCGGGGCGTACACCATCGCGAACGCCCCCTTTTCATCGCGGGTGGCAGCGAACCGCCGCGTTCCGGCGCCGGGCACGGAAGTGCCGACCTCGTCGGCCACGAGCACCGAATCGTCGGGAACGCGGGTGAGGTACGGGCGCGACTCGATGAGCCGGCGCCCGTGCTGCATCTGCTTGCCGCCGGGCTGTTCGATCGCCTCTTCCCAGGTGACGAGCGGGTTGTTCACCGGCTTGCGGCCCTTCGCGTAAAACTGCCAGACCGAGTGGTGCCCGTAAGTATGGCCGCACGCCCCGGAAAACACATCCCAGTAGAAGGGCCGCCGCACGTCGGCCGCGGTGGAGTGGCCGAACTCCTTCGCCTTGAACGACACCGGGTGCCCTTCGTAGATCGGCTCGCCGTCGAGGACCGGTTTGGCAGGGCGCAGGTTGTAATCGGCGAGCGTCTTGTCGTAGCGACCGGTGAACTCGGCCTGGTGGCCGTTCTGCCGCATGTTGAAGTCGAGCCAATCGTCGTTGTGAAAGGGCGCTGACGACCCGCTCCCGCCGGTCGGGTGGAAGGTGATGAGGTGCGCGCCGCCGTCGCCCGCCCGCAGCCCCTTGGCCATTGCGCGGGTGATCTGCTTGTGCGCGTCCGTTTCGACCGGACGGTCGCCGCCGAGGACCCAGATGATCGACCTGTCCTTGTACCGCATCCCGAGCCACGCGCCGTAGGCTTCGGCACTCTCCGGCGTGAAGACCTCCGGCCCTTGCCCCCACTTCTTGTTCCACTTGTCACCCCAGGTCGGCAGCAGGGCGGTGTAAATGCCGAACTCCGCGGCCCGGTTCACCACCCAGTCCACGTGCTCGAAATACTTCTCGTTCGGCGTCGTAGGGCGGTTGTCGATCAGCGGCTTGTGGCCGTAGACGTTGGGCTCGTTGAGCCCGTCGAACTCGGCGAGCGCGACGGCCTGAACGACGTTGTACCCTTGCGCGGCGCGGGTCTTGAGGTACTTGTCGGCCTGCTCGCGGTCGAGCCGGTGGAACAGTTCCCAGGCCGTGTCAGCGAGGTAGAAAAACGGTTTCCCTTCGGCGGTGACGAGAAATCGCTTGTTGTCGCTCACCTTGAGTTTCGGGAGCGGCTTGGGTTCGTCGGCACGAGCCGCGGTTGCAACCGCAAGCACAAGAACACAGGCGGAGAGGAGGCGCATCGAACCGGCCCGGAGAGGAATAACGGATACGACACCCGTAAGGGCAGCGCGGAAGGCGACCGCCACCTGAGCGTCAGTCTCAGGTGCGGCGAGGCGTGCCGTCGGCAAATCAGGACTCACCATACCCGATTTTTGCTGTTTCGGACTTTCGGAAGTTTGAGCGCCCCCCCGCACGCAGCTCGCACGGCGACTGATTTCATACGTCACAGAAACACCACCCGCCCCAGCAGCAAATCGTAAATATTTCCCCGATAACGACTTATCAAGATCACATCCGGTCACAACTGGACCAAAACTCGGGTCTGTCGGGCCGCAGTCGGTACACGCGCCACACGATTTCGGTGGCAGCAATCACCCAGCGAACAGGTAGCGGGCCGGTAGTCGAACGGCAGCGAATGTCCAGTCGGCACCCCGTCACCCGCAACCGCCCGTCGCCATCAGTGCCGTTCAGTCAACACGCTGGGCGGGAATACGGCCCGAACGTCACACCGTCTCTCAACCGGAGTAAAGCCGTCCGATGACAGGCCGGGTGTGGGCAGCCGATGCGGCCTTTGAACCCAGCTTCCCATGAGTGCGCGTCTACTGTTACAGATGGCACGCCGGCCCCACCGACCGCAAGAGCCGCAACACGCACCACATCACGCCTTTCGGCCGTGCCGATCGGCGGTCCACGCCCTCCTCGTCGGTGCCGATCGCCGCTTTAGGCGTGGCGATCGGCACCGACGAGCCGCGCACCTGGAGCGCTTACCGTTTTCACCACGCCATCGGTGCCGTTCTCCGGTCGAGCCGCGTTAACCCACTTTAAGAGTTCGGGGCAGGATCGCCGTCATGGCACGAAAGCTGCTAATTCGCTGCTAAGTCGTGGGGCCTCGTCCCCAACCGAATAAAGAACGGATCGAGAGGCGACACGTCCGGCACTTGTAGCAGCCTCAACGAGTTGTGGGGAGTGCCACGGCGGGGAGGGCGGAAACGGGCTTTACCGGACCGCGAAGCGTACCATCCGGGCCGGTGCTTTTGCCCGGGCAAGACACGATGGGCCGGGACCAGCTTGCCAATTCGCCAGAGATTCGCCATATCGGACTTAATAAGCGCGGAATTTTAACACACATGACTATGAAAACACCTAACAACTTAGGTTAATCACTAGTCTTGATTTACATGCCATTTTCAATTCGCTATTTAATATCTCAGAATCTACGCTCATCGATTTCCATCTGAAACAGCTCGACAATTCACCAATCTGTATTGATTTTGATAATCTAGAAAAACTTACATAAAATTATACGTCTTCTTGGTCAAATTTATCCCAGTAGCGACGATCAACCTATCCGGAGCGGGCTACGATACACGCGATCGCATTGGTGCGTGTCGGCCCGGGCTTCGGTTCGGGGGTCGGCCCCGGGGCGCTCCGCGCGGCCACACGCACAAAACAACTAAGAGGACCTGAGCGTGATCGATTCGATTCTTGCCGCACTGTCGAAGGTGCGCCTCGGCCCGCGCCTCGTGGGCGGCTTTTTGGTCATCGCCGGGGCGTGCGCGGTGCTCGCGTACCAGTCCTTCGAGTCGTTCAACGGGCTCCGCGAGTGCCAGAGCAACGCCAGCGCCAACCTGGTCCCCTCGACGCGCGCGCTGGGGAAGCTCCGCAGCGCCGTGCTGACCGTCCAGCGGGCCGAGCGCAGCGCCGTCATCTACGGCAAGGGCGGCAACGACAAGATGGTCAGCCGCACCCGCGGGTTCGAGAGCCAGGCGCGCCGGGAGATCGAAGATTGCGCCAAAGCGTACGCCTCCCTGCCGATGGTGGACAAGGAAGCGGCGATGTGGCGGGCGTTGGAGGTGAAGCTGGCCGACTGGAAGCGGCACAGCGAGGAGATCTGGGCGCTCGTCGACCGGGGCGAGTTCGGCCCCGCCGAAGAGGCGCTGGCGCGGGAGACGCCGGCCATGTCCGAACTGGACGCGGCCCTGGACGGGCTGCTGGACACCCAGCAAACGATCAGCAAAGAAGAAGACCTCAAAGCCAACGGCGTCTTCGAACACGGCCGTAAGGCGATGTGGACCGTGAGCACGTGTGCGATCGTGGGCGCGGTCGCCCTCGGCCTCCTACTCACCGCGTCCGTGGTGCGCCCCATCACCCAAACCGTGTCGGTCCTGGACGGCGTCGCCAAGGGCGACCTGAGCCGAAAGGTTGCGGTCCAGTCGACCGATGAGCTGGGGCAGTTGGGGGCTGCGCTGAACGTGGCCATCGACGGGCTGGCCGCGGCCAAGGAGGCCGAGCGGGCCGCCGCCGTGCGGGACAAGGAGCGGGCCGAACGGGAGACCGCGGCCGAGCGCGAGCGGGCGGAGCGCGAGGCCGCGGTGGAGCGCGAGCGACAGGAGCGGGAAGCCGCCGCGGCGGCCGAACTGCGGCGCAAGGCCGGCACCATCCAGGGCACCATTCAGGCCCTGGCGGCGGGCGACTTCACGGCATCGGTGCCGGACCTGGGGTCCGACGACATGGGACAGATGGGCCGCTCCCTGAACGAAGCCGTGGCCAGCGTGCGGGCGGCCCTGGAGGGGGTGCGGGAGGTGGCCGAACAGTTGGCCGACGCGAGCGGCCAACTGTCCAGCGCCAGCGAGGAGATCTCGTCCGGCGCCCAGGAGCAGGCGTCCAGCTTGGAAGAAACGGCCAGCGCCCTGCAGGAGATCACGGCCACGGTGAAGCAGAGCGCGGACAACGCTCAGCAGGCCCGGCAACTGGCCGGCGGGTCCCGCGAGGTGGCCGAGAAGGGCGGTCAGGTGGTGAGCGGGGCGGTCGAGGCGATGGGCGAGATCAACGCGTCCAGCAAGAAGATTGCGGACATCATCACCACCATCGACGAGATCGCGTTCCAGACCAACCTGCTGGCCCTCAACGCCGCCGTCGAAGCGGCCCGGGCTGGCGAGCAGGGGCGCGGGTTCGCCGTCGTCGCCACCGAGGTGCGGAACCTGGCCCAGCGGAGCGCAACGGCCGCCAAGGAGATCAAAGCCCTGATCCAAGATTCCGTCAAGAAGGTCGATGCGGGCACCGAGCTGGTGAACAAGTCCGGAAACACCCTGGCCGAGATCGTCGGCAGCGTGAAGCGGGTGACGGACATCGTGACCGAGATGGCCGCCGCCAGCCGCGAGCAGTCGGCCGGCATCGAGCAGGTGAACAAAGCCGTCAGCCAGATGGACACGGTCACCCAACGGAACGCCTCCCAGACCGAGGAGATGAGCGCCACCGCCCAGGCGCTCACCGATCAGGCCGCGCAGCTCCGCGACCTCCTCGCACGGTTTAAGCTCGGGCACGCCCGGCCCGCACTGGCGCCCCGGCAGGCGAAGGCACCGGCGGCCCCGCGGCCCCGGCTCGCGGTCGCCAAGGCCCTCGGGCAGCGCAGCCCCAGCGGCAACGGTCACATCGGCAGTCACGAGTTGGAAGCGCTCGGCGGCGAGGGGTTCAGCGAGTTCTAGTTTCGTCCGCGGGTCCGGGAATCCTACGGGCGTCGGAGCCTGTAGCATTCCCGATTTCGGCTTCGGCAGCGCCCGCCGTGATTGATCAACGACGCACCGGTAACAGGAGTGAACCAGTTATGCCCGGACCAGTGACCCAGTTGTTCGTGCTCCGCGGTCAGGTGGACGAACCCGAGTTGCTCCAGGTCGCACGCGACACGTTCGCCGCGTTTCAGGCCAACCACACGTGTAAGGTCACACTGGACTGCGCCGAGGTCACGTCGTTCACCGGCAAGGCCCTGCTGCTGCTCGGGTGGTTTTGTAACCAGACCCGTTCCGCGGGTCTGGCCCTGCGGCTGCTCGACCTTTCCGACGAAATAGTGAGAACCGTTCCGGACCGGTTGGTCGAATCGATGATCCCGGCCGACCTGCGGCCGCAGGTCATGGATGCCATGACCCCGCGAGCGGTGAGGAGTGGCGCGCGCCGGGCCTTTTCGTTCTCCAACAACTGAACGCCTCCTTGGCAACACACGTGAGGCAAACGGCGCGGAACGGACAGGAGAGTTGTTCAATTCGGCAACGGCCAGCGCGTTCCGTCGCCCGGGGCTGAAACGCCCCGGGCGACGGAACGCGCTCAATCACGGCTCAGAAGTCGGTGAGCCCTCCGCCCGCGCCGGAAGCATCGAGTTGGTGGGCCGGCCGGCGCCCGGCCCCGTGCCGTGCGGACAGGCCCGCCGAGCGGAGCTGGGGCGCCCCCCTCTTGGCAGACGTGGGTGCGGACGGCGCGGCCGAGCGTGCCGATCCGGACCCGTTGAGCTTGAACCGGGCCGCCAGGTCCCGGAGTTGGGTCGCCTGGTCGTTAAGGGCCTGGGCGGTGGCAGACAGTTCCTCGGTCTGTGCGGCTTTACGCTGAGTGGAGGTGTCCATCTGCGAGACGGCCTTGTTCACCTGGTCGATGCCGGCCGATTGCTCCCGGCTGGCGGCGGCGATCTCGGTCACGATGTCCGTCACCCGCTTCACGCTGGTGACGATCTCGGCCAGGGTGTTTCCGGACTTGTTCACCAGCTCGGTGCCCGCATCGACCTTCTTGACGGAATCTTGGATCAGCCCCTTAATCTCCTTGGCGGCGGTCGCACTCCGCTGGGCGAGGTTCCGCACCTCGGTCGCCACCACCGCGAACCCGCGCCCTTGTTCCCCAGCGCGGGCGGCCTCCACCGCCGCGTTCAGGGCCAGCAAGTTGGTCTGGAACGCGATCTCGTCGATCGTCGTAATGATCTCCGCGATCTTCTTCGACGACTCGTTGATCTCGCTCATCGCGCCCACCGCGCCGCTCACCACCTGGCCGCCCTTCTCGGCGACTTCCTTGGACCCGCTGGCGAGCTGCCGGGCCTGCTGCACGTGCTCCGCGCTCCGCCGGATGGTGGCCGTGATCTCTTGCAGCGTGCCGGCCGTTTCTTCGAGGCTGCTGGCCTGCTCCTGCGCGCCGGACGAGATCTCGGTGCTGGCGCTGGACAGTTGCGCGGACGCGTCGGCCAACTGTTCGGACACCTCCTGCACCCGCTCCAGGGCGGCCCGCACGCTGGCCACGGCTTCGTTCAGGGAGCGCGCCATCTGGCCCACGGCGTCGGCGCCCAGATCCGGAATCGCGACGGTAAAATCACCGCCCGCCAGAGCGTGCGCGGCCGCCACAATCATATCCACCTTGTTCTGGAGCGCGACGGCGTCGGCCGTCACGCGCTCCTCGATCAGCTTCTGGGCGGTGATGTCGGTCGCGAACTTGACGATCTTATAAGGTTTGCCGCTAACGGGGTCGAGGATCGGGTTGTACGACGCCCGGAGCCACACCTCTTGTCCGCTCTTGCTGAGCCGTTTGAAGTCGCCCGACACGAACTCGCCGCGGTTCAGTTTGGCCCAGAAGTCCCGGTACTCGGGGCTGGCAGCCAGGACGGAGTCGACGAACATCCGGTGGTGCCGCCCGCGGATCTCGTCCAGCCGGTACCCCATCGTGGCCAAGAAGTTCTCGTTGGCCGTCAGGACCGTCCCGTCGAGCTTGAACGCGATCGTCGCCTGGGCGCGCTCCACCGAGACGAGTTGGCCGATGAGGTCCGTGTTCTGCTCCCGCTGCTGGCCCACCGCCTCCCAGTTCACGTGGTCCTGCTTGAGGGCGGTGCGGATGCCGGCCACGGTGGCGTCGAACGCCGCGGCCATCTGCCCGACCTCGTCGCCTCCCGTAACGTGGGCCTGCTGCGTCAGGTCGCCCTTCGCCACCTCCCGGAGCGCGGTCATGAGCCGCCGGATCGGGGCGACGATGGAGCCGCCGAGCCAGAGGGCCGCGCCGAACAGGATCGCGCCCCCCAGCGCCGCCACGATCATCATCTGCCGCCGGGTGGCGATGGACGCGGCCAGCAGCTCGTCCAGGTCCTGCCGCACCAGCACCCCCCAGCCGAACCCCTTGTAGCTGCCGAATCCCTTGGACGCGGCGTAGGCGTTGACCTGCACCACCTTGCGGCGCTTGTGCTCCTCGACAACGAACCCACTCTTGCCCTCCGTGACGCGCGCCGCGGCGACCAGCCCGGCGTCGCGCAGGTTGAACGACAGAACCGCCTTGGGGTCGTAATCGGTCAGCAGCAGCCCGGACCGGGAGAGCAGTTGCGCCTCGGCACCCTCGTCGGCGATCGTCTTGAAGATCGGCTCGATGGCGCGCGCCCACGAGACGCGGCCGGACCACACGCGCACCACCTTCCCGCTCTCGTCCCGAACGGGGGCGGCGAAGTTGAGGGCCAGCCCGCGCGTGCGGTACACCTCGGCCACCCATTTGTCCTCGTACAGGTCCCGCGCGAAGCACTCGCCCGGGGGCACCCGGCCCTGGACGCACGCCTGGAACCAGTCCTCGTCCTTCACGCTGCGGCCTAGCAGCGCGGACGTGTCGACCGGCTTGCCCTGGCCGTCGACCGTGTTGACGGCGATCACCGTGCCGTCGCGGTCGGCGACCACCATCAGGTCGTACAGACTGCTCGCACGGGTGTAGTGATCGGCGGCCGCCGTCGCCTGAGCGGGAGTGCCGCGGGCCAGCGGGTTGAACGCGAACGCCTGCACGTCCTCGTGCCGCGCGGCGCAGGCCCGCTCGACCATCTCAATCGCGACCGCCGCGCGCCGCCCCAGGAGGGCACCGCACCGGGCCTGTTGCTCCTCGCGCGCGCTCGCGTCCGCCACGTAAATCACCGCAGCCATCGGGAGCAGGCCGAGGGTCACGAAGGCGGCCGACAGTTTCCACTTCAGGCTCACGTTTCGGAACCGGCGCGCAAGCGTCATGTTGGTTGCTCAGGTTCGAATAACAGAGGCCGAGGGCGACCGCCTGACAGCCGCCCCACACAAAACAAAATCAATATCGAATCGGGACGATATATTTGCCGTTTATTTAATCATATGCAATTAAAACAATTGCACTAGGTGCGCGGCCTGCGCGAGGGCCGAACACGCCGCACCGGGCGGCGCCTTGGTGCGGCGGCGGAGATCGCGATCCGGTTCGCCACCGGAGCGGGACGGCCTACTGATCGAGGCGCGGTTGCGAGCACCAGAAAGCTGAAAATCAGGCGAAGCCCGCGGCGAACCTTATAACGGCAGCGCGAAGGCCCGGGGCGTATCGTCGAGAGTTACCGACAACCGTTGCCCGAATGCGCTCAACCGACGCGCGCCGTGCGCGCCGCCGTAATAGATGCCAAGTGCAACCGACGGCCGCTCGGTGAGCGGCCGCGGCACACCCATTGAATCCATAGATTACGTCACACGAATATTCAACTAATATGTATTTCGTTCTCGTCACTCTTGCCCGAGCCGCACGCGAGCCGCGCGCGGGTCGGGTCAATTGCCGATCGGCACGACAGTCCCCAGCACAGCGGGTTCTTCGCCCTTTCATCGCCGGGCGGTACGCACCCCGATACTGGTGACCACAGCCCCTCGAACGCGTGACATCGGCTCGCGAGTCAAAGCCAGCACAATTAACCAATCAGCAACGCAACGTAATAGGCTCCGGAATTCCGGAACGGCCGTGGCTAACGTGATGTCCCCAGCTTCGCGGTCGGCGCGGCACTTGCCATGAGCCGTACGGCCTTCGTGGGGCCTCAATTGGGCCGGCGCAGCGCACACGAGTCTCCGGCACACTTGGCCACCGAACGGCGGGCGGATACGTAAAGCAGACCGGCCGCGGTGTACCCGGACGGCCCTGGACGGGTTTACTCAAAACCGCCGGCGAAACTCGCGCGAACTTCTCTCTCGCGTAACCCGCCGGGAGTGGATAGAATCCTACTCGACTTGCCAGCGATGACGCTCAAAACCCGTCCCGCGTCAGGCGACCGCCGTTCCCCTGTTCTTGCTCCGCCGCGACCGCCGCTCGGTCGCCGCGACTACTGGTACGAGAGTAGAGTCCCAGATGTCCGACCCCCGCAGCAGCGCGCAAGGCGTGCTGGAGATGCACCAACGAGGGCACGGGTTCCTCCGCAACCCGGCCCGGAACTACGCGCCGACCCCCACCGACCCTTACGTCCCGGGCCAGCTCATCAGCAGACTCAACCTGGCCGAGGGGGTCCAACTCGGCGGGTCGCTCGAGCCGCCGCGCCGCGGGCAGGGGCCGCGCCTCGCGGCGGTGACCGAGGTCGAGGGCGCCGACCCCAAAACGTTCCGGCGCCGCGCGTGGGACGAGCTCACCCCGGTGGACCCCACCCGGTGGCTGCGGCTCGAGACCGGCCCCGAGCCGCTCACCACCCGCGTCATGGACCTGTTCACGCCCATCGGGATGGGCCAGCGGGGCCTGATCGTCGCCCCGCCGCGGAGCGGTAAGACCGTCCTGCTGACGCACATCGCGCAGGCGGTCCTCGCGAACCACCCGAACGTCCACCTCATGATCCTGCTGGTGGACGAGCGGCCCGAAGAGGTCACCGACATCAAGCGGAACATCATCCGCAAGCCGCCCGCGGAGGCCGTCCCGGGGGCGCCGCTAGCGGCCCCGCCGGTCGAGGTGATCGCGTCCAGTTCGGACCGCGACACCGCGAACCACACCCGGCTCGCGGAGCTGGTCGTCGAACGGGGGCGGCGGCTCACCGAGCAGGGGCGCGACGTGGTGGTGCTGCTCGACAGCCTGACCCGGCTGGCCCGGGCGTACAACAAGACCTCCGGGAGCGGGCGCACGATGTCCGGCGGGGTCGATTCGAAGGCGCTGGACGTGCCGAAGCGGCTGTTCGGCGCGGCCCGCGCGTTCGAGGAGGGCGGGTCGCTGACCATCCTGGGGACCGCGCTGATCGAGACCGGCTCGCGGATGGACGACGTGATTTTTCAGGAGTTCAAGGGCACCGGGAACATGGAGCTGGTGCTCAACCGCGCGCTCGCCGAGCGCCGGGTGTACCCCGCCATCGACCTCGGCGCGTCGGGCACGCGCAAGGAGGAGCGGTTGCTCCCGCCCGAGGCGCTGGAGCAGATCACCCTCCTGCGCCGCAGCATGTTGCAGATGCGCCCGGTCGAGGCGATGGAGGGGCTCGTCAACAAGATGACGAAGACGAAATCGAATACCGAGTTCCTCGTCAACCTCAGTAAGCTCGGGCGGTGACGCGGCAAAGCGTCTCCGGTTTGCTGACCGCCGGTTACATCCGCCGGCTGACGCAAAGCGGTTCGCCAAGTCACGGTCGAACCGCCTGCGTCAGCCGGCGGATGTAACCGGCGCGCTGCCCAGCCGTTGCTCTTTTGCCGGATTCAGTCTCACCCGTCTCGTCCGTGGCGCCCGGTGGGCGCCCGCGGATCGCCCGTTTATCCCCCCCAGCCCGCATATTTCCCCGACCTTTCTCCTCCCGCTGCTGTTCCCGAACGTAGCGCAAACGGTTACGTTATCAGTCTCCTAACCCCTCCATCCGGAGGACCGTCGGTCATGGCCTCACCGCGCGATACGAACGAGGTCGAGCCAACGCTCGTGCCCGGGGCACCGCCCGCACCCGAGTCCCCCCAAGCCGGGACCGGGGACACGCCCGCACAGCCGCTCCCTTCGGACGTGACGGTGAACCCCGCTCCGGTCGGCGACACGTCCCCGCCCGCGCACCTGAACGGCTCGAACGTGGTCCGGGCGGCCCGCGGACACGAGAGCAAACTTTCGACCCCGGTCCGGTTCGGCACACCGGGCACCGCCGCGGCGCCCGCTTCGGCCGATGAGACGCTCCCGTCCGTGGCGCCGGTCCCCCCAAGCTCGAACGGCTCACGGCCCGCGGGCAACCATTTCCTCTCCGGCGCCGGGCTACCGGCGCAGGCAGAAAGGGCCGCAGAACCGGCACCGTTCGACGGCGCCGGCATCCCGATCGAGCCGATCCCGTCCGCGGCCGAAACGTTCCCGCCGCTGTTCCCGCCCGCGGCGCCCCCGAAGGCCCAGGCCCCACCGACATTGCCCGCCGCCCACCCGCGCCCGCGCGGGTTCGCCGGGGCGTCGTTTCCCGCCCGTGTCGCCGCGCCCCCCCACCCGACCGGGGCCGACGCCACACTCGTCCACGCGCCCGCCCACGCGCCCGCGGCCGATGACAGCGCGACCTTCGCATCGGGCGCGCAGCCGCTCGACACCGAGCGGTCGAACGCCGAGGTCACGCAGGCCGCGCCCCGGTCCCACAGCACGCAAGCCGAGACCGACCCGAACGCGACGCTGCCGAGCCCCGCGAGCGGGCTCGCCGAAGCCGGAAGCGCGGACCCGCTGTCGCACGACACCGCCCCGACGGTCCCGACCACGGCGCCCGGGGCCGGGCGCCGCGCGCCCAACGAGACCGGCACGATGGTCGGCCGGTTCGCCCTCCGCGGGCTGCACGCCTCGGGCGGCCTGGGCGAGGTGTTCACCGCCCGCGACACCGAACTGAACCGCGAGGTGGCGGTCAAGCGGATCAAGTCGCGGTACGCCGACGACCCCGGCAGCCGGCGCCGGTTCCTCACCGAGGCCGAGCTGACCGCCCGGCTCGACCACCCGGGCGTGGTGCCGGTGTTCGGGCTGGTCAACGACGCCCGCGGGCGCCCGGTCTACGCGATGCGGTTCATCCGCGGCGAGACCCTCAAGGACGAGATCGACCGGTACCACAGCCCGGGAGCGGCGGGCGGCACCGCCGGGTCCGAGAAGACGGAAAAAACGGACAACGGGGACGTGAAGGCGGGCGAGCCCCGGCCGCCCGCGGCGCCCGCCGCCGCCGAGAAGGCGGTGCCCCGCACGGTCGCGTTCCGGAAGCTGCTGTCGCGGTTCGTGGCCGTGTGCCAGGCCATCGCCTACGCGCACGAGAAAGGCATCATCCACCGCGACATCAAGCCCGCCAACGTGATGGTCGGCAAGTTCGGCGAGGTGCTCGTCGTGGACTGGGGGCTGGCGAAGTCGCTCGCCGACGGCCCCGACTTCGAGCGCGTCATGAAGGCGCAGGCCGAGGCCGGGTTCCGGCACGACCCGGAGGCCACGGACCTGCCGTCGCACATGACGCTGGCGGGCACCGCCGTCGGCACGCCGTCGTACATGCCGCCGGAGCAGGCCGCCGGCGAGGTCGACAAGGTCGGCCCGCGGGCCGACGTGTACTCGCTCGGGGCGACGCTGTTCGCGATCCTCACCGGCCGCGCCCCGTTCGTCGGGCGGAGCCCCAACGAAACGCTGGAGCTGGTGCGGCGCGGCGCGTTCGAGCCGCCGGCGCGGGTCCGCGCCGACTGCCCGAAGCCGCTCTCGGCGGTCTGCGAAAAGGCGATGGCGCTGCGGCAGGAGGAGCGGTACGCGACCGCGCAGGAGCTGGCCGCGGACGTCGAGCGGTGGCTCTCGGACGAGCCCGTCACCGCGTACCGGGACCCGCCGCTGGCCCGGCTCGCGCGGTGGGCGCGCCGGCACCCGAGCCGGATCGCGGCGGGCGTGTCGCTGCTGCTCGCGGGGCTGCTCGCGGCCGGCGGCATCGCGTGGGCCGTGTACCTGGGCGAGCAGAGGGCGATCGAGGAGCAGCGCCGCACCGAGGCGGCCCGCAAGGAGACCGCCGCGGCGCTGGACGCGCTGGGCGTCCAGCAGCAAGAAACGCTCCGGCAGCGCGACGAGGCCGCGCGGCAGCGCGACGAAGCGGGCCTCGCCCGCGACCAAGAGCGGAAGGCCCGCGACCTCGCCCGCAGCCGGTACAAGAAGGCGGTCGACACTTACAACACGCTGATCCGCGATGTCGATACGAAGCTCGCCGACCGCGAGAACATGCAGGCCATCCGGGAGCGCCTGCTGCTCGACGCGACCGAGGGGCTGCAAAAGCTCGTGACGGAGAAGGGCGAGGGGGACATCGGGGCCGACGCCACGCTCGTCGCGGCGCACCGACAGATGGGCGAGGTGTACCAGCTCCTGGGCAAGACCGAGTCCGCGAAGCAGCAGTTCGCCGAGGCCGTGCGGATCGCCGAACAGGTGCAAGAGCAGGCAACGAAAGCCACGGGGCGCACGCCCGAGGCACGCGCCGCGGACCGTCGCGAGGCGGACCGCGATCTCGCCCGCGCGCTGGTCGCACAGGCAGGCGCCCTCGCCGTGGGCAAGTCGAAGGCCGCCGAGGCGGCCGTGGACCGGGCGATCCAGTTGCTCGAAGCGATCCCCGGCTGGGACCGGGACCCCGCGATCCAACAAGAGGTGGCCGCGGCAAAAGCCCGGCGCGCGGCGATCCGCCTGGAGCTCGGCGCCACTGGCAAAGCAATCGACGACTGTCGGGACGCGGAAGAGATCCGTCGGCGGCTGTCGCAGGCCCCGCCCGACCCGGCCCTGACCGACGAGCAAAAGCGAGTTCAGAAGCGCGACCGCGAGCGCGCGTGGGGCGACAGCCTCGACGCGCTGGCCCAGTTGCAGCTCCGCACCGGCAAGACCGCGGACGCGCGGGCCAGCGCGGAAGATGCCCTCCGCGTCCGCGAGTCCGTTCACCGGGACTTCCCGCTCCACCCGGATGTCCGGCGCGAACTGGCCGCGGGCCACGCCCGGTTGGGCGAGGTGCTGTTCGACCGCGCCCTCATGACCGACGCCGAGAAAAAGTACCTGAACGCAGTCGGGGTGCTCCGGAAGCTCGTGGCCGACGACCAGGACAACGCCGGCGCCCGCGCCGACCTCGCGGCCGTGTACGGGCGTTTGGGACAGGTCCAGATCCGCACCGGCGACCTGAGCGCGGCGGTCGAGAACACGCGGAGCGCCCGGGCCGAGTGCGAACAGCTTCTGAAGATGGACCCCAAGTCGGCGAAGGCGCAGCGGGACCTGGCCCAGGCGTGCGAGCGGCACGGCGACGCGCTCCTGGCCAGCGCCCGCGCGCGGCGCGGCGCGGGCACCGACCTCGTGACGAAGGGGCTGGGCGAGTACCAAGCGGGCCTGGCACTGCTCCGGAACCTCAAAACGCTCGACGCCGAAAGCGCCGCCACGGGCACCGAGCTGGCCCGCAGTTTGGAGCGCGTCGGCGACGGCCGGCTGGCGCTCAAGAACCCGCTCGGCGCGCTCGAGGCGCTCAAGGAGAGCGAGGCGCTGCGGCGGACGGCGGCGACCGGCGACCCCGATTCGGCAAGCGCCAAGCGCGACCTCGCGGTGGTGCTGTACAAGCAAGCGGACGCGTGCTGCGCCGCGGGCAAGCCCGCAACGGCCAACACGCTGTCCTCCGAGGCGACCCGGTTACTCGTGGACCTGGCCCGAGCAAACGGGGCGAGCGGCGGCACGACGCGCGATCTGGCGGTGGCCTACGGGAAATGGGGGCAGGTGCTCGCGGGCGCCGGCCGGCCGACCGGGGCGCTGCTGGTGTGGCAGAACTCGCTTTCCCGGTTCCAGGCGTTGGCCCGGCTCGACCCCGGTAACAAACAGGCGAAAGAGGAGCAGGCCGAGGCGTGGGAGCGGCTCGCCGGGTTCTACACGTCGGTCGGCAACTCGGACCGCGCGCTGGCGGCGGCGCGGTCCGCGCTGAAGCTGTGGGACGAGGTGTGGGACAAGCCGGCCGAGCGCACCAAGGCCGGGCGGTTGCGGCTGGCGCTCGCCCGCGTCCGGGTCGGGGACCTGTACACCGAGGTGCGGCAGTTCGACCAAGCCGACCGCTCGTACGCCGACGCGCTGAAAGACGTGGATCAGATGAAGGGCGACCCGCTGCTCGGGCCGGTGGTCGATCTGGCAAACGACAAGTTGCTGTTTTTAGCAGCTGTGCGCAGTGGGATCAACAACCCGCGCAACCTGAAGCAGAAGCAGTTTGACGGCGTGCGGAACGAGGCGCTGCGGGTGATCGCGAAGATCGAGCTCCGCGCCGGGCGCGCGGCCGACGCCGCGAGCGTCGCCGACCTGCTGGCCGAGGACGCGAAGTCGGCGGAGGACTGGTTCGCGGTGGCGGCGACATACGCCGGGTGTACCGCGCTGACCGACAGCGGAACCGAGTCGGCGCGAAACTTCAGCGCGAAGTGCGCGGTCTCGTCGCTGCGGGCCGCGGTGAGAGCGGGGTTCCGCAACGCGGACGCGCTCACCACCCCGGAGTGGGACGCCGTTCGCGCACGCGCCCCGAAGGAGTTCGCCGAGGCGCACGCCGAGCTGATGAAGCTCCGCGGCACGGAGTGATCATGGCCCTATTGGTTTGTTTGTATTAGCCTTGAATGTGGCCGGCTCGCGGAGCGACAGCCCGAGGCGAAGGCAATGCGGCACTCAAACGCAACAGAGCGGTCAACAGCATTTTTGACAGGATCGGCAGGATTTCAAATCGGTCTGTTTTCATCCTGTTTATCCTGTCGATCCTGTCAAAATTCCGTCTTCGTAAACGCGAGGCCCGCGTGGGCCGAAGCGAAGCCACCACCAGCCGCTCATCCCGTTACCGGTTATTAGGAAGAGGCTGCAAGGCCGCGGCTACCAACACCTCAACATATTTCTCGCCGTGGGCTTGCGTGGGTAGCGCCGTGCGGGTATGCCGCGCGGTATGAGAGCGTCCGCACGCACCACCCGTACCGCACTTCGCCGGGCCGTGTGGGCGTCCGTCACACTGCACGCGATCGCCGCTGCCGGGCTGATCGTGCTGGTGCGCACGCGCGAAGTCGAGCCGCCGAAGCCGCCGCCCATCGACACGCGCGCGTCATACGTTCAGATGCACCTCGTCGAAACCATCGGTGAGGTCGAAGTCCGGCCCGACCCTCCAACTCCCGCGCCGCCGGCCGCACCCACCACCAAGCCGCCCGCGCGGCCACCCGAAGTTGCACCGGCCCCGCCACCGGTCGCGGGACCGGCCGGACCTTTCGCGCCCGCGGTTCCGCACACGCTCCCGCCGGAGCTGGTTGCGCTGATCCGCAAACCGCCAGCCGGGCCGACCGTCGGTGCCGCCCCCGACCCGAACGTAAAGCCCGCCGGGGCGATCGCGGCGGCCGCCCCGGTTAGTACCGGCCGTGTGCTGCACGGCGCGTTCAAGCCCGCCCAAACCGTGGTGTACCTGATCGATTGCTCCGGCAGCATGGGAGCCTCCGGCAAGTCCGCCGCCGCGCGGTCGGCGCTACTGGCGACGCTCGCGCGGCAACCCGCGACCGTCCGGTTTCAGGTGATCGCATACGACAGCACGCCCCGCGCACTCGTTTCAGGCGGGACGGTTCTCGCGACCCCGGAGAACATCCAGGCGGCTTCCGCGCGGCTCGGCGCGGTCGAGCCGCGCGGAAGCAGCAAGCACCTCATCGCCCTGCGGGCCGCCCTCGACCTGCGCCCCGATGCGGTCGTGTGGCTCACCGACGCGGACGACCTCACCGGGGCGGCGATCAAGCCGGTGTTGAAGGCGTCGGGCCGCCCGGTCCCGGTGTGCGTGGGACTCGTCACCGCGGCCGGCGTACAACAGCTACGCGAACTGAAATAGCGGAGCCGCACCGATGCCGACCCAACTCTCCCCGTGGCCGCGTCCCGATTTCGTCCCCGGCGGCGGGGACGCGCTGCTGTTCTTCGTGGTGTTCGGGGACTTCGATCTCACCAAGCCGTTCGGCGTGTCGAAGTACCGCTCGCGCGGGCCGGCCGACTGGCTCGAGGTGACCCACTTCGAGCGCGCCAAGGCGCCCGAAGTGTTCGCGGACTATCAGTCCGGAACGCTGTGGGCCGAACTCGCCCGCGACTCGCCGGTGACGGCGTCCGCGGCGCTGAACGCGCCGCAAGCGGTCGCGGTCCGCGCCGAGGTGACCGACCCGAACTCGCTCGACTACTTCCGCGACGCCATCGGCGTGCTGACGTGGCTCCTCGACTGCGGCGGGCTGGCGGTTTACGACCCGCAGCGGCTCTGGCTGTGGTCGGCGGATGAGTGGCGGGACGAGGTCTTCTCCCCGGCCGAGCCGCAACCGCTCGCGCACACCGTGATCCTGCTCTCGGAAGAGGAGAACCCGGACCTGACGTGGGTCCACACGCGCGGGATGCGGCAGTACGGGCGCCCGGACCTGAGCGTTCACAACGTCGGACCGGAGCACATGGAAGTCGTCACGGAGATGATCGAGCGGTTCACGGTGTATCAGGCGTGGGGCGGGGTGGTCGGCGACGGCGAGAAGGTCAAGATGCCGTCGCTCCCCGCGGGCGGCGTGTGCCACCGCCGCGGCAGCCTCGACGACCCGGACTTCAACAACGTTCACATCGCGATCGAGTGGGCCAGCGGGGCCGTTCGCAAGTGACGCCTGGGACCCGCTTCTGCTTACCTGGAGCGCGGGCCTCTGGCCCGCTTCTGCTCTCGCGAGTAACTACACGCCCGGCGCGTTAAGTCGCCTGTGGCCTTCTGGAGCGCGGGCCTCTGGCCCGCTTCTGCCCTCGCGTCACCTCGAAGCGACACGAACACGATCGCAAGAGCGGTTCAGAGGCCCGCGCTCCAGAAAATCAAGACGAGAGCGAGGCCGCCGCGCCGTCGGCCGGAGGGGTGTTCGCGAACTCCGCGCTCGACGGGTTGTGGTCGTCGAGCGAGCGGAGCAGCTTCGCGCTCTCCTCCAAATCGTTGCCCATGCAGCACACGCTGATCACCACCTCCGCCAGCGCGGCGAACGGCAGGTCCGCCGTCACCTCCACCCACCGGGCCAGTTCCGTGGCCGTGAGTTCGGGCACCTTGCGGGCGAGGTACGCCTCCCGCATCCGGGCGTCCGGGGCCTCGATGCGGAGGACGCGGTCGAACCGCCGCGGGCGCGAGATGATGCGCCGGTCGAGTTTCTCGGGGTAGTTGGTGGTCGCGATGTTCACGACCTTATCAACCTGATGGTTCCCGTCGAGCCACTGGAGCAGTTCCGAATCGCCGTGGTCGGCGATGATGGCGTCGATGTCCTCGAAGACGCAGACGATGGGCCGCTCCGGCTCGACCTCGCGGAACTTCTGCAAGCAGTGGATGAAGTGGTACGGCGCCTGGCAGTAGAACGCGAGGTGCCCGTCCGCGACGATGTCGCCGATGATCTGGTTCACGAGCGACGACTTGCCGCACCCCTGTTTGCCGTACAGCAGGTACCCGCGGCGGTGCAGGTAGCCGTACCGCCGGAACCGGTCGCCCGTCTGCCAAAACTTCTTGATCTCGTTTTGAACCTTGGCCGGCAAGCTGTCGGTGAAGTGGATGAGTTCGTCGGCTTGCAGGTCGCGGCCCACGTAGTTCGGGTGACCGCAGTTGTCGAGGTGAACGGTGTACGCGCCCGGCGGAAGCGTTTCGGCGGTACGGCCGCACACTTGGTACTTGTTCGGGCCGGTAATCATCCACTGGAAGCCGTACTCGTTCCGAACGGGGAGGCGGTTCACCATTGCGTCCTCGGGGTGTGGGTGCGCAAATCACAGACCCGTCACGAACGGGGACGCAGTGTCGGTAGCGTTTCGCGCAACACGCGCCGGAGGCATCACTGCGCCGGCTTCACGTCCCACTTGCGGGTGACCGGCGCCGCCAGCTTGTAGATGTCCTTCTGTGCAGCGTCGATCTTCTCCATGCGCTTCGCGAGTTCGGCGGGCTTGCGCTCGGCGGCGACGTCGGCCAGCCACGCCGGCGCGTTGAACCGCACCACGTCGTTGAACCGCGCCGCAACCAGCCCGTTCTTCGCGTTGATCGCCTGGAGCACCTTGTTGGCCTGCTCCCACACCGGGCCTGCGGTCGCGTTCCCGACGTTCACACCCGCGGCCAGATCTTTCGCCGAGTACGTGCCGACCGCGGCCCCATCGACGGAAACGACGTAGTTGCCGTCCTTGAGGCCTTTCACGGTGAGACCGTAGTAGTTCAAGTCCTTGAGTTCGTTCGTGTACGGCAGCATCGGCAGCCAGTCCTTCTGGACCGGCAGCGGTAGCGCTTCGTCGGTGCGGGTGAAGCTCACGCCGGCAGTGTTAGGGAGCACGCTCACGTCGCCGACCTTGCAGCTTTTGGCGTCGGCCTTGCCGGCGCTCGCGTCCACCGCCACATCGCTGACGAGCGCCGGCGCGTTCAACCCGGTGAGGATGGCGTGGGCCATCAGCAGTCCGCCCGGGGGCGCGGTGTGGAACCCGTCGTAGTACGGCACCGCCTTCTTCGCCATCGGGTCGTCAACTTCCATCTTGTCGGTCGCGGCGCGGGTGATCGCGTACTGGTCCACGAAGCTCACCTTGTGCTGCGCGGCGAGTTCCTTGAGCGGGGCGTAGAACTGCTTTTGCGTCTCGACGTACTGCTTGCCGTTGCTCTTGTTGCGGCGGTCCACGGCGTTGGGCGAGAGCAGCGCGACCCGTGCCCCGGCCTTGGTCGCCATGTCGAGCATGGCGGAGGTGCGTTCGGCGAACCGCTTGCACGCGTCCGGGTTGAACCCGCCGTACCCGCCGTCGTTCATCCCGAAATTGATCGTGATGGCGGTCGGCTTCTCGGCGAGCACCTGGCTCTGGAACCGCGCGGCGCCGCCGTTGGCGGTGTCGCCGCCGATCCCCGCGTTGATGAAGGTGAAGTTGCCCTTGGGCATCCGGGTGGTGAGGTACAACTCGATGTACGTCGAGTACTGGTACTGGGCGGTGATGCTATCCCCGAGGAACACGATGCGGTCGTTCGGCTTGAAGAAGAAGTCATTCCCGTCGGCCGCAGCGGCCACGGGTTTGGGCTCGGCGGCGCGCGTTACGGGAGCGTCGGGGGCGAATCCGATAACGGCCGCGAGCGCGGCGAAAAGGAGCAGGCGGGACATTACAGGAACCTCGTGCAGAGGAGGGAGGGCACGAGGCGAGATTGTAAGTGAGGCGCGGCCAAGCCGCGAACGGAATCCCTGACCGTTTTCGGATTCCGGTGCGGTGCGGGTCACACCTTCTTGAACGGCGTCGCCAGCTCGAACGTGCCGTCGGGAAGGGGCACCTTCTGGTAATCGCCGAAGAGATTAGGGGCGTCTTTCTGAAGCACATCAAGGATCGCGCACGAGAGCTTCCGGATCTCCGGCTCGGCGTGGCTCGACCCGCGCATCTCCAGGAAGTGGCGCAGCGCGCGGGCGTTCGCGGTGATGAAGATCTTGGTCTCGGTGGCGTTGGGCAGCACGCTCCGCGCGGCCTGACGCGCGGCCTTGCGGCGGGTGGTGCGGTCCGGGTTCGGCGGGAGCATCGCCGCCGCCGCCGCCGCCGGGTCGCCGAGCTTCGCGTTGAGCGCGTCGGCGAGTTTCATGTACGCCGCGTGCGACTGCTTCACCGATTCGAGCCAGATCGCGTGCAACTCGGGGTCGCGGGCGATGATGTCGGGCTCGACGTACTCGGCGACCGACTCGTCCACGTACCGCTGCGAGAGTTGGCTGAACCCGAACCCGGCGCGGTGCCGCACCAACTCGTGCGTGAGCGACCGCGACACCCCAGTGAGGAGCAGGTTCCACACCGCGTGCTCCAGTACGCTCCCGTGCCCCACTTCCTTGATGTGGGTCAGGTACGCGCTGTTGCCGCCCGGTCGGGGCTTCGCGAACGACATATAACAGACGCGCCCCGCCGTTTCCGTGAGCACCTCGCCAGCGACCTCGCTGTCACTCTCCCAGCTCACGCCGTGATCGACCAAAAATCGATCGAGTTCGGCCTGATCGACCGTTTGTCGGCCCAGGACGTAAACCGAAGGCTCGGTGATGACGCGAACGTCGTTGTCCACAGGAACAGCCGTAGGAGTTGGCACGACCATGCGAAAGACCCATCCGTGGGGCGCTATGTGGTCGTTATGATCGACAAAACCTGTAGGCCCGGATGAGCCGGATTACCAATCATGCCCCGCTTCGATGTTTCTCCGGCCGCTCCTCACGAGCTGCTACCGGCGTGCCGGCTCCTCTTTAACGCGCCGAATTCGGAAGGCGTCCGCGATCGGTTACTTTCCGCCGGGGCTTCATCAAATGTATTCGTTGCGCGAGCCCGCGGCCGGGTGTGCGCCGCCGCACTGGCCCAGGCGCTCCCCGGCGCGATCGGGGTGTCGTGCCCGCCCCGCGGCGACTCGTCCGAAGCGGAAGACGCCGTTGCGAATGCGGCGTGCGTGTGGCTGAGGGGCCGCGGCGTCAAGGTGTGTCAGGCGTTCGCGCTCGCGGACGAACTCCACCTGATGAAGTCACTCGAACGGGTCGGGTTCCGGTACACCACTCAACTGGCGTTCCTGCGCCGGGAGACCGCCGGCGGAGCGCGAGACGAGTACGGGCCGCGGGTGTCGTGCGAACCGGTTCCGCTCTCCGACTCACCGCTCTCAGTTCAAGTGCGTGAAGTGCTGCTCGCGACACACCGGGCCACGCTCGACTGCCCGGAGCTCAACGCACCCCGCACGGCGGACGAGATCGTCGCGGGGTTCGAGGTCGCCCCGAACCGCGAGTGCCGTCTGGTGTACCACGAGGGCCGGTGTGTCGGGGTACTATTGCTCGACCTGCTTGACACCGACTCCGGGGCGCGTGACGCGGAGCTGTCGTACCTCGGAATCGTCCCGGAGGCGCGCGGGCACGGGCTCGGTCGCGCGGCACTCGCGTTCGCGCTCAGTACGCTGTCCGACGCCGGGGCCGGCGCGCTGAGTCTGTCGGTCGACATGCGCAACACGCCCGCGGCGCGCCTCTACGCGCGGCTCGGGTTCGCCGAGTACGAGCGCCGGGGCGTCTGGCTGGCAACGTGGCCCGGCTAACTTCAGTCCGATTTCCCTCAAGTCCCATTCTGTCCAAGCGACTTTTGCGCGCGCGCCCAACGGCGCCACGTTGCGCCTTCTGGCGCGGTTGCGGCGCCGGTACCCGGCGCGCGTGACTCTGCGGGCCGCGCCAAGGTCCGTCGCGGGGCGCGCGCGACAACTGACCTTCCGGCCCGTAGGCGCACCCGTCGCGGCGCAGATATTGAAAGGACTCACGCACCGCACCGGGGAGTTCGCCGTGCCACCCCGACTTGCCACCCGCGACCGCATGCCACACGAACAGCCCGAGCCCCGTGTCCCGTCCGCTGCCGCGCTGACCGACGCAGTCTCCGCCAAGGTCGGGGCGGCCCGGTTCGCGCTCTGGTTCCAGGGCCACACCACGTTCGTCCCGCTCGGCGGGCGCGTGGTGGTGGCGGCCCGGAACCGCCACACCCAGGAATGGCTCGAGCACACTTTCGGCGCCGCGGTACGGGCCGCCGTGGCGGACGTGTGCGGCGATGGCGTCCCGGTGCAGTGGGTGGTGGACGACCTGCTGGACTCCCGCGCCACCGAAGACGCGCCGGCGGTTCGTACTGCAACCGCGGCTCCTTCGGAACGTGCTGCGGCGCGAGGCGAGCAGCCGGCCCCGCCGCAACCGCGGCAGCAACTGGACCTGTTCGGCGACCCGGTGCCGCCGCCGAAGCCGAAGGCCAAGCGGACCGACCCGGAGGCCGAGGCGCTCGCCCGCCCGCTGGCCGCCCAGCGCACCGGCCGCCGGTGGAAGTCCCTCGCGGACTTCGTTTCCGGGCCGTGCAACCGCGTCGCCCACGCCTCGGCGCTGAGCGCCGTGGAAGAACCCGGTCAGGGCGCGAACCCGCTGGTGATTCACGGGCCGGTCGGGACCGGGAAGACGCACCTGCTCGAAGGCATCTACGCCGGGCTGAAGCGCCAGAGCGACCAGCGCCCGTGCTACGTCACCGCCGAGGAGTTCACGACCAAGTTCGTGCAGGCGTCGCGCCTGGGGAAGATGTCCCAGTTCCGCCGCCAGTTCCGCGAGTGCAGCGTGCTGCTGCTGGACGACCTGCACTTCCTGGCGACCAGGAAGGCCACGCAGGAAGAGTTCCTGCACACGTTCGACGCGCTGGTCGCGGACGGGCGGCAGGTGGTGGTGACGACCGACTGTCACCCGCGCCTGGCCGACGAGCTAATGCCCGAACTGCTCGACCGGTTGCTCGGCGGCGCGGTGTGGGGGCTCCAGCCGCCGGACCCGGAAACGCGACTGGAGATCCTCCGCAAGAAGTCGTGCGGGGCCAACCCGCCGATCCCGGAGAACGTGTTGAAGACGCTCGCCAACACGCTCCGCGGCAACGTCCGCGAGCTGGAAGGCGCCATCAACAGCGTCCGGCATTACGCCAAGGTGACCGGCCGCCCCGTGGACCTCGCGACGGCGCGCGAAGCCCTCGGCGACCTGTTGCGCCACGCGGTTCGGACGGTGACGGTCGCGGACGTGGACGCCGCCGTGTGCGCGACGCTACGCCTCTCGGCCGGCACCCTCCAGTCGAAGGCCCGGACGTGGGCGGTGAGCCACCCGCGTATGGTCGCGATCTACCTGAGCCGGAAGCACACCGCGGCCACCTACGGCGAGGTGAGCAAGCACTTCGGCGCGAAGACCCACAGCACAGCGGTCGCGGCGGAGAAGAAGGTGCGGGGCTGGCTGGACAAGGGCGAGAGCGTCGCCATCGGCGACCGCGACTGGCCGGTGAAGGAGCTGGTCGATCGGATCGAGCGTGAATTACAGCGTTAAGGTGTTCCTCTCGCGTTGTCACGCCACTTCGGCCTTTTCACCAGCGTTCGTCACAACTCGTTGTTCTTCGTCCGCCGCTCCCGTACCGCGTGGGAGCAGCGGACGAGTCATGTGACCGAGCCACGTCGATGGGACGGGCTGGTTGATACCGAACGCCTCTGGCTCGCGATCCGGGCACACGTAGGTGCCGAACAACACGTCCATGAGCGGGCACACGTTCCCATAGTTGCCGGCGTCGCGATCGCGGGCGTGGTGCCAATGGTGCAATTCCGGCGCGCCGAGCAGCGGGCGCAACGGGCCGAGCGGGAGCCGCACGTTCGAGTGGATGTAGATCGCCCACACCCCACGAAACGCAATGAACCCAGCCAGCGTCTCTAATGGGAAGCCGAGTACGAACGCGGGTAGGTTGATGAGCGTCATCGTGTACACCGTGTCCAGCGGGTGCTCACGGTGAGCCGCCAGCCAGTCGAGGTGTTCGGCACTGTGATGCACCGCGTGGAACCGCCACAAGAAGTTCCACCGATGTTGGAGCCGGTGCCCCCAGTACACGCAAAAGTCACTCAGAAGCACCACCTCCATCACCTGGAGCCCGAACGGCTGCCCCGCCACGGCTTGCGCAAACTCGGGCGGGACCAACCGGCCGATTGCACCACGGGAGTGCCACAAGCACCAGAACACCAACCCGTTCCAGAGTAGGTACTGCCCCAGAAAAAATGACAGGTCGAGTGCCCAGCCGGGGCGGAACAGCTTCTGTCCCGGCTTCGCGGGGAACAGCACTTCCAGCGGGCGCAGCACGGCGGCAAGACCCAACAGGCTAGCGCCGGTTGCAAGTAAAAGGGAGATGAGGCCCATGCCCGTCCCACAAAAGGTGAGTCGTTCGGGTGGAAACCACGCGGCCGCTCGGCACGATCACGGCTTGGGCGCAGGTGGCGTGGCAGGAGTTCCGGACAGCACCGCTCCCGGCGGATCAATGATCACGATCGACTTCGAGCCACCTAAAAAGGTCGGGGGCGTAGCGGACGGATCGGATTCGGATCCGGGCACATCACTCGATTGAGAATGGGGTGACGGAGTGGGTGGACTCGGCGCGGCGGAGAACGCCCCGGCGCGGTACGCCACGAACGCACCAACACACAACACGGCGCCGACAAGCGCGGCCGCCTTTAGCCCCAGCTTCGCAGAACTCATCGCGATCTCCCGGTCAGCGGTTTGCGCGATTCTACTTCGCGGCATCACCACTCCAGAAGACCGGGCCAACGGCTCGTTACCGCGTGTTACGTTCCAGCGCGCGCCGGGCTCCCTGGGTGCGAAACGCCGCCGCCTCGCCGCCCGCCAGTTCCTCCAATAGCTCGCGGGCCGGGCTCGTGCCCAGCGCCGCCAGCAGCTCGATCCCGCGTACGTCCGCGATTCGGCTCGCTTCGCTCTCGGTGCGGTTCGTCACGGCCGGTTTGAGCCGCAATCGGGCCATCTTCACCGCCGCGTCGGGCTCACGGCTGAGTCGCGACATCGCGAGGTACGCCTCCCCCGCCGAACCGGTCGCGAGCACCTCCCAGAGCTTGGCCGCGTTCGTTTCCCGTTTCACCACGTCCGGAAGCGGCACGGATTGAAGCCGCACGTCCCACACCAGAACCGTGTGGTCGCCCCCTGCCGTAAGCAGTTTCGCGCCGTCCGGTGTGAACCCCAGGATCCGCACCGCCCCGCGGTGCCCGCGCAACTCGCGCCGGACCGTCTGGGTCGCGGCTTCGAGCAGAACCGCGCGTGCGGGGCCGTCACTTTCGACGGCGAGAAGGGTACCGGTCGGGGAAACGGCGACCCGCGACTCTGCGAACGTGGGCGTGTCGCCGCGCGCCCGGCCGAGCCGGATGTGCGGAACCGGTGTGTGTGTCCCGCTCGCGACGACACACGGCGTTTCGTCACGCAGGTCTTGAACGAGCCACAGCGGATTCGGGCGCAGCGCGACGAGCGGATACGAGGCATCGGAGCGCCCGTCGGGGCGCGTCGGTGCCAGTTCCTTGCCGGTTCGCGCGTCCCAGCGCCGGTCGCGGCGCACGTCGGCGAACACGGCGGCCCCGTCGGGAGAAAAGTGTGCCGGGCGCACCGGCCCGTCGGGGGAAACGTCGAACCGCTTTTTCCCACCGGGCCAGTCGTACACTGTGACCGGCGGGTCCGCATCCGCCCACGTCAACACGGACTTACCGTCGGGAGCGAACACCACGTTCCGCGGCTTCGAGTTCGCCAGATCGCCCGGCAGCGGAATCTCGAGTCCGGTTTGTAAATCGCGCCCGACGAGCCGGTCTTTGGTGCTGAACAGAATGGCGGTTCCGTCGGGCGCGAACGTCGGGCGCGAGCCGCGGGAGCGCGTTTCCCCCAACCCGGGAGCGCCCGCGAACGCGCGCAGCTCCTGACCGGTGGCGAGGTCCCAGAACCGCACCGTTTCGTCCTCGGCCCAGGTCAGCAGGCGCTTACCGTCCGGCGACAATTCAGCATGCACGACCGGAGCGCGGTGTCCCGGGGCCTCGTGCAGCGAGCGGAACGTTTTCGCGTCCCACAGGCGCACGAGACCGAACCCGTCGGCGGTCGCGATGCGGGTGCCGTCCGCCGACACGGCGACCGCACCGGGCGTGTCCGCGTGCCCTTCGAGCCGCGCCAGTTCCTTCCCGCGTAAGGTGTCGAGGACCAGTGTGCCCCGCCCGGTCGCAACTGCCAGTCTGTCGCCCGTCGGGAAGAACGCGAACCCGCCCCCGTCGCGCGCTTCGGCTTCGGGGTGCGGCAGCGGCCAGCGGAACCGCTGCCGCGCGCGGGGCGGAGACGTGTCCGGCGCGGCGATCGGGACCACGTCGAAGCCCCACTCCCGGTCGTCCGTGGCGAACACGGCGAGCGAGCGGGCGTCCGGCGCGAACATGAGCCGTGGGCCGTCGGGCACGCGCACCGGTCGTTTCGGCTTACCGCCGTCAACGGGCCACGCCGTCACAACGGCCTCCCGCGCGCCACGTTCGGGGTCGTTCAGCTTGCGAACCGTAATCAGGGTTTCGCCGTCGGCCGAGAAGCCGAAACCGTCGGGGCCTTCGGCACCGAGGTCGATGTTGGCGACACGGGTGAGTTTCGCGGCGGTGGCAGCCGGTTTCAGGTCGAACACCCGAACCGCGTGCTTTTCGTCCGCGGACACCCACCGGGCCGCGAGCCGTGAGCCGTCGGCGCTGAAACGGAAGTCGGTGTACGCGGCCCGGGCGGGTGCCACGGGACCGCGCTCGGCGACCTGCGGCAACTCCACGAGTGGCGGCGCGCCGTTCGGGTCGGTGAAGTCCCACACACAAAAGTCGTCCGGAACTTCCGCACCCGGTTGGCCGTCGGTCCCGGGTTCGGCGCGGCCCGCAACCGCGAACGCCCCGCGAGCGCCCCACACAAGCCCCTTGAACAACTTTGCGCTTACGAGGTGTTCGTGAACCCGACGGCCCGTGTCCGCGTCCCACACCGTCACCGCGACCCGGTCGGGCGTTGCGGTGTGCGCGGTGGCGTACCGCTTGCCGTCGGGCGCAAGCGCGAGGTGCGAGACGCTCCCGCCCGCGCGGAACCTGTCGTCGCCGAGCCGCACGGCCGCCCCGTGCGGCAATTCGCTCCCGCGCACCGGTGCCGAACAGAGGACCAGGAGCAGCACGCAAGCGATACGCGACATCGGCGCGACTCCACGAACACGCTTCGGGCCGGGATGGTACCCCAACCCGGCCGGGCGCCGCGAGACGAACCTTGCGACCGACGGTACCCGCGGTTACACTGCCAACGAAGTCGGGCGGGCGCACTGCGATTCGCAGGCACGGTTTAGCTCGCTGCGTTGCAGCAGGCCGATGTTGCGTCGGCCGAGCCAGTACCATCTCACCCCGCGCGGGGAGCGCTGTTCCAGCACCGCTGTCCGAGCGCTTGCGCTGGAGCGCAGCGCGGGCTGGGGCAACCCCGTAATCGTGGTTCCGCGCTGCGCTCCAGTGCAAGCGCTCGGGCGGTGCCGTGAGCGCTCCGCGCCCCAGGACGAGAAGTAAACCCGGCGCCTGCCCGACGAAAACGAACGAGCCGCGGAGATTCCGCGGCTCGTTCGTTTTCGTCGGGCAGGCGCCGCTACCAGTCCCCGAGCACCTCGCCGCCGGCCGGCGTCACCAGCGCCCAGAACACCTCGGCCCGGATCCCGGCCCCGGCGGTGCGCACCGAGCCATCTCCCAAGCCGACCAGCATCCCGCTCGCGTGCGGCGTCTGTGGTACGGACGGGTCGCAGTTGTCGGGAGTTGGTCGCACTTGAAAGGTCGCTCCCAGACGACTCGGATTTGCAACCGGCGGGGAACCGGCGCTAACTGGATACACGTGTCCGAGATTGTCACCGCCGAGAACTGGCCCCCCGTCAGCAAACGTTGCCCGGCCAAATATGGTGTTGGTGTAATCCGATGCCGAACTACGACATTGGGCGTACCTCTCTGCAAACCAGATCGTCTGGGAGAGCCCGTCTGGGAAACTGGCATTGAGGGTCGGGCGGTTCGTGAATACGAAAGCGTTAGAACAATAACTTGTTGCCGGTTCGTCCGACCGGTCAAGCACCAACGGCGCGCCGCTCGTTGGATCAGAACCGTCGATCGGCGCGCGGCGGGCCGTGAGCGTCGGGTCCGCTGGGCTGACGAGCATTCGGAAGTACCCGGTTGGGTAGCCTATGCTCGGGTGCAGCACAGCACCGTCCATACCTTTCGCCGCAGCCATGTGAGGGGTTGGACCGAACCGACGACGGCTGAGCCCACCATCGATCTCAGGCAATCGTGCAGATCGGGCATCCGCGCGGGTGTGCAGAGCGAGCCCAATCTGCTTGAGGTTGTTCTGGCTCTGCGACCGGATCGCGGCTTCCCGCACCTTTTGCACAGCGGGCAACAACAACCCGATCAGCACCCCAATGATGGCCACCGCGACCAGCAGTTCTAGCAGCGACAGGCCCGGACGCAAAGCGTCGCGCATGTGGAGAACTCCTTCTCGTGCCTGCTCCTTAACGTGGGGCGCCTTCCGACACATCACGTTCGACGTAGGCTTGACGTTTCTTGTACTTTAGCGCACGCCGTCCAGGCAACCCTGATCACTGCCCGGTAACGGTCGCAACATTCGCCCGATGACCGACCGAAACAGAACAGCGTTGGGCCGCAAAGTGACCGGGCGCGAGCCGGGACGGAAAGTCGGACACAACAGTTTGAATAACGAGTGGCGGCGTGTCCCGCGCGTGAAGGCAGGCTAAAATGAGACAATACATCTACCTTTACGGCGGCGCCTCACCGGCGAGCGCGATTTCTTCGGCATCTTCCGCCAACTTCGGTGTCGGGCGGCCGGTCTAATTCATATCTCCATCTGTGCGTTTCCAACGACACCTTTGGAGTTCACCGAGTGCGCACCCTCATCACCGGCGGGGCCGGGTTCATCGGTTCACACCTGTGCGAGCGGTTCCTAGCCGAGGGGCACGAAGTTATCGCGGTAGACAACCTGATCACCGGCGACCTCGCGAACCTGGACCACCTCCGTGTGAACCCAAAGTTCCGGTTCATCGGCCACGACATCTCGAACCCGCTCAAGGTGCGCGAGAAACTGGACAACGTGCTGCACTTCGCCAGCCCGGCCAGCCCGGTCGATTACCTGGAGCACCCGATCCCCACGCTCAAGGTCGGGTCGCTGGGCACGCACAACACGCTGGGGCTGGCGAAGGCGCACGGCGCGCGGTACCTGCTGGCGAGCACCAGCGAGGTGTACGGCGACCCGCTCGAGCACCCGCAAAAGGAGAGCTACTGGGGCAACGTGAACCCGATCGGGGTGCGCGGCGTGTACGACGAGGCCAAGCGGTTCGCCGAGTCGATCACGATGGCGTACCACCGGGTCCACGGGGTGAACACGCACATCATCCGCATCTTCAACACCTACGGCGAGCGCATGCGGCTGAACGACGGCCGCGTGCTGCCGAACTTCATGTACCAGGCGCTGATGGGCGAGTCCATCACCGTTTACGGTAAGGGCGACCAGACCCGGAGCTTCCAGTACGTGTCGGACCTGGTCGAGGGGATCTGGCGGCTGCTGCCCACCGACCACCACGACCCGGTGAACCTCGGGAACCCCGCGGAGATCACGATCCTGGAGTTCGCGGAGGAAATCAAGAAGCTGGCCGGGAGCAAGAGCGAGATCGTGTTCAAGCCGCTCCCGCAGGACGACCCCAAGGTGCGCCAGCCCGACATCGCGCGCGCCCGGCAACTGCTGGGCTGGGAGCCGAAGGTGGACCGCGACGAGGGGCTGAAGCGGACGATGGACTTCTTCCGCCGCAAGCTCGGAAAGTGACACGTCCTAAATATAAAGGCGGGTTCACCGCAGAGTGCGCAGAGAGAACGAAGGCACCAAGAGGTAAGCAATTTCCCTTGGTGCCTTCGTTCTCTCTGCGCACTCTCGCGCCCTCTGCGGTGAACCCGCCTTTTCTGCGTCGCTGAACTCACCGCAGGCGCAGGAGCTTGTTCATCCGCTTTTCGAGCCGCTCCCACACCTCGCCGGCCGGTCGGCTCACGGCGGGCAGGTGGTCCGGAAAGTGGGTCAGTTTGCCGTCCGCGCTCACCTGGGCGAACCCGAACAGCGCCTCCGCCCACTGCGTGCCGTCATCCCAGGGCATCCCGACCAGCCCGCACACGAGGTACGCGGAGGTGCGGTGGAGCACCGCGCCCTGGATCTCAACCACTACGCCCACCGGCACCGGGCGCAGGCATTCCATGTTTAACACCCGGCGGAGCACCAGGTTCGCTTCCGGGCCGATGTGCTTCCACGCGGTCGCGTACCCAGCTTCCAGCACCAGCCGGAGCATCGCCCCGGCGTAGAGCGTGCCGTGGTGGTTCGCGTCGGCCGGTAAGACCAGCTTGTGACTGTGCGTAATTGCCATTGTGGGCAGCAGTTCGGGAGTAACGGGCGCCCGGTGCCGAAATCGTACCCGGTCCCGCCGAAAGAGTACACGCCGGTCTGCACCCGAGCGCCCGGCAGTAGACGAACCCGCACCGGTTCCGCACCATGACCGGAACCCGTTACCCGTTTATCGGTGGTTCATGACGACGCAGCGTACTCTCATCCTCCTGAAACCCGACGCCGTTCAGCGCCGCCTAGTCGGCGAGATCACCGCCCGTTTCGAGCGCAAGGGTTTGCGGCTCGCGGGCTTGAAGCTGGTGCAGGTGTCCCGCGAGTTGGCCGAGAAGCACTACGCGGTCCACAAGGGCAAGCCGTTCTACGAGAGCCTGCTCACGTTCCTCACCAGCGGCCCGACGGTGGCGCTGGTGTGGGAGGGGCGTGAGGCGGTCGCGGTGTGCCGCACGCTGATGGGCATGACCGACGGCGCGAAGTCCCCGCCGGGCACGATCCGCGGCGATTTCGCGCTGAGCGTGCAAAACAACCTCGTTCACGGCAGCGACAGCCTGGAAAACGCCGCGATCGAAATCGCGCTGTGGTTCAAGGACGAGGAGCTGGTGAACTTCGCCGCAACCGACGCCAACTGGGTCGCGTAGGAAATCCGAGCCACCGGGCACATGCCTCCGGTTGTGCGTGTGCCCGGCGCCCGCGCATAACCGGCGTAAACCGGCATTCACGTCTCTCGCGCGGACATCCGCCGCGTGTTCAATTCCTCTCCGGCCCGGTCCGCAGCCGAAAAGATGGCTGAACTGGGCAAGTTTTCACGGAGAGCGAACATGAAGCGCATCCTGATTGCGGCGCTGGTGCAGGTGTTGGTCGCGGGGCACGTGGACGCGGGATGGGTGAAGAAAAGCGGTACGACCGTTCCGACAGCAACTGTCAACCCACTGAGCGTGACTCCGGCACCGGCGGTCGCGCAGTTGCAGCCGATCGTAGGTTCGGTGCGCCGGACGAGTCACTTCACGAACCCGTTCACGCACAAGGCGAAATACAGTTACGGCACGTACAACCCGCTCTCGGGTCAGTTCGGTACGAGCACGTTTCGCCGCTGAGCCGGCCACGCCGGCCCGTGTTACAATGGCGAACAGGCGCCGGGCGGAGAGCACTCTGATGAGCACGATTCGTGGCACAATCCGGGACGGCAAAGTGGTCCTTGACGGACCGATCACCTTACCGGAAGGGACACAGGTAACGATCGCGGCGCCACTCCCAGAAGATGATGACGACAGCGCCGAGGCGATTCAGAAACGCCTCGCCCTGATGGACGCATTCGGACCCTGGATGTCAGATGACGAGCTCGCCGCTTGGGAACGCGTTCGGGCGGGCGATAAAGCGTTTCAGCTATCGCAGTGGGAGAAATGGTCCCGCGAGGGGAGCGGGCCGTGGCAGTGACTCGATACCGGCATTGCCGGCCTTTACATCGCCCGTCGCGATCCCGTTTATTCTCGGGCACGGGACGAAGTGCGCCGCGGTAACGTGATCGGCACCTGCGTTTCTGTCCTCGGGGAGCTTCATTACGGAGCGGAAAACAGCACATCACGTGAGCGTGCCCTTCGTGAACTCCGGGCCGCGCAGCCCTCGCTGCGCGTGTGGCCGTACACGAACGAAGCCGCAGAAGAGTACGGCCGAATTGCCGCGGAGTTGCGGCGCACCGGTCGGCCGATGCAACAAATCGACATTCAGATCGCGGCCATTGCCTTTTCGCTCGGGAACTGCACGGTCGTGACCACCGATTCCGAGCTGTCTGCGGTGCCGGGCTTGCGCGTCGAGAGCTGGGCCGCGCCCGCACCGTTAGCGGCTGCCAAGCTTGCGACGCCGCGGCGTTCACGGCACAATCCCGGTGTTGAACCCGACCCGAACACCCAGCCGAGGCTTCGCCGTGGCCACAGCCGCCCCGACCCCGCCCGCGGAACGCGCCGCCGAGCTGCGCAAGCAGCTCGACCACCACAACTACCTCTACTACGTTGAAGCCGCCCCGGTCATTTCGGACCGCGAGTTCGACACGCTGCTGAAAGAACTCGCGGACATCGAGCGGGCGAACCCGGGCCTAGTCACGCCCGACAGCCCGACGCAGCGGGTCGGCGGGCAGCCGATCCCGGGGTTCAAGCAGGTCACGCACAAGACCCCGATGCTCAGCATCGACAACAGCTACGATGAGGGCGACCTGCGCAAGTTCGACGCGGACGTGCGCAAAGCGGTCGGCCCGGGGGCCGCGGTCGAGTACGTGACGGAGCTGAAGATCGACGGCGTGTCGATGTCGATCACCTACGAGAACGGGGTGCTCGCGTTCGCCGCCACCCGCGGCAGCGGCACCGTCGGCGACGACGTGACGCACAACGTCAAAACCATCGCCGCCATCCCCTTAAAGCTCAAAACGAGCAACCCGCCGGCAATCTTCGAGGTCCGCGGCGAAGTCTACATGACCCGCGGCGAACTGTCGCGGATCAACGCCGAGCAGGCGAAAGGCAACCAGGAGCCGTACAAGAACGCCCGTAACCTCACCGCCGGAACACTCAAGCTGAAAGACCCGCGCGAGTGCGCCACGCGGAAGCTCGCGTTCTTCGCTTACGGCTCCGGCGACATCGGCGGGCTCGCCATCACGACCCAGGCCGCGATGCTCGCGAAGCTGAAAGAGTTCGGGTTCCCGGTGAACCCGCACGAGCGGGTGTGCGGCAGCATCGACGAGGTGATCGCCTACTGCCGGGAGTGGGAGCCGAAGCGCAAGGAGCTGGCCTACGACACCGACGGCATCGTCGTGAAGGTAAACGACTGGGCGCAGCGCGAGCGCATCGGGTACACCGCGAAGGTACCCAAGTGGGCCAAGGCATACAAGTTCGAGGCCGAGCAGGCGACGACGAAGCTCGGGAAGGTGGTGTTCCACCTCGGCAAGTTCGGCGAGCTGACCCCGGTCGCGACGTTCGACCCGCCCGTTCAACTGGCCGGCACCACGGTTACCCACGCCAGTATGCACAACGCGTCCTGGGTGGCCGAACGCGACGTGCGCATCGGCGACACGGTGGTGGTCGAGAAAAAGGGCGAGATCATCCCACAAGTGGTGGACGTGATGAAGGCCGACCGCACCGGCGCGGAACAGGTCATCACGTGGCCGGACAAGTGCCCGAAGTGTGGCGGCCCCGTGGAGCGGGAGGAGTCGGCGAGCAGCTACAACTTCATCTGCGCGAACACCGGCGTGTGCCCCGCGCAACTGGCGAAGCGGCTCGAAGGGTTCGCCAAGAAGACGCGGATGGAGATCGACGGGCTCGGCCGTGAGGTGGCGGTCCAGCTCGTCGACACGGAACTCGTCAAATCCGTCGCCGACCTGTACCGGCTCACGAAGGCGCAACTGCTGGCGCTGGAGGGGTTCAAGGACAAAAAGGCACAGAACCTCCTCGACGGGATCGCGGCGAGCAAGGGGCGCGGGCTGGCGCGGCTGCTGCCGGGGCTCACCATTTACATGGTCGGCGAGGCCATGTCCGACCTGCTGGTCGAAGAGTTCCCCGACATCGACCTGATTATCGCCGCATCGCCCGAGGACTTGGCCCGGATCAAAGGGTTCGGGCCGAAACGCGCACAGTTCGTGCGGGCGTTCTTCGACAGCGACATGGGAAAAAAGCTGGTCGCGGAGTTGAAGGAACTCGGCATCAAGATGACGCACGACAAGAAGGCCGCCCCGACCGGGGGCCTGCCACTGGCCGGGAAAACCGTCGTAGTAACCGGTACGCTGGTTAATTACGATCGCATCAGCATCGAACAGGCGATCAAAGACGCAGGCGGCAAGTCAAGTGGAAGCGTTTCCAAGAAGACCGACTTCGTACTAGTTGGTGATAAACCCGGTAGTAAAGCCGACAAAGCGAAAGAACTTGGCGTCAAGATCATCAACGAGGCCGAGTTCCGACAAATGATCGGCGAAGGGTAATGCCACGGGTGCGCACGGGGGCGGGCGACCTGATCGAGGTCAGGTCGCCCGCACCCATGCACACCCGGACTCACGCCCGCTCGGGTTCGGTGACCCGTTGCCAGGATCGCTTCGTCAGCCCGATCAGCCACCACCCGCTTACCATCCCGAGCACGTACACACCGCCCACCAGCGCCGGCAGCGGCAGGTCGCCGTGCCAAGTGCCGGCACTGACCGCCGTTGTGTGGTTGTTCACATACGTCAGGTAACCGACCCCGCCAATAAGGGCGATCAGAAACACTGCGCTCAGTAACCGCATGGCTCTTCCCCGGTTGAATTCCGAGAAACGGAACGCGTGACGCCGACACTCTTATTTCCGATTCTGTGGCGGGTCGGGTCGGCGGCTCCTGTTTCTCCCTGTGTGTTGAGGAGAACGTTCGCACCTACGGTCCCTATACAGCGCGAACCGCAACTCCACTTGCCTTGTTGCGAACGGGATACCGAACGCCCACTTACGGCACTTTTTTTGCGGCCAAAAGGCCCGATCGCTTTGAAAGTGACGGAGATTTGGCGATGCGTGACCACACCGAGGATGCAACGGACGTGAGCATCACCTTGTACGGTGGCGCGGTCACGCAACCGCGGTCGGTTGACCCGGCCGCACTGCGCCGCGCGATGCGATACGGCGAGCGCGCCCGCGAGCGGTTCCAGGGCTTACCGTTTCGCTCCGCAGAGAACGAACTCCGTTCCGGCTGGCACGAGCGCGGCGAAAGCACCGAGTGGGAGTGGGTTCGAGCCGCGGTCCGCGTTGGGTTCGAACAAGATATCGATTAGCGATCTGTGCCCGATCGCGTGCGTCGCGCAGTCCGCTTCGCGAGTAGCGGCAGGTCGAAACCTGCCGCCGCCCGGGTTTTCACTTCTGAGCAAAAAGCACAAGACGATCGGGGACACAGCGAAGGGTATAATGCCGCGTCGTTGCACACCAACGGAGCGAGTTCCCGTGTCACAATCGCTGTCGCGCCGGCAGGCCGTTGCGCTGGGGTTAGTCGTTTTGGTGGCCCTCACACTCGGTGGGTACGGTATCGCCCGCATTGCAGACAAGCAGGGCGCCTGGGCCGACACGGTCGAACTGACCGCGGGCTTTCCCGAAGCTCACGACATCACCCCGGGAACGCCGGTCCGCTTGCGCGGCGTTGACGCCGGCCAGGTGGTCGCGGTCGAGTACCCTGACCACGACGGTCCCGGCGCCGAAGTGACGATCCGCATGAAGATCCAGGCGCGGTACGCGAACCGCCTGTACGCCGACGCGGACGCGCAGGTCCACGGCACCGGGTTGCTCGGCTCGAAAGTCATCAGCGTTCGCCCCGGCGATCCGACGAAGGGCGTTCTGGCGAGCGGTCGGCTCCGCGGAGTAAAGCCCTTCCAGATCGAAGAGGCCGTCGCCGAGGTGCGCGATCTCGCAAAAGAGGCCAAGGGCACCGCAGCGGAGGTCAAGCAACTTGCCGCCGAGTCGCGCGAAACGGTCGCGGCTGCGAAGAGCTTCATCAAGGGCGTTGAGGACAGCAACGGCACTCTGGCGAAGCTCGTCAGCGACGACGCCTTATACGAGGACGCGCGCGGCACGTTGGCGACGCTGCGCAAGGTGCTGGTCGGGATGGAAGCCGAGATGGGGAACCTGAACGGGTTCGTTTCCGACGGCCGCGACACCCTCCGGTCCGTAAGACAGGGCACCGACGCGCTCAGCAAAATGCCGATCGTGCGCAGCTACGTTGAGGACTCGGTCGCGCTGCTCGTTCGCCCGACAATGAACCGGCACCAGGCGCTGTTCCAATCGAAAGACATTTTCGAGCCCGGCACCGCCACGCTCACGTCCGAGGGCCGGCGGCACATGGACGGCGTGGCCGACTGGCTCAACCAGAACCGGGTCGCGGGGTCCGAAGTGGTCGTGGCCGCGTTCCACGACCCGCGGGACAAGCACATCGTTCCGGCGGTAGCACTCGAGCTAACCCGCAAGCAGGCGGAAGTTGTGGCCGAACACCTGAAGGCCGCCGGAGCGACGAAGCTCGGGACGTTCAGCCGACGGAAAGTCACGCCGCTGGGCCTAGGCACCGCACTCTCGCCCGCGGAGCCGGCGCCAGACGCGCCGTCCAACGTTCAGATTTTAACGTTCACCCCGCGGTGAACCGGCCCCCGCGCCCCGGCCACCTGCGAACCCCGGGCCGAAATGCGTATCATGAGAGAGTCTGGATTCATCCGCACCGGACCGGTCACGTGAGCTCACCGACGCCACCCGCGGACCCGCCGACGCTCAGCCCCGCGGACCGCGGCCGGGTCACGTTACTTTACCACTTCGCCCGTCTGCAGTTACCTGCGGTCAAGCTCTCGGAAAGTACGTTCTTGGCCCACCTTCGGCGCACGTTCGGTATCTTCCTGCCCAAGGCCACAGGGGCGGTCGGCTGGACCGCGTACCTCGAAGGGCTGTACGCGGTGGACTGGCTGGTGTGTGTCGGGTGCCTGGAGGGGCAAAACGGCGCGTGGGAGTCGCTGTTCAACGCCCGCACGGGGCGGAGCGACTGCTTGCTCGTGGACGCGCTCCGGGCGCGGGCGGTGCGCCTGTACCCGCGGAACGAGGAGCGCCAGGAAACGGCGGTTTCGGAGTTCTGGAGCAACCTGATCGCGCCCGAGAGCGAGGGCACGCTGCCGGTGCTGGCACGGTACGACGGCCAGCGCCCGCTGGCCCCCTGGCTCATCCGCGTGTTCCAAAACTGGCACCTGTCTAAGCTCCGGCAGCACGCCGGGGTGACCGCGCTGCCCGACGACGAGATCGCGCTGCCGATGGACACCGGGCCGAAGGCGAACGCCTCCGACCGGTGGCACGAGACGTTCGTCTCGGCCGCCCGCGAGTGGCTCGGCACCATCGACGACGACGAGCGCCTGCTGCTCGGCCTGCGGTGGCGGTACCGGTTGAGCCAGCGCGAGGCGGCGAAGCTGTTCGGGCTGAACGAGGGCACCCTGACCCGCCGCACGGACAAGCTCCGCGACCGCGCGCTCGAACACATCGGCGGAAAGTTGATCGCAGACGGATGGGACGGCGAAGAGCTGGAAGACTTTATCCTTACCGAACTCGGCACGCTTCTGACCGACGACCCGCGGCTGAGCGCCGACCAGCTCGGTAGGTTGCTCGCGGCCCGTGGGAAGGTGCTGCCCGAATCGTAGGCGGTGGAAGGCCGGTTCTACAACCGCGCGAGCATCGCCTCCCGCACCGGTCCGGCCCCTTCGGTCCGCAACCGCTCCAGCCAGCTCCAATCCGCGAACCCGTCGAGCAGTTCCCGCCGCCGATCCTCATCCAGTACCCGCGCCAGCACCTCGACGCGCACCTCGGCGAGCACCCGCACCCACTCCCCGAACGCCGCGTCGTATTCGGCTTCGAGCCGCTCGCGCACCCGGCGGGCCAGCGCCGGCGACGCGCCGCCGGTGCTCACCGCGAGCGCGAACTCGCCGCGGCGCACCACCGCGGGCAGCGTGAAATCGCCCTCATGAGGGGAAGAGGCAGCGTTGACCCATACGCCCCGCTTCTTGGCGTCCGCGACGACCCGGGCGTTCACCTCGGGCGTCGCGCACGCGAACGCCAGAGCCGCGCCTTCGAGATGTTCGGCCCGATACGCTTCGCCGATGTGAACCACGTCAGGCGGAAGCGAGAGAGCACTGCGCGGATCAACCACGCACACCGCCGCCCCCGCCGCGAGGAGCGCCGACACCTTTCGTGCGCCGACGGCGCCGCCACCGATGACGACCGTCCGTCTGTCCGTCAGATCGAGGAGAACGGGGAACACGGCGCTCAGTCCTTCACCTTGGCGCGCTTCCAGGCCGCGACCTGACCGGTTTCTTCCTTCGTCGCGAACTCGGTCGGCCGCTCCTTGCCCTTGGCCACGTCGCAGGTCTTGTACGTGTCGCCGTCCAGTTCGTAGATGCCAATGAACTCTTGATCGCCGTCCGCCCCGGTGATCGTGTACGCGAGTTGTTTGGGCTTCTTGGTCGGGTCCAGGCGAAGTGTTCCCTTCGAGGTGCCGCCGTCTCCGTCCGTCACCGTCCACCGGTCCCCGTCTACCACCATGACCCATTTGCACTCTTTGGTGTCGTCCTGTCCCGCGGTTTCGTGGTACGTGAGTTCCCACCGACCTTGAAGCTTCTTCAGTTCGGGATCGAGTGGCTTCTCACCCTTCTTGTCGTCCGCGGTGCCGCGCAGCGCGACACACAGAGCCAACACAAGCACGAAGGCTGCCCCGCAACGCATGACGCCTCTCCCATCGGTTCGACGGTCGAAGTGATTCTACCGCGGGCCGGCGGAGCGGACGATGCGGGAGCGACCTCACCCCGCGGCGGCGGACGAATCGGGCGGCCCATCACCCGCGCCGGGCTCGGGACCGCCGGAGTCGGCGTCACGGTACGCCTCGCGCTTTTTGTGCAACGTGTTCCGGTTGATGCCGAGACGGTCCGCGGCTTTCACCTGGTTGTCGCCGCACTCGCGCAAAACCTCCTCGATCAGCTCTCGCTCCACCCCATCGACGAGGAACTTGTGGAGCTTGACGTGCGGCGGGCGCGGGGCGTGCATTCCTGCCCGCACCAGCGAATGGATCAGAGACGGCACGTCGGCCGGCGCCGCACCGCGGGCCGCGCGGATCACCGGCCGCGCGCGCCCGAACCGCAGCAGGTCCGCCGTGAGCGGCCCGCCGTCGGCGAATATCGTGAGCCGTTCCAGCGTGTTCTCGAGTTCCCGCACGTTCCCCGGCCAGTCGTGTGCCTTCAAGGCGTCGATCACCAGCGGGGTCAGTTCGGGCACCGAGCACTTGTGCTGGTCGCCGTAGCGTTTCAGAAAGTACTGAGCCAACAGGGGAATGTCGTCCCGGCGCTCGCGCAGCGGCGGCAGCGCGATCGGGATGACGTTGAGCCGGTAGTACAGGTCTTCGCGAAACTCGCCCTCTTCGACCGCCTGTTCGAGTGAGGTGTTGGTTGCCGCAATAACGCGCACATCAACGCGGATGGTGCGGCTCTCACCCACCCGCTCGAACTCGCGCTCTTGCAGCACCCGCAACAGCTTCACTTGGAGCTTGGGCGTGGTGCTGTTGATCTCGTCGAGAAAGATGGTGCCGCCGTGCGCGGCCTCGAACCGACCGGGCTTGTTCTCGATGGCCCCGGTGAACGCACCTTTGACGTGCCCGAACAGTTCGCTTTCGAGCAGGTTCTCGTGCAGCGCGCCGCAGTTTACACGGATGAACGGACCGTCCGCACGGCGGCTCAGTTTATGAACCGCTTTGGCGATCACTTCCTTACCGGTACCGGTTTCGCCGATCAGCAGAACGGTTGCGGATGAGGGCGCAGGCGCAGCCAGACGCACCAGTCGGTAAACGTCTTGCATGGCGGGCGCGCTGCCCACAATTTCGGGTAACGGCGGCGCAAATTGCTCGCTTTTAGGCATTGAGTAAACGCTTCCGGGAGAGGAAGCCGCGGTCGCTGCTTAAAAATCGCTCCGCATAATAACAGAGTATCATGCCGTGCCTTAAGTTGCCATAGCGATAGCTCAGGAAACGCGCATCAATCTGACGGG
>NZ_JAXBLV010000217.1:0-42340 GCF_034097035.1 Gemmata algarum
TCAGCCTACTCGTATTGCATGGCGTCCGGGATGCGCGTCTGAATCGCACGCCACGCCGGGAGCAGTCCCGCGAGCGTCGCGAGCGTAATTGATGCGCTCGCGATGCCCAAGGTCGCCTTCCACGGGATCAGCATGTCGAGGTTGAAGCCGGACTCGTCCACGAACATCACTTTTAGAACGTACCATTCCATCGGCAGCCCGATGAGGACGCCGAGGACCGTGCCGAACGCGCCCATCAGGAACGCTTCGGCCAGCACGGACAGCAGCACTTGGCCCGGAGTGGCACCCACCGCGAGCAGCAGCCCGAGTTCGCGCTTGCGTTGGAGCACCGAGATGAGCAGCGCGGTAACCACGCCCAGCGCCGCCACGACGCCCACCAGAAGCTGCTGCATGTACGCCAGGACGTACACACGGTTCAGCAGCTCGGAGAGGAACTTGCGGAGCGAGAACCGGTCGGTCACGAACAGCCCCTTGTCCGCGGCGTACCGATCCAGGGCGGGCTCCGCGCCCCCGGTCTCACCGGGCTTCACGAACACGTGACAGATGTCGATCAGGTTGTCCCCGAACAGCTTCGCGTACCGGGCGCGGTCGAGGAAAATGGTGCCGCGGCTCCACGAGTAGTCCCGTACCGCCCCGACGATGACGAGCGGCACCGGCCCCCGCGGACCGGGGACAAGAACGGTGTCGCCCACCTTGACCTTGTGCCGCTCCACGAAGTTGTGGCTCACCAGCACCTTGTTCGCGCCGCTGTGGTCGGGGTGGGTGTCGTCCAGTTCGGGGAACACCTCCAGGTCCGACGCCAGTTCCGGGGCGCGGTGCCGCATCGTGCCCGCGTAGGTCTTCACGTCGAGCGCCACGAGGTACACGACGGTCCCGTTGTACTCGGGCCGGTAGTACCGGATGCTCATCACGTCCTCGACCCCGGGCAGCCCTTTCAGGTCGCGGGCGACGTTCGCCGACATCGGGCTGTTCGAGCTGTTCGCGGAGGTCATGTTCCCGTTGAACACGAAGTGGTCCGCCTGAACCACCTGCTCGATCCACGACAGAATCGGCTCCTCGTTGCTGCGGCCCACGCCGGCGGTCTGGAACATCAGCGCGACCCCGGCCCCCAGCGCGCCGATCACCACGCCCGTGCGGCCCGGCGCCCGCGACAGGTTGTCAAACGCGAGCCGCAGGGTGAACGGGGCCGTCGCGCGCACGACCGGCCGCGCCAGCCGCACCATCACCGCGACCAGAATCGGCGACGCCAGCAGCAGCCCGACCAGAACGAGGGTGAGCCCACCGACCGACCCCACGCGAGAGGGGAGGTTGAACCGGAGGAGAATCATGGCCGCCCCGGTCACGATCAGCGCGAGGCACGCGGAGCGGTGGAGCACGTTCCAGATGCCCTTTGCGCGCCCCGCGGAGCGGCGGACGACGTGCGCCGGGTCGTCGCCGGCGGCCTGAAGGGCCGGCACCAGTGCGGCGAACACGGCGGTCCCGGTCCCGACCGCCACGGCCGCAACCGCGGTCGTCCACGAGAGGTGCGTGAGCCGCACCTCGGGGTTCAGGAACATCGACTCCAGTTCGCTGCGGAACTGCCGGACGGTGAGTTCCGCGAGGAGCATACCGAGCGGCACCCCGAGCACCGCGCCGACGAACCCCAGGGCCGCGGACGCGGCCGAGAACAGCACCACGATTTGCGTGCGCGTGGCCCCGATGGAGCGGAGGACGCCGATGTCCGCCCGGCGCTCCGCGACGGTGACCGACATCGCGTTGTACACGAGGAACAGCCCGATAATCATCGCCCCCAGCGAGCACATCAGCACGCCCACCTGAATCCCGGTGACGATCTCCTGCGTGCTGCGGCGCTGGGCGTCGGGGGTGCGGACCTCCGCGCGGCGGCCGACCACCTGCGACGCGGCGGCGAGGACCGTTTCCGGGTCCGCGCCCGGCTCCAAAAAGAGGTCGATGCGGTTCACCTTCGGGGGGTACGGCGATTCCGCCGCGCCCGCGCCCGCGCCGCCGCCGACCGCGGCGTAGGGCGGCGCGGGGCGCACCACGCCGAGCGCCTGGCCGACGCTCATGCCGATGAAGCTCTTGCCCATTGGGGCGAGCGGGGAGTCCGCTTCGAAGTCCACGACGCCGATCGGCAGGCACACGGCGTCGCGGTTGGCGTGGCGCACCACGAACGGCGGCGCCGGCTGGCCCGCGGCGAGCGCGGCCTGGCACCGCCCGTTCCAGTCCTCGTAGATCGACCGGCTGACCATCGCCAGTCGCGCCGGGATGCGGTCCCACAAATCGCCGGCCTTGGTGAGGTCGCCGTCCTTTACCGCGGCGAGCACCGGCAGGAGCTGCCACTTCGGGATGTCGCCGACCGGGGTCACCTTCACCTTGAGGGAGTTGTTGTCGGTGAGGAGTTGGGACGACACTTCCGCGCCCACCAGAACCGCGACCCGCCCGTCGAGGTCGGGGAGCGAGACCCGTTCGACCACCAGCGGCTGAACGGACTTCACCCCCGGCACCTTGGCCGCGCGGAGTTCGTCCGCGAGCGCGCGGGCGACGCCGGCCTCGCCGTTGGTGACGTACAGCTCGGCGCTGCCGGCGGGCGTGGTGGTGCCCTGGGCCGCGATCTCGAAGCACTGGTTGAGGATGCGCGCGGACACGAGCGTGGCGACGCCCAGGGCGATGCTCGAAATGATGAGCACGGCCCGGTCCCACCGCTGGAACAGGTAGCGCACGGCCAGCAGACGGTACACCGACATGCGGCGGCCCTTGAATGGATGTCACGGGCACCGGCGCGCGGCGGCCCAGTGTGGACCAGTGTTGCTGTCTTCACAGGCGCCGGCCGCACGGCCGGCGGGCCGGGTCACTTACGGACGGTCTCGTCCGACTCGAGCAGCCCGTCCCGGATGCGCACGAGGCGGGTGCCGTAAGACGCCCCGTTGGGGTCGTGGGTGACCATGATGACCGCCCGCTTGCCCGGCTCCGGGAGCTTCGAGAGCAGCGTCAGAATTTCGCGGCTCGCGGCGGTGTCGAGGTTACCGGTGGGTTCGTCGCACAGCACCGCTTCGGGGTCGGCCACGAGCGCGCGAGCCACGGCGACGCGCTGCATCTCTCCGCCGGACATCTCGTCGGGGAAGTGCTCGGCCCGGTGCGCGAGCAGCACGCGCTCCAGGCACTCGGCCGCACGGTGGAGCGCCTGCCGGCGGTTCGTTCCGGCGAGCAGCAGGGGTAGCGCGACGTTCTCGGCGGCGGTGAGCGTGGGCAGCAGGTTGAACGCCTGGAACACGAACCCGATGCGGTCGCGGCGCAGGAGCGACCGCTGCCGGTCGGACATGGTTTGCAGGTCCTGCCCGTGGAACACGGCCCGGCCGCCGGAGGGCGTGTCGAGCGCGCCCATGAGGTGCATGAGGGTCGATTTGCCGGACCCGGACGGTCCCATGATGGTCACGAACTCGCCGCTGTTGACGCGGAGCGTGACCCCGCGGACGGCGTTCACCGTGCGCCGCCCCTGCGTGTAGGTCTTCACGGCGTCGAGAAGTTCGATCATTTCGGCTCGTGTGACTGAGGTGTTTCGCCTGCCGCGTCCGCTTCCCACCGGTCGATCATGGCCCAGGCTTCGTCGCGCAGGCCTTCCCAAGCTTCAAACTCGGCGCGTTCTTCGGGCGTAAAAACGTGCCGGGTGACGACGAACTCGACCTCAGTTCCGTCCGGCAACGGCCACGGCGCCTCGAATACGATGACGCCGTTGCGGACAACGCCTTTCAGGACCGGCGCTTTGTCCGACATACCGTTCCTCCGCCGAACAGTCAGTCCAAGAATCTGGTGGTAACCCCACCCCACACCGTAAGGCTGCACCAGATCGCAAACAATCCGAGGTCCGCCGCCGAGTGGGCCGGTCGGTTGTTCTGCCGCAACACCCACGCCACAGTTCCGCTAGACAGAAGGAACAGCGTGGCGCAGAACAGTGAAGTTACCGCGACGAAGGTCAGCAACTCTGCTCGCCCGGGTCCGGTCTCTTTGACTCCCCAAAGCAGATGAGCCGGAATCCCGGCCGCGCAGATGACCGCGGCGAGAATCGCTTCGCGAATAATCGATTCGCGCACCATTGGCAAGGCAATGCTCCGCGGGCTGAAGGCAGTACCCGCAACTCAGTTCGTGAGTTTCCGGTATTTGATCCGGGTCGGCAGTTCGGCGGCAGCGCCGAGCCGGGCCTTGCGCTGCTCCTCGTACACCTGGAAGTTCCCGTCGCACCAGACCACCTTGCTGTCGCCCTCGAACGCCAGGATGTGGGTCGCGATGCGGTCCAGGAACCAGCGGTCGTGCGAGATCACCACCGCGCACCCGCCGAAGTTCAGGAGCGCCTCCTCCAGCGCGCGGAGCGTGTCCACGTCGAGGTCGTTGGTCGGCTCGTCTAATAACAGCAGGTTGCCGTTGCTGCGCAACAGCTTCGCGAGGTGAATCCGGTTCCGCTCGCCGCCCGAGCAGTTGCCCACCAGCTTCTGCTGGTCCGGCCCCTTGAAGTTGAACCGGGCGCAGTACCCGCGGGACGCGACCCGCTGCTTGCCCAGCATGATGTAGTCGGTGCCGCCGGTGATCTCCTCGAAGATCGTATTGGTCGCCACCAGCGCGTCGCGGTTCTGGTCCACGTAGGCCGTCTTCACCGTCGTGCCGACGGTCAGCTTGCCGCCGTCCGGCTGCTCCTGGCCGACGATCATCTTGAACAGCGTGGTCTTACCGGCGCCGTTCGGGCCGATCACGCCCACGATGCCGCCCTTCGGAAGGTCGAACGTGAGGTCGTCGTACAGGAGCACGTCGCCGAAGCCCTTCTTCAGCCCCTCGGCGCGCACGACGAGGTCGCCGAGCGGCGGGCCGCTCGGGATCTGGATCAGCAGCTCCTTGTCGTCCTCCTCGATGATCGAGTCCTGCAGCTTGTCAATGGCCGCGAGGCGGGCCTTGCTCTTGCTCATGCGCGCCTTGGGCGAGCTGCGCGCCCACTCCAGCTCGCGCTCGAGCTGCTTCTTCTTGGCAGACTCCTGCTTCTCCTCGACCGCCATCCGCTTCTGCTTCATCTCCATCCAGCCCGAGTAGTTGCCCGAGAACGGGTACCCGCGGCCGGCGTGCAGTTCCAGAATCCACTTGGCGACGTTGTCCAGGAAGTACCGGTCGTGGGTGACTGCCACGACGGCCCCGGGGAACGCCGCGAGGTGGTGCTCAAGCCACTCCACGCTCTCGGCGTCGAGGTGGTTGGTCGGCTCGTCCAGGATCAGCAGGTCGTTCTGCTGGAGCAGCGTCTTACAGAGCGCGACGCGGCGGCGCTCGCCGCCCGAGAGGCGCTCGACCGCCGCGTCGGGCGGGGGGAGCCGCATGGCGTCCATCGCCATCTCGAGGGTGCGGTCCAGTTCGTAGGCGTTGGTCGCGTCGATCCGGGCCTGCAGCCGCTCCATTTCGTTGGAGAGCTTCTCGAACTTCTTCTCGTCCGCGGTCCCCATCTCGTCGCCGATCTCTTCCTGGCGGCGCAGCAGGGCGCGGATCGGCGCGACGGCCTCTTCGACGTTCTCGATGACCGTCTTGCCGGGCGTGAGGTGCGGCTCCTGCGGGACGTAGCCGATGGTCGCGCCCTGGTGCGGCCACGCCTCGCCCATGAACTCCTTGTCCACGCCGGCCATGATGCGGAGCAGCGTGGTCTTGCCGGACCCGTTGGACCCGATCACCCCGATCTTGGCGCCGGGGTAGAAGTTCAGGTTGATGTCCTTGAGGATTTCCCGCTTCCCGTAATGCTTGGTCAGGTTGCGGATGTTGTAGATGTAATGGTCGCTCATGCAGTCCTCGCGCGGTTCCGGCCCGTTTGGGTGGTGGAATCTTATCAGGCGGGCGCGATATGGGGTAACGCGAGTTCGCGTCACTCGGGCGGCCCGCCCGTCGGTTCCGTCAATTCTTTGGCGTCAAACAGACGAACGCGGGGAAAACGAAATGCTCTGGAGCCGCAGCGACGCGGCGTCGGTGAGGTTGACGCTGGGCATCCCGGCGGCAACGGGCGCGGCGTCCGACGCCACAAGCGCCAAGCCTCCGAGAAACCCCGCTCGCGTTCGGCGCATCGAATCGCTCGTAATGAAAGGGCCGGGCCACCGAATCGACGCGAGCCGCGGCACCGCGTTTCACACCTACCCGCTGGCGTCTGTCGTGACCGTCACTTCTTGAGCAGCGCGTTGCTCTCGGTCGTCGGGCACCAGTGCTGCTCGATGAACGCGATGATGAGTTGGGTACCCCGGTCGTGGTCCACGAACGGCTTCATCTTCGGGTTGTACATCGCGTCCGTCAGGTCGCGCACCAGAACCGTTCGCACGTCCCACTTCACCAGTTGCTTGATGGCAAACGTGCGGTTCAGCACGCACATGTTGGTGTGAACGCCGAGCACAAGGACGGTGTCGAGGCCCTTCTCTTTGAGAACGTTGTACACCTCGGCGCCGCTGTCGGTGATGTAGTCCTTCGCCTCGTGGATGGTGATGGCGGCGTGCTGCCGGCTCCAGGCCTTGAACGACTTCGCGGGCCTCTCGTCGTCGCACCCGCCGTCGGAGTCGTCCACCGGCAGCGGCGGGTTCGGCAGCTCCTTCGCCTTCGGCGGGGTAGCCTTCTTGGCCTCCAGGGCGCGCGTGCGCGCCGGGTGGTCCTTGTAAAAGCTCATCGTGTCCGACGGGCAGTGAATGATCGTCATCCCCCGATCGCGGTACGCCTTCAGGACCGGTTCGGTTCGCTTGGCGAGTTCGCCGCACCGTTTCGAGGCGCTTTTACACCAGTGGTCGTCCCACATGTCGCAGACCACGACCGCGCACTTCTTCGGATCGACCTCGTAAGTCGTGAACACCGGTGCCACCCGCGAGGCACCTCCTTGCTTCTCCTTGGCACCCGGGTCGGGCCGTGTTGTGATTCCGCCGGTAAGCATTCGGACCGGAAGTTTCAGCACCTCCGGCTCGGCCGCGGGCGCACCCGCAACGGTCAAGACAAGAGCGGCGAGGACGGGAACGGCCAAGCGGCGGGTCATTGCGGTACTCCGTCGGGTGTTCGCCCCGATGATACCCGGCTCGTGGGCGGAGAAAAACGAAAAGGCCCCCGGCACACGCCGAGGGGCTTGGGGACTTCAAACGCGGGTCACTTGCAACCGCACAGCTTGCCCTTGAACAGCCCGCCCTTGGCCGGAGCCGCGCTGCCGCAGCCGACGGTCATGGCCGGGGCGCACGGGGTTTCGCACGGCGAAGCGCACGGGGCCGGAGCCGGGGCCGGGACGAAGGTGCTGACCGCGACCTTCACCACCTTCTCCGTCGGAACGCACTTCTTCACGTCGCGGGTGCCGGTCTTCTCGACCTGCTTGTAGGTGGTGACGTCCACTTCCTTGGTCACGTCCACCCAGTGGCACACCTTGCGGGTACCGGTCTTCTCGACCGGCACGCACTTGGTCACGTTCACTTCCTTGGCCACGTCGACCCAGTGGCACACCTTGCGGGTACCGGTCTTCTCAACCGGCACGCACTTGGTCACGTTCACTTCCTTGGCCACGTCGACCCAGTGGCACACCTTGCGGGTACCGGTCTTCTCGACCGGCACGCACTTCTTGACGTCCACTTCCTTCTCGGTCCAGACGGTCTCGTAGGTGGTGACCGGCTTCTTTTCCTTCTTCTCGACCTTGGTGTACGTGGTCACGTCCACCTCGACCTCGCGGGTCACCGGCTGGCGCTGCATGACCGTCTTGGTGACCACCTGCGGGCACGGAGCGTCGCACGGGGCCGGGCACGGCGGGGCGCAGTCGCTCTTCTTCTTGCCGCACAGGCGGCCGAAGAGCCCGACCTTGCCGGTGTCGCACGGGGCGGGGGTCGGGACCGGGGCGGCGCAGGTCACGGTGACCGGCACGCACACCCACTCGCACACCGTCTTCTTTTGCTTCGTCACGACCGGCGTGTAGCTGTAGCTCGTGTACTCGACATCCTTGGTCACGGCCTTGCACTCGGCGACCTTCACCTTTTCCTTGCTCGTCACCCACTCGTTGGCGGTGTACTTGAAGCTCTCGTCCTTCCAGGCCGCTTCCTTAACCGTCACCTTCTCCTTGCTGGTGACCAGCTCGTTGACGGTGTACTTGAAGCTCTCGTCCTTCCAGGCCGCTTCCTTAACCGTCACCTTCTCCTTGCTGGTGACCAACTCGTTGACGGTGTACTTGAAGCTCTCGTCCTTCCAGGCCGCTTCCTTAACCGTCACCTTCTCCTTCTTGGTGACCGGCTCGTTAACCCAGTACTTGTACTCTTCCTTAACGGTGACCCACTCGTTGACCGTCACCTTCTGGTCAACGTAGTTGGTGACGTAGCTGCCGCAGCCGGCGCCGCAGCCGGCGGTCGGGGCCGGGGCGCACGGGGCCTCGCAGTCGCTCTTCTTCTTGCGACCGCCGAAGCCCTGAGCTTCTCCGGCCACGAACAGCACCGCGGCCCCCAGCAGGGCGACACCCAACAAACGCCTTTTCATTGCGAAGCCTCCACTAACGGGATGGGGAGTGGGGCGACCGCTACGTCCCTGCTGCGACCCTGCCCGGTGAATCGTCGGCGCGAACCAGAGGCAATCAGATTGCCCAAACTACCCAATCCGGCCCGACGACAAACAACGTACTGGCGATCCAAATGGTAGGCAACGAAATCTGCACACTCTGGGTGATTTTTTCGGGGTGTGATGGTGGCGTCGTAGCGATTGATTGCTCCGAACGCTGGAACCACACCGCGCCTACCGGTAGGATTGGCTCCGGAATCGCGCGCGTCGCGATTTAGCCAACTTTCACTGGAGCCCGCATATGCAATCTCGATGCCTCTCCCGCCCGGCCGCGCTGGTTGCGCTGGTCGCGGCGGTTGCCCTGGCTTCCGCCGCCCCCCGGTCCGCTCGCGCCGCGGACGACGAATGGGTCCAACTGTTCAACGGCAAGGACCTCACCGGCTGGAAGATCCCGAACCCGCCGACCGGGCAGTTCAAGGGCGTGAAGGAAGTGAAGAACGACGCCGGGAAGGTGACCGCCTTCGTCGGCATCCAGAAGGACGGTAAGGAAGTGACCCTGTGGCAGGTGAAGGACGGTATGATCGTCGGCGGCGGCCCGGCGAGCCACATCTTCACCGAGATCGAGGCCGACAACTTCCACTACAAAGTGGAGGCGAAGATCAACGACAAGGGCAACAGCGGTCAGTACTTCCGCACGAAGTTCGAGGGCGGGTTCCCGGCCGGCTACGAGGCGCAGATCAACGCCACCCACACCGACCAGATCCGCACCGGGAGCCTGTACCCGGACGGGCGCACCAAGCTCGGCATGTTCCGGAAGGACATCTGCGTGATGAAGGACGCGCCGCACAAGGCCGACGAGTTCTTCACCCAAGAGGTGATCGCCGAGGGGAACCACATCCAGATCATCGTGAACGGCAAGAAGACGGTGGACTTCAAGGACCCGAACGAGACCTACAAGAAGGGCCACTTCGCGCTCCAGGGGCACGACCCGGGCAGCGTGATGACCTTCAAGAAGGTCGAATACAAGCCGATCAAAAAGTGATGTGAGTCACGAAAGCACACGCGCCCGGGGTAAACCCGGGCGCGTGCTGTTTAGCGCCCGGGCAGTGCGAACGTGAGCGCGGCGGCGGCCCAACCGCTCGCGGCGATCGAGATGAACTGATCCTTCTCGTGCGGGAAGCCGCTCTCGTAATACGGCTGGAACGGCTTGCTCCGGGACTTCACGAACCACGTCCCGTCCGCCCGCTGCGTTTTCAACAGGTAGGCGATCCCTGCACGATACGCGGGCGCGTCCACCTTCAGTTCGCCGCCAATGTGCAGGGCTACCAGCGCCAGCCCCGTCGCGTAAGCGTCCCCGCGCCCGCCGTCGAGTTGTGCCCAGCTACCGTCCGGGCGCTGCCCGCGGAGCAGTTCCCACGCGGCGGTTGCCAGTTCCTTCCGGTCGGCCCCGGTCTCTTTCAGCCCCAGCAGCCGGAACGCCCGGTCCTCGGTGTCCTTCGCGTCCGCTTTTGCGAGCCACCCCCGGGCACTCGCGGTGCGCGCCTTGACCTTCTCCGCGTCAAGTTTCGCGGCCGGCCCCCACACCCGCAGCGCCCGCATAGCGAAATAGGTCGTTGTGAAATCGCTCGCCTCTGTGGGCGGCCGGTTCGAGGTGGTGCGCCAGTGGTCGCGCTCGGCCTGGGTGTTCAGGAGATAGCCCGCGACGGCGGCGGTGTCCTCGTCCGGTTTGTGACCGGCCAGTTCGAGGGTGAACAGGGCGTAGCCCGCGGTGGCCGCCGCGCCGCCGGTGCCGGTGCCGTTCTTGAACCGCGTGCGGTTCGTTTCGAGGAACCCGAGCACGTGCGTGGCCTGAGAGGTGAACAGCGACGCGGGCAACTCAAACCCGCGCCCTTTCGCGGTCGCGAATGCGAACATCGGCGGAGCCTGGTTGTGACACGCGAAGCACGTTTTCTGCTCGGCGTGACCAACGGCTCCGAGGCGCAGCGGCCCTAGAGCCGCGGTCACCGCGTCGCGAAGGGCTTTCGTGCCCGGCCCGGACGGCACCGGCGCGGGAACCGCCAGAGCGGCGGCGAGAAGGGCGGAGAACATTTGGGGTACTCCGGAAGGTGCCGTTCGTTATACTCGATCCAGCGACACCCTCTCCACCTGAGCCGGCCATGTCGAAGCAGCCCACGTTCGCCTGTCAGTTCGAATTCACCCCGGACAACCGCGCGGTCGTGATTGCGCTACTGGGGAAGTTGGACCCGGAGGCGGTTGAAGAGTTGCACCCGCAGGTTCAGGAAGTGTACCGCGCCGGGGTGCGGCGATTCGTGTTCGATCTGACCCACCTCGAGTACGCCGGGAGTCTCGGCCTCCGGCTCCTGGTGGGGCTGGCGAATCAGGTGCGGGGCGAAGGCGCGATTGCGGTGTACCGCCCGACCGAGGCCGTACTCTCGATGCTGACAATGACCAAGCTCACCCAACTGCTGCCGGTTTATCTCACGCGGGAAGAGGCGCTGGCGGCCGTCTGAAGGTGAACGTGCCGCGGGATCTCGGTAACGGGTGCGAGCGTGCGTACATACCGGCATTCGTCGCGCGTGCAGTCCGTCGCCTACGGGCCGGACGGGACGCTGTTCGCGCTGACCGGCGGTGAACTATGGGCGTACCCGGCCGGCGGTACCGGCCGCGTGCTTGTCGCCCGTGAGACCGCGGAGGATCGGTTCGACGGCTGGCTCGATGTTTCGCCCGACGGTCACTGGCTCGCGGTCACCGGTTTTGAAGCCCCAACTCTTTTTAAGGTCGGCTCGTTCGCACCGCCGGACGCGCCGAATGCCGAGAGCCGTTGCCTGCTCCGCGGCTGGAACGAATACCGCTTCCCCGACCGCGTCTTTTATTCTCGGATGTGCTTCACAGGCGATTCGACCTTCTGGTTCGGCCGGACGGAGCGCCGCGTCACCCGTTACGATTTCCGCTACTGGCGCTTGCCTGACCTCACGGAGTTCGAGTACAGCGGCTTCTCGGATACCGATTGTCAGCACGTGACCACCGTTCCTGGAACGAGCCAAATCGTGATTGATTGCTGGTCACGCGAGCGCGGCGGGGTTACTTACTGGAGTGGCGACCTCGCGCAGCCGGAAGCGAAGGTAACGAAACCGGTGGGTACGACAGAACATTGTAACGGGTTCCTGATCGCCTCCGACGGCCGCTACTACGTCTCGGACCACCAGCGCGTGCTGATCTACTCGGTCGGGCAGAACGGCTTCCACCTCGATTTGACGGTGGAGCTGCCGCACTGCGAGTCCACGCCCAAACTCTCGCTTTGCGCAGACGCCCGACGGTTCATCGCTCACTGTTTCGAGAGTAAATTGGTGTGTGCCATCGAGAGCGGCACCGGGCAGATGCGCGGACCGTGGGACTGGGGAGTTGGGAAGGTGAACGACGCGGCTATCGCACCAGATGGCCTAACCGCGACCGTCGGCGGCTCGTCGAAGAAGCTCGCCGTCTGGGATTTGGATGACTGATATCAAGTCCGATTGAAAGGCGCTGGTGACGGTGAGCGTTACCTGCCGGCGTTGATCGGTGGGGCAGCATTTTTGACGGGATCGACAGGATGAACAGGATTTGAAAGGCAGAAGCCACTTTCTGCTGCCTTTCAAATCCTGTTCATCTTGTCAAAAGCTATCTCCTCAAACTCACTTCCCGACCTGTTCCTTCGCGGCCTTCACGACGGCTTCGACCGTGAACCCGAAGTGCTTGAGCAGGTCCTTCAGCGGGGCCGACGCGCCGAACGACTGCATCGCGATGATGGCGCCCGTGGTCCCCGCGTACCGCTCCCACCCGAACGCCGCGCCCATCTCCACACACACGCGGGCCTTCACGTCCGGCGGGATGATGCTGTCGCGGTAGGACTTGTCCTGCTTCTCGAACAGCTCCCAGCTCGGCAGGCTCACCACGCGGGCCTTGATGCCCTCGGCCGCGAGCTTGTCCGACGCGTCCAGCGCCAGCGACAGCTCGCTGCCGGTGGCGATGAGGACCACGTCCGGGCTCGGCACGTTGTTGACCGCGTACCCGCCCTTCGCCAGCCCGGACGCGGCGTTGTACTTCGAGCGGTCCAGCGTCGGCAGCGCCTGCCGGGTCATCGCCAGCACGACCGGGTGGTGCTTCTCCTGCACCGCCACCTTGTACGCCTCGGCCACCTCGTTCGCGTCGCCCGGGCGGATGACGATCAGGTTCGGCATCGCCCGCAGCGACATCAGTTGTTCGATGGGCTGGTGCGTCGGGCCGTCCTCGCCGACCCCGATCGAGTCGTGGGTGAACACGTACAGCACCGGCAGGCCCATGATCGCGGCCAGGCGGATCGGCGGGCGGCCGTAGTCCGAGAAGATGAGGAAGCCCGAGCCGTAGCTGCGGAGCTTCGACAGCGCCATGCCGTTCATGATGGCGCCCATGCCGTGCTCGCGGACCCCGAAGTGGACGTTGCGGCCGGCCCAGTTCTTGGGCGAGAACACGCCCTTGTCCTTCAGGAACGTCTTGGTGGACGGGTTCAGGTCCGCGGACCCGCCCACGATCCACGGGACGGTCTTCGCGAGCGCGTTCAGCACCGTGCCGGAGCTTTCGCGGGTGGCGAGGCCCTTCGGGTCGGCCGGGAACACCGGGATGTCCTTGTCCCAGCCCGCGGGCAGGTCGCGCTTCTCCATCGCGGCCAGTTCCGCGGCCTCGGTCGGGTACTTCGCGGTGTACTCTTCGAACAGCTTCTGCCACGCGGCCCGGGCGGCGGCGCCGCGGGCGCCGATGCCGCTCTTGAACAGGTCGTAGACCCCGTCCGGGACCAGGAACGACGAGTCCTCCGGCCAGCCGTACGCCTTCTTCGTGAGCTTGATCTCGTCAGCGCCGAGCGGCTCGCCGTGGGCGCCGTGCGTGTCGGCCTTGTTCGGCGACCCGTACCCGATCACCGTCTTTAGCACGATCAGCGTCGGGCGGTCGGCGGTCTTGGACGCCGCGATCGCGTTCGCCATGCCCTCCAGGTCGTTGCCGTCGGTGACGCGCTGGATGCTCCAGCCGTAGGCCTCGAACCGCTTCGCCACGTCCTCCGAGAACGCGAGGTGCGTGTGCCCGTCGATGGTGATGCCGTTGTCGTCGTAGATCAGCGTGAGGTTGTTGAGCTTCAGGTGCCCGGCGAGCGACGCGGCCTCGCTCGCCACGCCCTCCATCATGCACCCGTCGCCGCAGATCGCGTACACGCGGTGGTCGAACAGGGCCTCGAACCCCGGGCGCCCGTAGTACCCGGCCCGCCACTTCTGCGCGATCGCCATGCCGACCGCGTTGCCCACCCCGGTGCCCAGCGGGCCGGTCGTGGTCTCGACGCCGGCGGTGTACTCGTTCTCGGGGTGCCCCGGGGTCTTGCTGTTGAGCTGGCGGAACTGCTGCAACTGCTCGATCGGCAGCGACGGCTCGTCGTGCACCTTGCCGTCGTGGTCGACGTTCTTGATCTGCGCCAGATGGATCAGGGAGTAGATCAGCATCGACGCGTGGCCGTTCGACAGCACGAACCGGTCGCGGTTCGGCCACATCGGGTCGGTGGGGTCGTAGTTGAGGAACTTGTTCCACAGCGTGTACGCGACCGGCGCCAGGCCCATCGGCGCGCCCGGGTGCCCGGAGTTGGCCTTCTGCACCGCGTCCATGGCGAGCGTACGAATGGTGTTGATCGCGGTGGTGTCGAGCGCGGTGAAGGTGCTCATCTCGTCGGCCTCATCAGAGTGAGTGTGGGGAGCGCTGTAGAGGATATGACCCCGCGCATCGGTTGAAAACAGAAATACTTACTGCAAAAGATGAACAACCTGATAGTTCCGCCCGCACCAAAAGCGGACAAGAAAATCCTTTATCTCACAGTGGAGTAAACTGAGTTGGCTCAAGCGCGGGTCGATCTGCCAAACACAGCCCCGCGTAACCGAACGGCCACGGGTCCGACCGCAGCCCAGTCCGCGCCGCCGGGAATGACGAGTGTTCGCGTTCGATCTTTCGTTGTGTACCAGTCGATTTCGAGACGACGAGTGCGAATCCCCCGGTGGTCCTCGTGTTCGGCAGTCCGAACATCCACAACGGCCTCGAACGGGAGCCGAAACGTGTGTTTGAGAAGCCGGCCCGAGCGCCACCGCAGCTCTCGCTTTTCGACATCCACGTCCAGCCGCGCCCTCCAGCGTTGCACCCAAGCACACCCGAACGCGGCGAACACAAACATCAATGAGGACACCAACAAAACTTGGACGGCCTCACTAGTAGTCGGGAATGGTCCTGAGACTGCCGCCAGGAGTGGGCCGCCAAAAAGCAGAGCAAGCACAAAAAGCGAACTACTGGGCACGGGAAACGGGCCTGCCGCAAGAACGATTTGCCAGCCGAACTTGGTGAAACGAATCGTGTGCTTGACGTAATCATCCGGCGGCGACTCGCGCATGGCTTGTTTGATGCCCCAGGGGCACAAGTTTAGCGCAATCAACGACAATAATCCAAAGACGTGCGCCCCTTGAAGCCCTGGAAGCAGCACAGCATCGGCCGGGTCCGCCGGATTGTAGGACACCGACACCCGGGCGCCGATCGGGAAGCGAGCCGTTAACTCACGCTCGCGCGGCGGCATAATGAACGCGGCATCGTACCAACAGCAATCCGAAGCGCGCTGAATTCCGTCGACTTCGTACTCGTAGACGATCACCGGCCTCGTGGTCTTCCCTGACGGTACTCGGTGGTGCCCCACTACTACACCAGGGGTCGTGGGAAACGAGGCCGATCGGATCTGGTGAACCCAAGCAGAAGCAACCCACCCGTCGAATGCAAGTATGCACGGAACAAGAACAGCAAGCGCTTGCCTGCGTTCTCGCTGGTTCTGCTGCTGTTGCTTGGCTTCTAATTCGGTCGGCATCGGGTTGCACATTTGGGCGGGCGACAGTTCCGGCAGCATAGCACGCCCAGCCTCATCAGTTTTCCAGAATCGTGTGGCGTCGTCACGCGAGCCGCGGGCGCCCGTCGGCGGTAAACCCGATCGCCACCGGTGGAGCCCCGCGCTTAGGCGGCCAGGCGCGGACCAATTTACCGGTCGCGACCTCCCACATCTTCACGGAGCCGTCCGCGCCGCCGGACAGCGCCTTCGCGCCGTCGGGCGAAAACGCGACGCAAACGACCCAGCCCGTGTGGCCCGCCAGTCGGCGCAGTTCCTTGCCGGTCCGTGCGTCAAACAGCCGAAGCTTCCCGTCGTACTTCGACCCGCCGAGGACACGGGTGCCGTCCGGCGACGCCGCGACCACGCCGTTGGTTTGTTCGCGGAACCGATCCGCGACCGACGGCTCCGGTACGTCCACGACCTCGTCCGCAAACGGCAACTCCTGATCCCGTAGCGTCTCGTGGAGCGCGTCCAGTCGGGCGGCGACACCCGCGAGCGCGGTCGCGGCGTTCTCCTGCGTGCGGCTGATCACTTCGAGTTGCGAGAACGCGAAGCCCTGGAACAGCCGCGGGTCCTCCTCGACCGCGCGGCGGAAGTAGTACCGCACCGTGACCGCCAGCAGCGGGTCGGCGTTGGCGTCACCGACCGGGCGCAGCGTCAGCAGTGCGGCCAACGTGCCGAACCCGCGGGCGCGCAGCTCGACGGCGATTTCGTCGGCCAGCGCCCACTGCTCGCGGACAACCGCGGCCGGGTCGCTGAAGTGCGCGAGGTCGCCGAGCCGGTTCGCGAGCGCCGCCGGGTCGGCCGCACCGTCCAGCACCCCCAACACCCGAGCGGACCGCAATTCGGCCAGGCACCGCAGCGCGAAATCGGCGTCGGCACCGAGCTCACCGTTCAATTGGGCGTTCAGAACGAACAACCGGATCTGCTCACGCAGCGCCTTGTCGTCCGCCCGGTCCGCCAGCGTGACCACGGATTCACCGCTGAGTGCGCCTTCAATCGCAGCCCCGGCCCGGTCGGACGCGTGCGCGAGCGCTTCGGTTGTGCGGAGGCTGCGGTCGGTGAACCGCTCGGCAATGGCCCGGCAGACGCTTGCGGCCCCTCACTGAGCGCGGCGGTGTCGACGGCCCGGCATACCGCGGCGGCCAGCGGGCCGAGGGCCATCAGTGACACGCGCGAAACCAGGTTCATCGGATCGGCCCTCGCGACACGCGCAACCCCACCGGTTCTTCTCGTCACTGCCGTGAGCGTGAACGCACGAAGCCCCTTCCGGGCTCATGCCATAGCGGCTCGCGTCGGTTGCGCGCGTAGGGCGCGTACCGTGTGTAGGGCCGCGAAAGGCTGAAAAACACGTACAAACCGCGTTACAAGAGGGGTTGAGGGGAGAAAATGCCAGATATTTCAGGTGATTTCGCGTTGTCGTGTTGACAACCCGCTGCGAAAACCCTTAGTTTTCAAGCAGATTCCTGTTTTACCCCTCTCTAAATGGAGGACGTGCTATGGCAAAGGCAGCCAAGTCGGCGGCCAAGTCCGCCGCAGCCAAGCCGGCGGCGAAGGCGGCGAAGAAAGCCGTGAGCAAGAAGGCGCTGACCAAGTCGCAACTGGTGGCGCACCTGTCCGAGAAGACCGAGCTGAGCAAAAAGCAGGTAGAGGGCGTGCTCGACGCGATCGTCGATGCCGTGACCGCTCAACTCGGGCCGAACGGTCCGGGCAAGTTCGTGTTCCCGGGGCTGGCTCGCATGTCGTTGTCCCAGGTCGCGGCCCGGGCGGGCGGGCAGAAGAAGATCAACCCGCTCAACGGCAAGGAGTACACCACCGAAGCACGCCCGGCGTACAACAAGGTCAACATCCGCCCGATCAAGGCGATCAAGGCCGCCCTCGCGTGAGCGGGCGGTTCACGCGCGGCCGGGGCGGAACCCGCGGGTTCCGCCCCGGCCGCGTTTCGTGGCACGTCAGCGCGACTCAACACCTCTCAACAACGCGACCGCGCTCGCGCCGAGCGCCCCGAGGTTGTACCCGCCCTCCTGAACGATCACCGCCGGCAGTCCCAAGCCACGAACCGCGGCCCCCATTTCGCCGAAGAAGTCGGTCGGCAATTTGAGCCCGCCGATCGGGTCCGCCTCGTGCGCGTCCGCGCCGAACGCGAACACCAGGAACGCCGGGCGGAACCGCGCGACCGCGTCGAGCGCGTGTGCGAGGGCCGGCCGGTACCCGTCCGGATCGGTGCCCGGCGGCAGCGGAACGTTCATGTTCGCGCCGAGGCCGGGGCCGGTGCCCGTTTCGTCGGCGAACCCGCTGAAGAACGGGTACAGCCCCGCCGGGTCGCCGTGGACCGACACGGTGAGCACGTCGGCGCGGTCGTAGAAGATGTGCTGGGTCCCGTTTCCGTGGTGAACGTCGAGGTCAAGCACCGCCACTTTGCCCAGGCGCGAGAGGTGCTGGGCCGCGACCGCCGCGTTGTTGAAGTAGCAGTACCCGCCGCAGCGGTCGTGTTCGGCGTGGTGCCCCGGCGGGCGGCTCAGAACGTACACGCTCTTTTCGGTTCCCGCAGCGACCAGTTCAGCCGCCCGGAACGCGGCGCTGGCGCCGCCGAGGGCCGCGCCGAAGGTCCCGGGCAGAATCGGGGTGTAGACGTCGAAACAGTACGCGCCGCGGAGGGCGTGCGCGCCGCGGGCGCGGGGGTTCGGCCCGAACGGGAAAACGGTGGGCCAGAACGAGTTCAACCCGCCGCCGTTCGCGCGCTTCGCCTCGGCACTCGCGCCACGCAGGTACGCGACGTACGCGGGGTGGTGGACCGCCGCAACGCACTCTTCGTTCGGCGCGGCGTTCTCGAAGGTGAAGCCACCGGCCGCCTCAAGTGCGCCACGAATCGCACCGAATCGCCCCGGCGCCTCGTGGCACGGGACCACCGCCCCGGCCTCGAACTCACCGGGCGCCGCGTGGTCCGCGTGGCGCGAGTTCAGGATCACTCTCATGGCTCGTCCCGCGCGGCGCTTATAATGTTCCCTGGTGGAAGGATACAGGGGAACAAGATGCCGCGCATTCTGATCGCCGACGACAACCCGTCCAACGCGGACCTGCTCGACGCGCACCTGGACGGCTCCGGGTTCGAGACGAAATTGGTCCACAACGGGGCCGACGCGCTGGCCGCGGCGCGGGAGTGGAACCCGGACCTGATCCTGCTCGACGTGATGATGCCGAAAATGAGCGGGTTCGAGGTGTGCCGGCGCCTCCGCGCGGACCCGGCCACGGCGGGCGTTGCGGTGCTGATGGTTACCGCGCTGGACCAGCCCAACGATGTCGAGACGGCGGTGGACGCGGGTACCGACGACTTCATCACGAAGCCGATCAACAAGACCGAGCTGCTGCTTCGGGTGCGGGCCATGCTCGACAGCCGCGCCGAGCCGACCCAGATCGGTCGCGCGCTGGCGTACCTCGGGCGGGTCCAACAGGGGCTTTAGGCGGCGAGCGGGGGGCGTGAGCCCCCGAGTTCAACCGACGCGTCTCCGCACACCGAAGTTCGGCCGATGCGTCTCCGCACACCGACGGAAGCTCGGGGGGCTCACGCCCCCCGCTCGCCTTTTTGGGGGAATCATGTCCGCGAAAGTGATCTTGAAGGCCAAGCGTGCGCAGCCGTTCTTCGGGCGACACCCGTGGGTGTTCGCCGGGGCGATCGAGCGCGTCGAGGGCGAGCCCGCCGACGGCGCCGAGGTCGATCTGGTGTCGCACGGCGGCAACTTCGTCGCCCGCGGGCTGTTCAACTCGCAGTCGAAGATCCACGTGCGGCTGTACTCGTGGGAGGAGAACGTTCCGCTCGACGAGACGTTCTTCCGCAACCGCCTCGCGACGGCCCTACGCCTGCGGCACGATGTACTGAAGCTGAACGGGCCGGACGCGGGCTACCGCGTCTGCTTCAGCGAGTCGGACTACCTCTCGGGCATGGTGGTGGACCGCTACGGCGACTGGCTCACCGTGCAGTTCACGGCCCTCGGGATCGCGAGCCGCCGCGAGCTGATCGTGTCCGCGCTCCGCGAGCTGCTGAACCCGAAGGGCATCTACCTGCGCACCGAGAAGGGCGTCGGGAAGCTCGAAGGGGTCGAACTGCACGACCAGTTGCTCTGGGGCGAGCCGCCCCCGCCCGACCTCAGCATCGCCGAGAACGGGATGCGGTTCCTGGTGAACCTCGCCGAGGGGCAGAAGACCGGCTACTACCTCGACCAGCGCGACAACCGCGCCGCGGTCGCGCGCCTGGCGACCGGGAAGCGGTTCCTGGACGCGTTCTGTTACTCGGGCGGGTTCGGGCTGTACGCGGCCCGCGCCGGCGCCGCCGAGGTGCTGTGCCTCGACGGCTCCGAGCCCGCGCTGGAGCTGGGCCGCCGGAACGCGGCGCTCAACGGCCTCGACAACGTGGCGTTCGAGCGCGTGAACGTGTTCAACCACCTCGGCACGCTCGCCACGTCGGGCCGGAAGTTCGACGTGGTGGTGCTGGACCCGCCGAAGTTCGCCCGGAACCGGGGGGCGATTCCGGAGGCGCTCAAGGGCTACCGACGGCTGCACCAGCTCGCGCTGAAGCTGCTCGCGCCCGATGGCGTGCTGGTGTCGTGCTGCTGCACCGGCCTGATCACCATGCTGGACCTCGAAGAGGTGCTCGCGCAGGTCGCCGTCGAGGCGAAGCGGGACGTGCAGATCGTCGAGCGCCGCGGCCCCGCCCCGGACCACCCGGTCGCGGTGACGTGCCGCGAGTCCGGCTACCTCAAGTGCCTCGTCAGTCGTGTGCTGTGAATGAGGGCAGAAGAGGATTGGCCACAAAGGGAAGCAGCAGCCAAGAAGAAGAGGATTGGCCGCAAAAAAGCACAAAGGGCACAAAAGGAAACCAAAGCAGATAGAGAAGAGTTTTGAACTTGCCCTTTCGTCTTCGTACTCGGTTTTCTTTTGTGCCCTTTGTGCTTTTTTGCGGCCAATCCTCTTCTGCCTTCCTCCCTTGTGGCCAATCCTCTTCTGCTACTTGTTCCGCTGGCGGAACACCTCGGCCATGAGGTTGTCGATCGGGCAGAACTGGTCGGTCAGGACGACGCCCGGTTCGCGGTCGGTGTACGGCTTGAGCCGGTCGGCCGGGACCACCGTGGTGAACACCCGAAGCCGGCGCAGGTACTCGGCGCGCTCCGCCAGCATCGCCCGGGCGGTGTAGGGAACTGGTCCGCCGCCCGGCAGTTCAACAAACCCCATATCGAAACCAAGTGCGCCACCGATCTTCCGCAACCGCACGTCCGACGGGAGCTGCGCGGCAACCACGTTGCTGAGGGCGGTGAAGTTGAACGGCTTGTCGGAGGCGTAGATCACCAGCACCCGCCGGCTCTTATCCCACGCGTCGAGCGACTCGCCCGGGGCGGGGCCTTCCGCGGTGAGCAGCACCACGTTCTCGGGCGGGAACGACTGGCACAGGGTCGCCATCGCGGCCTTCCACAGCTTCCCGTACCCGACCGAGTCGATGATGGTGAGCAGGTACACGCCGTCCTTCTTCAGCGCCGCTTTAACCGCGTCGTTGTACTCCTTGGTCATCAGGTGCGCGGGCACCGACAGGTCGTTCACCGCGTCCTGGATGACGAGATCGTAGGTGCCGGCCGGCACCCGCTCCGCCACGAACTGCCGGCCGTCCATGTGGATCGCCCGCATGTTCGGGTAGTGTTGCAGCCCGAGGTGCTCGCGCGCGACCTCCGTGACCTTCGGGTCGATCTCCACCACGTCGATCTTCGATTCGGGCATGAGCTCTTGCGCGTACCGCGGGAACGTGTACCCGCCGCCGCCGATCACCAGCGCCTTCGGCTCCGGCGTGGCGGTCCGGGCCACGCGCAGGAACTCCATCTGGATGTGCTCGTGTTCGTAGTACAGGTACGACGGGTCGAACAGCTTCACGCTGGAGTGGATCAGGTGGTCCAGGGTGAGCTTCCGGATCGGCTCGTCGCCTTCCACCTCGGTCACCTTGATCGTGTAGTAGTTCGACTCGACCCGCGCCACCAGCCCCTCTTCGTTGGCGCTGCGGATGCCCAGGATGAACCCGCCGACCACGCCCCCGAGCACGATGCTGAACAGGTACAGGAGCGAGTTGTTCTCCCACACCCGCGCGACGATCATGCTGGTAGCGATCAGGATCAGGCCGGCGAGGAGCAGCGTGTTCCGCATCCCGAGCGTGGACAGCAGGACGTAGCCGGTCGCGAACGTCCCGACGATGGCCCCGGCGGTGCTCCACGCGTACACGCGCCCGGCGACCCGGCCCGCGTGCGCGACATCGGGGACCGCGAGCCGGATCACCTGCGGCGACACCAGCCCCAACAGGAACATGGGCAGGAAGAACAGGCTGAAGGTCCACGCGAGCACCTGAGTGATCGCGTCCAGGTCCGTGTACATCTCGGTGCGCGAGAGGACCGCGTAGACGAGCAGCGCGAGGACCACCGACCCCGCGGCACCGCACAGGGTCCAGCCGAGCGCGAGGCGCGGGTTCAGCCCCCGCGCGGGCCGGTTCACCCCGTCGGCGAGTTGCCCGCCGGTGAAGTTCCCCAACGCGGTGCCGGCGAGCATGACGCCAATAACACCGGTCCAGGTGAACAGCGAAACCCCCAGTTGTTGCGCCAGCATCCGCGTGGCGGTGAGTTCGAGCGTCATCCCGCAGAAGCTCGCGAGGAACACGACGAGGTACGCCTGGGCGATGCTCGGGAACGCGTGCGGGTTGATCCGCGGCGCACCCGCCACCGACGAATCGGATTCCCCCTTCTCTCCCTCCGGGGCGGCCGACGCAGCGCGCCCCATCGCCAGTGCCACGCCGGCGAGGGCGAACAGCCCCCCGGCCGCCGCCAGCACCAGCGCGTTGATCGTGAGTACCGGGATCAGGTAGAACCCGGTGACGTAGTTCCCGATGAGGCACCCGAGCGTGCTGAGCGCGAAGATGACGCCCGCGACGCGACCGGTGTGCCCCACGTCCGGCAGCCCGAGCTTGATCGCGAGCGGCGTGAGCAGGCTCAGCACGAATCCCGCGGGCAGGCACAGGGCCGCGGCCAGGATCAGGATGCGCGGCCCCAGCGGGAGCGACTTGTGCAGCCCTGTTGAGCCGAGCAGTTGCGGGAACAGCATCATCCACAGGGCCGTCAGCCCGCCGACGGCGAGCAGCACCGCGAGCGTCTTCGGGGCGGGGTAGCGGTCGGCCAGTTTCCCGCCGAAGGCGTTCCCCAGCGCGATCCCGGCGAGGAACACGCCGATGACCGCGGTCCACGTTTCGAGGCTGGAGCCGATGTACGGGCTCAACAACCGCCCCGCCACCAGTTGCAGCACGAGGAGGGCCGCGTTCGCGAAGAAAATGACGGCCCCGACCCCGACGAGCCGGCCCACGGGAAGGGGGGTCGAGGTGCCGGCCGGTGCGGGTGCGATACTCATAAGGTGTTAATCGAAAGTCCGGTGGTACGGGGGCACGGTTGAACGCAAGCTACGTTTGGAACCGGCCGACGGCCATCCGGTTCCGCCGGGCGGGTAGAATTGGTGTAATTCGTACTCGGAGCACCCCGTCATGAGCTCGCGCTTCGTCGTCGGCCTCGACCTCGGCACGACCAACAGTGCCCTCGCCTACGTGGACACCGGCGCCGGCAAGGACGCGAAGGTCGTCACCCTCCCCATCGCGCAGGTGGTGGCGCAGGGCGCGGTCGAGGAGCGCCCGCTGCTGCCGTCGTTCCTGTACCTGCCGGGCGAGGGCGAGCAACCGGCCGGGGCGCTCAAGCTGCCCTGGGACGCCAAGCGCGACTACACGGTGGGCGAGTTCGCACGGGCGTTCGGCTCGCAGGTGCCCACCCGGCTCGTTTCGAGCGCCAAGTCGTGGCTGTGCCACCCCGGCGTGGACCGCCGCGCCCCGATCCTGCCGACCCGCGCGCCCGACGCCGGCGCGCGAAAGGTGTCCCCGCTCGAAGCCAGCACCCGCTACCTGAAGCACATCGCGGAGGCGTGGAACGACTCGATCGCGAAGGACGTGGCCGACAACCGGCTCGAGGTGCAGGACATTGTGCTCACGGTGCCCGCGTCGTTCGATGCAGCGGCCCGCGAGCTGACGGTCGAGGCCGCCCGGGCCGCCGGGTTCGAGAACCTGACCCTCCTGGAAGAGCCGCAGGCGGCGTTCTACGCGTGGCTCGACCGCACCGGCGACGAGTGGCGCAAGCAGGTGAGCGTCGGCGAACTGGTGCTGGTGGCGGACGTGGGCGGCGGCACCACGGACTTCACACTCATTGAGGTGGGCGAAGAGGACGGGAGCCTGGCGCTGACGCGGCTGGCGGTGGGCGACCACCTGCTGCTCGGCGGCGACAACATGGACCTGACCCTCGCGTACCACGCGTCGCAGGCGCTGGCCGCGAAGGGGGCGCGGCTCGACGCCGGGCAGATGGTTCAGCTCACCTACGCCTGCCGCGGCGCGAAGGAGGAGCTGTTCGCGCGGCCCGACCTGCAAAGCGCGCCGGTCACGGTTCTGGGCAAGGGCCGGAGCCTCGTCGGCGGGAGCATCAAGCACGAGCTGACGCGCGCGGACGTCGTGCGGGTGCTGGTGGACGGCTTCTTCCCGGAGTGCCCGCGGGACGCGCTCCCCGCCCTGAACCGCACCTCGGGTCTGGCCGAGGTCGGGCTGCCATACGTGGCGGACGCGGGCATCACGCGGCACCTCGCGTCGTTCCTCTCGCGCCAGGCCGAGGCGCTGGCGAATCGCGAGGCGCCGAGCGCCGGAAAGAAGAAAAAGGCCGGCGCGTCGGCCCCGCCCCCGGCCGCAGGGGCCGCGACCGGCACGCCCGCGGCGGTGCTGTTCAACGGCGGGGTGTTCAAAGGCGACCCGCTCCGCGCCCGGCTGCTGAGCGTCCTCGGGGACTGGGCGCGGGCGGCCGGCGCCGAGCCGACGCGCGAGCTGCCCGGTGCGGACCTGGATTTGGCGGTGGCCCGCGGGGCTGCGTACTACGGCCTAGTGAAGCGCGGGAAGGGGGTTCGCATCCGGGGCGGGACGGCCCGCTCCTACTACATCGGCGTGGAAACAAACATGCCCGCGGTCCCGGGGTTCGCCCCGCCGGTCAAGGCGATTTGTGTCGCCCCGTTCGGCATGGAAGAGGGCACCGAGGCCGACGTGCCCAGCTACGAGGTGGGCGTGCGCGTCGGGACGGAGGCGGAGTTCCGGTTCCTGGGCTCGACGGTCCGCCGCGAGGACCCGCCCGGCGCAGTAGTCGAGGAATGGGAGGGGCAGATCGACGAACTGGCGCCGGTGAAGACCACCCTGGAAGTGACGGGACCCGCGCCGGGTGGCACAGTGGTGCCGGTCCACCTGTACAGCAAGGTGACGACAGTGGGACAGTTGGAGCTGTGGCTCCAATCCCGCGACGGCAAGCAGAAGTGGAAGCTGGAGTTCAACGCCCGCGAGGGGAAGTAGAATGGCGCCACCCGGAGGAGGTGCGGTATGGGCGTGCTAGCGGAATACCTGCGAGCAGAAGCGGAGCAACTCAAAAAAGAGAAGCTCCGGCGCGGTGAGATCCTACAAGAGTGGCTCGACGCGCTTAACGACTTGTACCGGCAGCTCCAAGAATGGCTGACAGTATGCGATCCGGAAAACCTCATTGACCGCACGATCGAGAAGATCCCCGGCGAGGAACTCGCGTTCGGAGATTACCAAGTACCGGTTCTCAAGCTCGCCTTGGTGGATCGAATCGTGCGATTCCTGCCGATGGCCCGGTTCGTGGCCGCGACGATCCGTCTGCCGGGACAAGCCACACCAGTGCGCGCGCAGGGAGGGGTTCAGCTCCGCGGGCTCGGCATGCGCACGTGCTATTTGTTCCGGGCGCCGGGCGGGAAGTGGTTCATTCAGAAAGAGTTCGAGCCGCTGAATGTCAACGGAAACGATGTCGTCCCACTGGACGCGGAGCGGTTTGAGGCGGTTGTTCGGGAGTCGTTCTGATGCGCACCCTCGATGACGCCTGGCGCTGGTATCAGGCGGTGGCCGAGGGGATGAAACGCTTGACACACCTCGCCAAATTCTGGGGCGAGTTCCCGTGGGAGCAATCCGACGAGTGGGTGGCCCGCGTCAAGCAGAATAATGTGCTCCGGCACGTGGAAGCCGTGCAAATGTCGGCAGAAGCCAAGGTCGTGAGCGATGAGCACGACGACTTGGCGGTACTCGTACTGTTCTCGGTGTTCGAGGCCGTCGTTCGCGATCGACTCCGATCCCAACTGGAGCCAGAAATCAGCCGGTTGAAGCACCCGAGTTTGGTACGAGCGGGGAAAGAGGTAGAAGAGACCATCGCGCACGGGAGCTTTGGCAAGTTACTCCAGGCATTCAAACTGAACGAACAAGAGAAAAACCTCGTCGAGCAGGTTAATCAGATACGAGCTTGGCGCAACTGGGTGGCTCATGGGCGAAGAGCGGAAATGCGGCCGGCGACCGAGGTACGTCCACGGGACGCGTATGAGCGGTTAAACGAGTTCCTTCAGCTCATCCAGAACTTCACGCCAGCGGATAGCACACCACCCGTAACACAACCGTAGCCGCAACGTAGCGATCCTATTCCCCTGACGGTATGATCGGGCTCCCGCCTTTGCTCTCGGAGCCCTACCATGCCCGCCCCACCTTCACTTCCGTCGCGCCGCGACCTCGTACGAACCGGCATCCTCTCGGCGCTCGGCCTTTCGCTCCCAAACTTGCTCCACGCAGAGCAGGCCCGTGCGAACCGGCGGCGCGAGAAGCACTGCATCTTCATCTACCAGTACGGTGGGCTGTCGCAGCTTGATTCCTGGGACCCGAAGCCCCACGCGCCCGCCGAGTTGCGCGGCCCGTACAAGCCCATTGCCACCGCGGTACCGGGGCTCAGGGTGGGCGAACTGATGCCGCAACTCGCGCGCAACGCGGACAAGTTCGCGGTGATCCGCTCGATGACACACCCGGTCCCGGTTCACGACCTCGCGAACAAGATGCTGCTCGCCGGGCGCCGCACGCCCGCCGGCGATGACCCGGCGTTCGGTTCGGTAATCGCGAAACTGAAGCCGTCCGTGGCCCGCGTCCCCGACTACGTCTGGCTTCAGAAGTTCGGCGGCGGTGCGGCCCCGCCCGATCCAACGTACCTGACCGGTGGCGCGCTGGGAGCGGCGCACGCCCCGTTGCTCGTCGGGAACAGCCACGACGACAACCTCGCAACCCCGGGGTATAAGGTGCGGGCGTTCGAGGGCGTCGGCGAAATGCCGCCGGCGCGAATCGCCGGCCGGCGCAAACTCCTGAATGAGCTCGACGGCAACAACCCGCTCACACCGCACCGCGCGAAGGCGTTCGACCTGATCACCGGCCCCGCCGCGCAAAAGGCGTTCGACATCGAGCAGGAGCCGCTGAAGGTGCGCGAGCGGTACGGCCTCAACCCGCTCGGGCAGAACCTGTTACTCGCCCGCCGTCTGGTTGAGGCCGGCGTGCGGCTCACGAGCGTGGTCGCGTGGACCGGCCTGAAGCCGCGCGAGAAGTTCATGAGCATCGAGACGTGGGACATGCACGGGAACGCGGGCGTTGACATCTTCGGCGACGGCTGGAACGGGCTCGGCTTCGCCCTCCCCCGGTGCGACCAAGCCGTTGCCGCGCTGATCGAGGACCTCTCCGACCGCGGACTGCTGGACGACACGCTGGTGATGCTGATCGGCGAGTTCGGGCGCACGCCGCGCATCTCGAAGGGCGCGACGGGCGTGAACGGCCGGGACCACTGGCCGAACTGCTACTCCGCGATGCTGGCTGGAGCCGGCGTACGCGGCGGTGCCGTGTACGGCGCATCTGACAGCACCGCGGCCTATGTGAAAGACGATCCGGTGTCGCTCGAAGACTTCAGCGCAACGCTCTACACCGCGTTGGGCGTCGATCCCGCGACCCGACTCTCGCCGGACGGCTTCACCCGCCCCGTGAGTACCGGTGAGCCCATCAGCGCGTTACTCGAATCGCGGGGGTGACACGCGAACCGTTCGCGCCGACACGTGTCAAATGAGAGTGATGGTGCCACGAGTTTGAGGCGCGAATGTCCGAATCGACCCCAGAAATGTTCGCCGCCGGTCCCATCGGTTGCTGGTCGACGGCGGAAGTACTGCCCTATGGAGAAGCTGTGTACTTCTACCCGAAAGGCATTGGGATTCACTTCGATTACAGCGGGTTAAGTTGTCAGGAAACTTACTTCGAGTGGGAAACGGCCAGCGATTCCTGTATTCGCATCCGCTGGCCCGAATCGTTCTGGGGTTGCGAGGGCGAAGAAGACGAGGAGCCAACAGGCGAGGGCTGGGAACTGGGCTCATACTCTGTTGCTAAAGGGGTGACACCTTACGGGGGAGTGCGGCGGCACCTGCGGACGATGTCTGGGGCACTGCTCGGATTAGACGAACTTTGGTACCAAGGACCTCTTCCGGACCGACCGGCAAGCGATTGGCCGCTCCGGGATCGGACGTATGTGGGGCATGAGCCCGAAAGCACCTGGATGCGTACCCTCGGGTGCCTCGTCGGCTTGTACCTCGCAATCGCCAGCTCCGCGTTCCTCGGCCTTCAGGCGCTTTTCGGCCACCGCTGACCCGTCGGCGGGTCAGCGGTCCTTCGTCCGCACGTCCACATCGACCTTGCGGTCCTTATCGTTGGCCCCCTTTCCGCGCCCCTGAATGTCAACGTCCGCGCCGGGCGTGCGAATTCGGATATCGGTTTCTTTTTCGCGTGCAGCAGGGGGCGTGCTCGGCGCCGGTCGCTCACACCCAACGAGCAGAGCGAGCGCAAAGGTGGCGGTAGTTAGAACCGTGGCGCGAACCGGCTTCATTTGTGGCTCCTGCATATCGATGCGTTCTCAAAACGATGGCCCCCGGCCACGCTTGCAACCGGCGCGCCGAACCAACTGGGGTTCACTTTCGCCCCGCCGGAACGCGATACTAAATGCGTCGCCTTCTGTGCCCGCAGGTTCTCAATGTCACGCATCCGCCAACTGCCGCCCGATGTCGTCAACAAGATCGCCGCGGGCGAGGTGATCGAGCGCCCCGCGTCCGTCGTTAAGGAACTGCTGGAAAACTCCATCGACGCCGGCGCCACCCGCATCGACATCGACCTCGACGCCGGCGGCACCGAACTCATTCGCGTCGTCGACGACGGGTGCGGGATCGACCCGGACGACCTCGCGCTGGCGTTCTCGCAGCACGCCACCAGCAAGCTCACCACCGCCGACGACCTGTTTCAGATCCGCACGATGGGGTTCCGCGGCGAGGCGCTCGCGTCGATCTCGGGCGTCGGCCAAATAACGCTCCAGTCGCGCACGCACACGGCCGCGAGCGGCTGCGAGGTGAAATGCGACGGCAACGGGATCTCCGACCCGCGCCCGTGGAACGGCGCCCCGGGGACGCGCATGGAGGTGCGGCACCTGTTCTACAACGTGCCGGTGCGGAAGAAGTTCCTCAAGAGCGTCGCCACCGAACTCGGGCACGTGTGCGAAACGGTCACACGCCTCGCGCTCGCGCACCCCGCGCTCCACATCACGCTGCGTCACAACAACCGCCTCGTGTACGACATCCCCGGCAGCGCCGGCCTCTTGGACCGCATCGCGCTGTTCTTCACCGGTGAGGTGCGCGACGCCCTCTACGAGATCGATTCCGGCGACGGCCCCATGCGGCTCCGGGGCTACATCGCGGACCCGAAGTGCGACCGCGGCAACTCGAAGCTCCAGTACCTGTTCGTGAACGGCCGCTGGTTCCGCGACCGGAGCCTGTCGCACGCCCTTCAAGAGTCGTACCGCGGGCTCCTGATGGCGGGCCGGTACACGATCGGCTTCTTGTTCCTCACGCTCCCGCCCGACAAGCTCGACGTGAACGTCCACCCGACGAAGTCCGAGGTGCGGTTCCAGGAGAACTCGCTGGTCTACTCGCTCGTGCGGGCCACCATCAAGCAGCGGCTGCTGAAAGAGAACCTCATCCCGCACCTGACGGTCCCGCAGGGCATCGAGGACGGCGCGCTCGCCGAGGAACCGGAGCCGAAGATCGAAACGCCGTCGCTGTTCACCTCGCCGCGGCGCGAGTTGGCGGAGCAGACCCTCGCGCCGTGGGAACTCGGGGCGGCTGCGGACCCGTTCTGGCGCACGCCCGCGGGCGTTCAGGTGCGCCAGGCACCCGCGGCACGAGAAGCGGAGCCGGTTCGCACCAGCACACCGGTCCGGCCGGCGTCATCGTCATCGTCATCGTTCGGGCCGTCACTGTTCACATCGCGCGTGACGGAGCCGCCATCACGCCCGGTTACGCCACCCTCACGCACAGCGGTTATCGACGCGCCAAGCGAAAGACCTGCGGCTCCCACTCTCTCTCCCTTTGAAGAGCAAGAGGAATCGGAGCCGTCTCCCGTTGACCGGACTGAAGAAGAGGAGAGCGCCGAAGTCGCGCCGAGCGAGTTCACCGCCCCAATCGCGCCCGAAGCGCCTCCGCCCCTCGCTCACCAGTTTGTGAGCGCTCCGCCGGTGGAGCAGATGAGCCCCGGGGAACCGCAAGAACGCGCACCGGCTCCCGCGCCACCGGCGCGAGCGAGCACCGCGCCACCCGTTGCGGGCGCGCCGGCCGGCTCCAGTTCCGCGATTCAGCTTCACGACTCGTATCTGGTGCTCGAAACGCCCGACGGAATGCTGGTCATCGACCAGCACGCGCTGCACGAGCGCATCCTGTTCGAGCAGCTCCGCCGGCGCATCCGCGCGGGCCAGCTCGAGGTGCAGCGGCTCCTGATCCCCGAGCCGGTCGACTTGCCCGCCGAGCAGGCCGCGCTCGTACTGGAGTGCGCCGACGCGCTCGCCGAACTGGGTCTGGACGTATCCGACTTCGGCGGCAACACGATCCTGCTATCGAGTTACCCCACGCTGCTGGGACGCAAGCCCCCGCACGTCATCTTGCGCGGGGTGATCGACCACATTGTGACGCAGGAGCGAGCCCCCACAAAGGAAGCGCTCCTCCACCTGCTGATGGCAACGATGGCGTGTAAGGCCGCGGTGAAGGCCGGTGACAAGCTCTCGTCGGAGGAGATCACGTACCTCCTCCACCTGCGTGAGATGGCCGAGGACAGTCACCACTGCCCGCACGGGCGCCCGACATCACTCCTCTTCAGCCGCGCCGAACTGGACAAGCAGTTCCGGCGCACGTGAGTTCCGGTGGCAGCGACGGTCACGGTCGCGGCCCGTGTAACGGGCGGGTGGGCTTCCGGGCGACGTTCGGTTACACTCAACCGGACGCCGCCCCGAGGAATCCACTCGCTATGCGCTTGTTGATCCCGCGCTTCGGCGCCCTCGCATTTCTCGCGCTGCCGGCGTGCGCGCCGGTGGCTACCGCGGCCACGACCACTTCTCCGCTCGCGTGCGCCGGCACAGAACCGTTGCTTACCGTCACCGAAGGGCTCGGTTCGCCCGCACTATTGGGTGTGATCCCTTCGTTCGTGCTGATTGGCCCGCTGGCGGTCGTCGCGGCACTATTCCCCGGAATGTTGGCGCGCCTGGCGATCGGGATGAGGCGCTGGCGCGCGTTTCTCGTCGTCGCGAGTCTGAACAGTACCCTCGCACTCGTGTACTTCGCGCTCGTCACGTACCGCCCGCACTGGCTCCCGCCGGGAAGCGGGTTCGGCCCCGCCGCAATCGCCGGTTACTTCACCCTTTTCGCTTTCGTCGGGCTCGTGTGGGCCGGGCGCCGCTACCGGCAGATGGCGGCCGACGCGCCTGAGGTCACCACATCGCCGGACCGCACAGAGATTCTTGCTCTGGCCGGCTTAACCGCCTTTGCGGCGCTCGGTACGGTCTTGACCGCTCTCTTCGCGGGCTGGGACAGCACCCTTCGCGTACCGATGCGAGAGTTCACGTTCATCGGGTTGGCGCTGCTCGCCGCCACGCTGTACGCCGGCTACCGCGCACTGACCCGCCGCGCCGATTTGGGCCCAGACGGTCGCGCGCCCGCCGTGCGGCTCAGCCTTCCCGGTGAGGCGGTCGCGCTCGGAACGCTCGTGCTGTGCGGGTTCGCAACCGTGTTACTCACGAGCGCTCCGAACAGCGGTCCGGTCGCGACCGGTACCGAAACCGGCGATGCCGAAACGGTTTTCGGGCCGCGCCTCGTTGGCGAGCCCGTTGCGATCGCGGCGTTCGAACTTGAGGGCGACAAAAGGGAACGGGTGTTCGGCCGGGTCATGTCGAACCTCGCCCTCGACGGCGAGCGCCTCGTGTTCGGGATCAGCGTGAGCACGGCCGACGGGCGCGTGCTCTGCGTGAACCGCGCAACTGGAAAAGTAGAATGGGCTCTCGACGACCCGGACTTAAAAGCGGTCTTCTGCACGCCTACCGTCGTAAACGGAAAGGTGTACTGCGGCGAGGGAATGCACGAGGACCGCGGCCGGCGCCTGTTCTGCGTCGGTGCCGGCACCGGCTCTCCCGTCTGGAAGGAGCCGTTCAAAACCGCGAGCCACACCGAAGGGGCGCCGGCGGTCGCGGGCGGTAAGGTGTATTTCCCGGCCGGCGACGACGGGCTTTACTGTGCCGACGCCGACACCGGCGCGCCGGTGTGGCAGTTCAAGGGCGGTCAAGAAAAGGGCATCCACATCGACGCGGCGCCCGTCGTGAGCAACGGAACCGTATTCGTCGGCAGCGGACTGTACTCCTACGTCGCGGTCGCGCTCGACGCCATGACGGGGGCAGAGAAGTGGCGTACCGACCTCGGGCTGCGCGTGTTCGGTCAGCCGCTTGTGAGCGACGGGAACGTGTTTTACGGCGTCGGCACCGGAAACATGGGCGCCGACGTGTGGCATTACGACGAAGAGGGTACGGTGCGTGACGCGGAGGCGGCAGGGGCCGTGTGCTGTCTCGATGCGAAGACCGGAAAAGAGAAGTGGCGGTACCCGCTACCGCGGTCGGTTCACACGGGGCTCGCCGCCGACGCGTTCTCGATCTACGCCGGTTGCCGCGACGGGTTCGTGTACGCACTCGACCGGCGCACCGGTAAGCTCCGCTGGAAGGCTGGTATCGGCAGTTCGGTAACGAGCGCGCCGGCGGTAGCCGCGGAGGGCGGATTCCCGGTAGCCGTCTATGCGGTGTCACGCGAAGGACGGATGTTCTGTTTGAACCCACAGACGGGAGCGGTGGTGTGGTGGCGCGGCGCATTACCCGGCTACGATTGGGCCGGACGTGACGAGAACAACATCATGTGTACGCCCCTGGTGCTCAGCACCGCGACGAGCGCCGGGAGCAAGCGAACGATCTACTTCGGGGCGCACCTAACAGACCCGAACCCGAACGTCCGCCACGTCGCGGTATTCAAGTTCGAGGATGTGATCGGAGAGTGACGGTCAGCCGGTTCCGCGGCCCGATGCCCGCGCGACGGTCGTTGGCCGGGTTCCGCGTTGAGGTTTTACCCATGCACAGGATTGTGTCCGTCCACTCGCCGGCCGGCGCCGACACGAGCAACCTGACCGCCCACCTTGCTGCGTCGATCGCGCGACGGGGCAAGCGCGTCGGGGTGATCGAGATCGGCGCCACCGCGACCAGATTGCGTACCCTTTTTGACCTCAATTCCGACCACATCATTCATACCTTGAGCGATCACCTGATCGGTCGATGCACCCTCCGGGACGCGGCTTATCACGTGCCCCTGGCCGAAATGCCCAACACCGGGAGCGTACACCTGATCCCGGCGGGACCGTTCACCGTTGAATACGACGCCGAATCACTCGGCGCAGCCTTCGGTACGATCGCCGACGCGCTGACCCTCGACGTCCTGTTTGTCGACGCACCAAGTGGGCTGGGCGAAGACGCGCTGTTAATCGCGGCCGCAGCCGACCGGGTGGTGCTCGTGCTGCGCCCGAATCGGCAGGATTACCAAACCACCGCAGTCGCGGTTGAGGTCGTTCGGCGGTTGGGCATTCCTGATACCGCGCTGGTGCTCAGCGAGGTACCCGGCTCTCTCGACCGCGCCGCGTTGCTTCGAGACTTGGAGCGGGCGTTCGGAGTCGCACGTGGGGCCGTACTGCCAATCGCGAGCGAGGCGCCCGAGCCGGCCGCAATGCATCTGCCAGGTCACCCGCTCGCCCGAGCCGTTGCTGCCGTGGCCACACAGTTCGGGCTGGCTTGAAGGTATCTACAGTGGTCGCGGTCGAAGCGGCCCGCGTTCCTTGCAGCCGAAGCAGCACGTAAGCCTCACCTGACGGCTCCGCCAAGCAGGCGGTCGCGGTTGCGCGGCGCGTTCCCAAACGTTACCGACGGCCCCGTCCACGTTCTCGCCTTTCCCAGACGGTATGCGGCGCATCGCGCGGCAAAAAACGAGACGCCTGCGACCGGCATAGGAAAGGCGGCCCTGGGCCGTTGTGCTCAGAGGCCGAACACGTTAAAATTGTCAACTTTAAACGCATCGGGGTGTCCCCGCCCGCGTGATCTGTCTGGAAATGCCGCGACGGACATTGCAACGTCTGCCGGGGCCAACGCGGTTAGCGTGGTAGCGACAACAGTGGAACTGGCCGCGACAACGGCCAAGGCCGACGGTAACCGTTAGCCCCGTGCAAGAACTCGCTCGTAATAAATGGCTCAGTCAAGCGCCTTCTTGGCAATCATGCTGCGGCCTTCCGCCGTGTCCCGATTTGCTGCCTCGTCGGTTAAGCCGTCGAGGCAGTCATCTGCCTGACAAAGGCCACGGCTTTGACTGTCAACACAGCGCACGTGCGTGAGCGGTTGTTAAAACGAGTCGCTCGGCTCGCCGGTTCGGGGGATTGCCCGCGTGGATGATCTGGCGTGGTACCTGTTGGTCTGGGGGGCGGTGACCGTCCCGGGCGTACTGATCGGCTGGCTGCGGGTGTTTCCGAAAGCCGGTCAGCCGGGATGGGCCGCGTTGGTGCCGTTCTACAACATCTACGTCCTCATCGTGGGCGTCGCGAAACTGAGCCTGCTCTGGTACGTTCTCATATTCGTGCCGGTGGTCCAGGTGATCGCGGCCATCCTCGTGAACCTTGAAGTCGCGAAACGGTTCGGCAAGAGCGAAGCGTTCGGGCTGGGGTTGACACTTCTCGGGTTCATCTTCTACCCGCTCCTCGGGTTCAGTTCGGACCGTTATCAGGAAACCGGAACGGCCCTTTCCGACCAACGGTAAGCGTCGGTTCGCGGTCGAATGGAAGCCACGCCCCGCGAGCCCGCGGCGCGGGAACCCCGATGTCGATGGAATCGCATGAGGCCCGAGCGGGGCCGCATTCCGCCGCCCGTAACGAAGTTACCTGTTCCGCGGGGCGCAACACCGGGGTAAACTGCGGGAAGGCAGAAGTTCCCCCCGCCGCGCTATTCCGGCCCGCCGTCCGCCGACTTAAGTAGGTATCTCGTTCCCCGCTCTCGCTTCTCGACACAGAACTAGCCCGGAGCCGTTCCGATGATCGATGTCGTGCTGAACCGCCAACCGCACGCGAACTGTACGGGCACCTCACGCCGGGACTTCCTACGGGTCGGGGCACTGGCCGGGCTGTCGCTCCCGTCGCTGCTCCAGGCGGAAGCGCGAGCTACGTCTCCGGGAACCGGGGCGCGGGCGAAGTCGGTGGTGCTGGTGTTCCTCGGCGGCGGCCTCTCGCACCACGACAGCTTCGACCCGAAACCGGACGCCCCCGACGACGTGCGCGGAAAGTACGCCACCATCCCGACCGCCGTTCCGGGGCTCCTGGTCAGTGAACGGTTGCCCCGAATGGCGCAGGTCATGAACCGGCTCGCGCTGGTCCGCTCGGGCGCCCACAACAACGATCACCACGAGACCGCGACCAACTGGGTGCTGTCCGGGCGGTTCGGCACGCCGTTCGGTGATTACCCTGCGGTCGGCGCGGTGGTCGCACACGAAACGGGGTTCAGCGGCACACTCCCCCCCTACGTGGCAGTGCCGCGGAACCCGTCGTTCACATGGGAACTGGGCAAGAGCGCGTTCCTGGGCGGCCGGTACGAGTCGTTCAAGGCCGGCGACCCGAACCAAGTGAACTACAAAGTACAAGACCTTTCTTCAGAAGCGGACGCCAAGAAAGCCGCGCGACGCGACACCCTGCTAAAAGCCGTCGACGGGCTCGCAAAGAGGGTCGAAGGCAACGACCAAATCGCAACTTACGATGAGTTCCACGCGCGGGCGCGCGAGATGGTGTTGTCGACCGAGGCACGCAGCGCGTTCGCGATCGAGCGCGAGCCCGAGAAGTTGCGCAACCGCTACGGGCGCAGCACCGCGGGCCAATCGATGCTGTTGGCCCGGCGCTTGGTGGAGAGCGGGGTGCGGTTCGTGACGGTGAACTACGGCGGCTGGGACCATCACGGGAAAATCTTCGAGGGGTTGGATAAAAAGCTCCCCGAGTTCGATCAAGCCGTTTCGGCACTCGTCGAGGACATGAGCGCCCGCGGGACGTTCGAGAACACGCTCCTGGTCGTGATGGGCGAGTTCGGTCGCACGCCGAAGATCAACAAGGACGCGGGCCGCGACCACTGGGGACAGGCGGCCTCGCTGCTGTTCGCCGGGGCCGGCGTGAAGCCGGGCCTGGTGCTCGGGAAAACCGACCGCCAAGGCGCCTACACGACCCAGCGGCCGGTGACCCCGGCGGACGTCGCGCACACGATCCTGGACGCGATGGGGATCGATCCGCGGAAGCAACTTACGACCCCGGACGGTCGGCCGCTTGAGGTGCTGGACCAGGGCGAGACCGTGAAGGAACTGTTCGAGTGACAGTTTCCGAAACGCGATCGCGTTGGAGCAACCCTCCTCTGCAACGGGGCCGGAACACCCGGTCCCAATAAGCCGACCGGTTCCGCGGGGTTACCCGGCGGCGCACGATTGCACTTTGCGGCGTGCGCGACCGGCGAGCCAGAACCCGCCGAGCAGCACGCCCGCGGTAACGGCCAAACCGGCCGCGACACCCTTGAACGGAACGGCCGATCCCTCTTTTTTCGGGTTGGTCTTCGGCTCCTCGTACCCCTCGCCCTCGACCTTCACTTTCATACCGGTTTTGGCGTCGATTGCGGCAACGGTGTGTGTCCACTTGACCGATTTGCCTTTAACCTGATTCGATACCGTGGCCGTGCTGGCAAAATTGAGCCGGTGCGCCCCTTTGACCTTGTTCGCCTTTAGCGCCTCGAACAGTTCGGCGTCGGTTTTGAACCCCTTGGCCACATCTTGTGGGACGGCGAACAGGGACACGAACGAGCGCTGCCCGCCCGCATCCACCGCTTTCGCCTGACCGGCAGTGAGTTCCAACTTCTCGTGGGCAAACTGCGGCGCACCGAAACCGCTACTCACCTGCTGAACGAACACGTGCCCGGTCACGTCTTTACCGAGCACGACCTCGTTGGTCACCGACACGTATTTCTTGCCCTTCGGCGGCGGCGGGGGCGGCACGTCGGCAGCGGCAGCGTTTGCGAGCAAAAGTGCGGCGACCAGCGCGGGGATCAGCTTCTTCATGGGAGTTCCTGGTTGTGACGCCGGGACCGTTACCCAACCAGACGGGGACCGGCCTCGTTCGGATTGGGCCGGTGGGTCGGTCGCAGGCGAAAGAGGAACCGCACGCACCAGAGTCCTCCGAGCACCATCGCGAGAGCAAACGCCGACGCGGCAACGTACCACTGCCAGAGAGGTGAGCGACTCGTGCGCACGATCTCCGGGGTGCCGGCCCCCGCCCGAACGCTGTAACTCAACGTCACGTCGCCCGGCCCCCAACTGGGCAAGGTCTCGCGCGAGTAGAACGTCCGACCGACGGCGCGGACCTTGCCGACCACGACCGCGTCGGCGAGCGCCTTGGCGTTCGGATAGGCCCCGGCGTCGGCCTTGGGCACGATCAGCAGTTCGGCCCGATCGTGGTAGCGCCCGGCGAACTCCAGTGTAGTTCCCGGCGCCAGCGGAACGAACTCGTACTCGTCCGCGAACTTCGGCAGGCCGTAGCTCCTGACGAACACCCCGATGTGGTCCGGCAGCGCGTCCGCAACTTCGATGCGCGTCGTTGTGACGTTCGCGTGTTTCGTCGCGGGCAGGAGCGGCCCCATGTCGGCGCGTGCCGGCGGCGCGGTCAGCAGCGCGGCGGCCAACGCCAGCGGTGCCAGCTTCATCGGTCGATCTCCCCCATGACCACGTCGATGCTCCCCACGATTGCGGGCACGTCGGCGACAAGGCAGCCTTTACACAGCTCACCCGCAACGCTCAGATTGGCAAAGCAACTCGACCGCGCCCGCACCCGGAGCGGCACGTTCTCCTTCGCCGGCCGCCCGACAATATGGAACCCCATTTGCCCGCGCGGGCACTCGGTTTCGACGTAGCACTCGCCTGGGCTGAGGTGCCGCGGCGGCTCCACCCGGTGCGCGTACCGGGTGCGCATCAACTCCGCGAGCTTGGCGTCGTCGGCCTTTGCGTCGTCGGCGGAGAGCGTCGGCTTACGGGCCGCGAACTCGGCCTTCGTCTTCTCGCCCTCGGTGTGCAGGGCGTCGTACCGGGCCGCGGCCTGCTCCACGATTTTGATCGCCTCCACGACTTCGAGCATCCGGACGTAGAACCGGTGCCAGCAGTCGCCCACGACCGCGCCCGGCGGCGCGCGGTCGAACGGCGGCAGCGGCACGTCGAAGGTGTACCGCTCGTAGCCGGAGTACGGCTCGGTTTTGCGCAGGTCCCAGCCCGGGTCGCCCTTGGTGCGGTCGAGCGACGCGCGGAGCATCGGGCCGGTGCAGCCATAGTCGAGCGCCATTTCTTTCGTGAGAACTCCGATGCCGGCGGTGCGCTTCACGAAAATGTGGTTGTCGGTCAGAAGCGCGTGGTACTCCGGGATGCGGGGTTTGAAGTAGCTGACGAAGGCGCGCACCCGGGCGGTGAAGTCCGGCGGCAGGTCGTCGTGCGCGCCGCCAATCGTGAGGTAGCTGTATGTGAGCCGGGCGCCGCACACGTCCTCGAAGAGGTCAAGGATGTGCTCCCGCTCGCGGAAGGCGTACAGGAACGGGCTGAACGTGCCCAGATCGAGGCCGTAAGCCCCCATCCCGACGAGGTGCGAGGCGATCCGGTTCAGCTCCCCGATCAGGACGCGGATGACCTGCGCCTTCTCGGGCACCTTGAGCCCGCACAGCTTCTCGACCGCCAGCGAGAACCCGAGGTTCATGTTCATCGCGGCGAGGTAGTCCATCCGGTCCGTGTACGGGATGAACTGGATCGGCGTCACGTTCTCGCCGACCTTCTCGGCGCACCGGTGCAGGTACCCGAGGTGCGGCGTCACCTCCGTGACCACCTCGCCGTCGGTGCGGAGCACCAGCCGCAGCACCCCGTGCGTGCTCGGGTGCTGCGGCCCCATGTTGACGAGCATCTCGTCGGTGCGGACGTCGAACTCGACGACGGTCTGGTCTTCGGGTGGCACGGGAGAGGCCCTTTCGGCTCGGCGTCACGCCTTGTTCAGTACCCGCTTGTCCATGAAGAGCGCGTTGGGGAACGTCAGCCCGCGCAACTCGTACCCCTTTTCGGCGAACAACTGGCTCAGCTCGGGCCGGTGGGCCAGCGTACCGGTGACCAGCGTTTCGACGCAAACCACCTTCGGGCGGAACCGGCCGAAGTCGAGCGTCCTCAGCACCGCGAGGTCGAGCCCCTCGATGTCCACCGAGAGGAAGTCCGGGGCCACCCCGCCGAAGTGGTCCGCGATCACCCGGTTGATGTTCAGCAGCGGCGTCTTCACCACCCGGACCAGCCGGTGCTCGGTGGTGCGCTCCAGGTGCTCGACCTGGGCTTTGTCGAACGTGTTCAACTGGTCCGCGGTCAGCACGTAGTAATCGGCCTCGGTCGCGTCCGTGACGCCGATGCCGGCCGCCAGCACCGTGTCACCGGGGCGCACGCTTTTGAGACGATCGGTGTAAGCCACGTTCGGTTCCACGAGCACGCCCCGCGCGCCGCGGGTGTAGAACAGGTACGTGTTGTTCGACGCCACCGGGTCGTACGCGCCGACGTCCAGGTAGGTCGGCTTCTCGACCCGCACCGACGCCAGCAGCCCGGCCGCAACGATGTCTTCGCCAAACTGGGCGTAAGACGGTTTCGCTTCGTTCGGCATCGCCGGCGCGGGCTCGGCCGGCAGCACCGGCTTCGGGCTCCACGCCCACCCGGGCGGCTTGGCGGCGGCGAGCCCACCGGCACCGCCGACCAGCCCGGCCGCGCCGCCGAGCAACCCGCCGAACAGAAACGAACGCCGCGGCGGGGGCGGCGCAACGGGATCAGAGGGCGAGATCGGTTCCATGTGGCACCGCCTGGGGTCGGTTGGTGGTGGCGATTGTAGCGGCAGCGGACGCGGTGCGATATGCTGTACCCACTCCTCCCGTACCGGAACCCGAACCGATGCTCGCTCTTGTGCTCGCTTCGACCCTCGCCGCCGACCTGCCGGTCGCGCCCCCGCCGCGCCCCGTGGACCCGTTCGCCAAGTGGGAGAAGAACATTCTCGCGCACGAGAAGCGGCTGGCCGCGGCCCCTCCCAAACCCGGGAGCGTGTTCTTCGCGGGCAGTTCCAGCATCGTGGGCTGGGACGTGAAAAAGTTTTTTCCGGGAGCCGGATACGTCAACGTCGGGTTCGGCGGCTCGGTGATCGCGGACAGCACTCATTTCGCGCACCGCATTCTGACCCCGTACAAGCCCGGCACGGTCGTGTTCTACGCCGGCGACAACGACATCGGCCGCGGGATCAAACCCGAGCAGGTGGCGGCCGATTTCAAAGCCTTCGTCGCGACGGTCCGCAAGGACAACCCGTCGTGCCGAATACTGTTCGTGGCCGTGAAACCGAGCCTCGCACGGTGGAAACTCTTTGAGGCACAAAAGAAGGCGAACGCCCTGGTCCGCGCCTACTGCGAGAGCGAGACGGGGCTGGTGTTCGTGGACGTCGTTCCGCTGATGCTCGGTTCCGACGGCAAACCGGTCCCGGAACTGTTCGTGAAGGACGGGCTGCACATGACACCCAAGGGTTACGAGTTGTGGACCGAGGCGATCAACAAAGCGTTACGCTGAGCCAGTTTTCGTGCGCTTCGCGGGCCACGCCGCCTTGTTCGCGCCGGCGTTTTTTGAGAGCCCTCGCGGCTCGGAGCACCCGATTCGCATGGTAGCAGCACCCCAGCGGACCGCCAGCGAGTTGCCAGTCCAGCGGTAGCAGATGTCCCGTCCGCACCCCACCGAGCGCCCTCTCGCTCGGTGCCGTAACCCCCGTTACAGTGCCCGGTGCGAGTTGAGAGCAGCTCTCCACCCGCCACAATTCAACCGCTTCGCTGACTTCGAGCCCCCGGCCTGCTGGCGTGGGCGGTTCGACCAATTGCCGTCGAACCGTCCACGGCCGCAGGCGGGTATAGCCTCAGCGTGGTTGTTTTCGGACCTCTGCGCGGGGCCGGCGGGTTCGAGTGAATCGGCAGTCGCTCCGCTCTAACGGCTGATGGCAGTGGCCGCCGGAACCACTTTGCACCGTGCGACAGGCATGGTTCCGGCGGTACAATTCGCATTTACTCACCTTTCGTCACGGCACCACGGAGACGGTGACATGAGCACCTGCCAACGGGTCGGCTTCGCCCTGACGTTGTTGGTCACCGTCGGCAGTTACGGCACCGCCGCCGAAGTGTACGTCTCCCCAACCGGACGCGACGACGCCAACGGCACCCTGGAACGGCCGTTCGCCACCATCCAGCGCGCGCAGGCGGCGGTCGGCCCGGGCGATACCGTCTTCGTCCGCGGCGGCACCTACAAGCTGACCGAATCCGGCATCGCCCGGAAGCACCGGATCTGGGCGTATGTCACCGAGTTGAGCAAGAGCGGCGAGCGGGGCAAACCGATCCGCTACTTCGCCTACAAGGACGAGCGCCCGGTGTTCGATCTGTCCGCGGTCAAGCCGGACGGGTTACGGGTGAACGCATTCTTTGTTAGCGGGTCCTGGGTTCACCTCCGGGGCTTCGAGGTGGTCGGAGTCCAGGTAACGGCCAAGGGGCACACCCAGTCCATCGGGTTCGAGAACGCCGGCAGCCACAACGTGTACGAGCGGCTCACGGTCCGCGACGGGCAAGCGATCGGCTTCTACGTCACCCGCGGGTCGGACAATCTGGTACTCAACTGCGACGCGCACAACAACCACGACGCCACCTCCGAGGACGGCAAGGGAGGGAACGTGGACGGGTTCGGGTGCCACCCGACGAAGGGCGGCACCGGGAACGTGTTCCGCGGGTGCCGCGCGTGGCTCAACAGCGACGACGGGTTCGACTGCATTAACGCCCACGAACCGGTGGTGTTCGAGCACTGCTGGGCGTTCCGCAACGGGTACTCGGCTAAAGGGGACCGGTTGGCGGACGGGAACGGGTTCAAGGCCGGCGGCTATGGGAGCACCCCGGCGGCCCGGCTCCCGGACCCGGTTCCCCGACACGTGGTCCGGTTCTGTCTGGCGGTCGGCAACAAGAACAGCGGGTTCTACGCCAACCACCACCCCGGCGGGTGCGACTGGGTGAACAACACCGCGTCCCGCAACGGCGCCGACTTCAACATGCTCGGCCGGAAGGCCGACAACACGACGGACGTGGACGGGTACGGACACAAGCTGGTCAACAACCTGATCTACCCGCCGCGGCGTGGCGTGGTGCGGATGGACGCGACGAAGTGCGAACGGGCCGGCAACTCGTTCGACCTCGACCTGAAACTGGCAGACAAGCACTTCTTGAATCTGGATGAAGCGGAGTTGACCCGCGCACGCCAAGCGAATGGCGGTTTGCCCGAAATCGATCTCCTACGGCCGGTCGCGGGCAGCCCACTGGTCGGGGCGGGAACGGATGCTCCCGCGAAAGGGGGCGAGAAGCCAAACGTCGGTGCGCTTGGGCCGAAGCCCTGACGACGGCAGCAATCGCAAAGGGTGCCACTGCCGGATCGATCCTGGGACACGTACCCGGTAATACCGCCGCT
>NZ_JAXBLV010000218.1:0-41462 GCF_034097035.1 Gemmata algarum
CGGCACCGGCTCGGCGGACGCGGCCGGCGCCGCTTCGGCGTCACCCGGTGTTGCGGTCGGCGTTTCGGGCAGCGGTGCGGTCGGCGAGTCAGACGCGTTCGAGGTCGGGTCGGACGGGGTCATGTTGCGAGCGTCCTGGGGACAGCGGGGCGGCTCCGGCGGCGGAGTCGGGACGATTCACCGGCCGCGCGGGTTCGCGCGGCCGGCCGGTTCGCGCCTGAAAACGAGGCGTTCACGGGAAATGATTACGGGCGGGTCCGAGGTGCGTCAAGGAACCCGCGCCCGAACCGTCGGGCAAAGTGTGAAACGCGGAGGTCCGTTCCGTGTTTCAGGCGCGCGTCAGTTCGGGTTCAACCCGACTTCAGTCGTTTCAAGTTCCGCGTGAACCTGAAGGCACACGAATGGCCCGGAGTTTGTGCGCCGCGGGTCCTCAACTTGGTACGACTCGAATTGGTATCACACCGCGCCGAGCAGTTCCTTGAGAACGTTGTTCGCCGGGTAGCTGTGCCCGAGGTGCTGCCGGAACCCTTCCGCGAACGCCACGCCGGCGGCGGCCCCCTGCGCCGCCCCCCACTCGCGCATCGAGTCCACCAGGTTATCGACCCCGTGGTGCTTCCGCAGCCACGCGCGCTGGCTCTCGTGGCACTCCAGCATCCGCCCCTTGTCCGCAATAACCGACGAAATGTCGATCCGGAACGCCGGCGTGATCGGCCGTCCGAACGCGTCGCGGCCTTCGAGCGGGTCGCAGTAGAACAGGTGCGGGATGTGCGCGACGGGCGGGTGCAAGTGCCGCCCGTGCAGAAAGTTGGGGATCGGCGCCGCGAACGTGGCCGCCCGCACCAGCTTGCTCGTCTGCTCGTGGTCCAGATGGTAGTCGTCCGGGCTGTGCGTGAACACCACCGCCGGCGCGACCGCGTTGACGAGCCGCACCACCTTCTCCAGCGCTGCCTCGTTGTACACCACGCGCAGGTCACGCTCTTCGAGGCAGTGGTACGCGGCCCCGATCGCCTCGGCCGCGGCCCGCCCCTCGCCCCGGCGGATGCGGGCGATCTCCTCGGGCGTGTGCTCGGCGGAGCCACAGTCGCCCGGGGTCATGGTGGCCACGTGAACCGTCCAGCCGTGCTCCTTGTGGAGCCGGACCAGTGTGCCGGCGCAGAGGAATTCGGCGTCGTCGGGGTGCGCGAGAACGGCGAGCGCGGTGCGGTTCATGTCGGGTTGCGTGCGAATGGACGGGCGGCGTGTGGTGAGATGAGTGTTGTACGAACCGCGGGCCGCGGAGATGACCCCGCGGCCCGCTAATGTGCTTCGGTCTCGGCCCTTTACGGTTAGGGCTGCTCTTGCGGCCCCGCGCCGGGCTGCGGCGCCCCGCCGGCCGCGATGCCCGCCGGCTGCTTGCGAGAGACCCCCTGTTTCTGCCGCACCGACTCCTTCATGGAGTCACTCACCCACGGCCCGCCGTCCGGGGCCATCGACCCCACGAACGGGGACGAGAAGCTCTGGCCGGACACGTTCTCGACCACGTACCACTTCAGCTCCTCGCGGTTCCCACTGGGCCACAGCGGGTCCGCTTCCACCCGCGGCTCCTCGGGCCGCGGGTCCGGCTTGTCGTCGGGCTTGCGGGTCCGCTGCCGCTCCTCCCACTGCTTCAGCTCCGCGGCCCACTGCTTGCGGCGCTGGTCCAGTTGCGACTGGTACCACTTGTCCTGCATCGGGAACGGCAGGCTCAGGAACGGCACCACCGACTGCGACCCGCCGGCCAGCCGGTCGGCGTACTCGCGCACCCGCTCGTCGTCCTGCACCAGCAGCCGCTGGTACGCCATCTCGAACTCGCAGGTCTCCTCTTCGGTCCGGTCGGACCGCTCGGGGCGGTGGAAGGTGGGGTTGGCCCGCAGCACCTCTTTCCACTGGTCCAGCCCGTTCTTGTACAGTTGGATCGCGAGCGGCGGGTTGCCGATCTTGCGGGCCAGCTCGGCCTTATACAGGGTCTTCCGCGCGGCCACGGTCTCGCGCTTCTGCTCGGCGTTGGCCGCGGCGACGAAGTACGGGAAGTTGGTGACCTGCCGGTTCGAGGCGTAGTAGTCGAGGGCGGTCTTGGCCACGTACCGCTTGCGCAGGTCCTCGTCGTTGTACTGGTCCTGGGTCAGCTCCCCGGGGATCGAGCCCGGGTCGGTGGCTTGCGCCCGGAGCGTCTGGTACCGGGCGGGATCGACGTACAGGCCGTAGTCGGCCCCGTGCCGGTTCCACAGCTCGGCCGCCTTCTGCCACTCGACGAGGGACCACGCGCGGCCGGCCCCGGCCACAACGCCCTTCGGCCGCGACGGGCGGTCCGGGTCGTCCGCGAACCACAGCTTCGACGGCTCCGCGGTCGGGTCATCGACCAGCCAGCCCTCCTCGTCGAACCACCCTTCCTTCTGCTCCATCTCGGCCTGGTAGCTCTGCGCCCGGGGGGCGCCCTGGCGGAAGATCACCATCGCCGGGAGCCGCGGCACGCGGTGCTTCGCCGGGTCGTGCCCGAACTGCCCGGCCCGCGGGGTCGGACCGGGCACCGGCTGCCCCTGGGCGTCCTTGATCTGCGGGGGGAGCAGCAGCAGCGAGTAGCTGAACCAGGCCCGGGCCGCCTTGAACGCGGTGAAGTACCCGCCCGCGGTGGACAGCTCGGTCTTGGTCTCCATCTTGGGGTGCGCTTCGTTCGACTCGGTGAACTGGTCCGGCAGGGCCGGGAACTGCTTGTCCTTGTCGGCCAGCTCGTTCTTGTACTCGCGGGTGCCGTCCACCCGGTACACCACGCGGTACCGCGACGGCACCTCGTAGTTAGTCTCGAGGAACTGCACCACCTCCTGCGGGGTGGCGCGGCGCAGCTTCTCGGCGGCCTTCTTGTCGGTGTACCGCTGGTCCTCGCCGCGGAGCCGCCGCACGAGGTGCGGGTAGTCCTGGCAGAACGACTCGAACACGTCGTACCGGAACTTCTTGGTCTCGGGGTCCACGAACCGGCGCGGGTCGCGCTGCTCGGGCGGGATGCAGCTCAGGTCGAACAGGCACCGCAGCACCTCCACCTGGTCCGACACGCCGAACTTGTTCTGGTAGTAGAAGGCGATCTGGTACCGCATGTCCGGGGACCGGCGGTTCTGCCGCTCGCCCTTGGCCAGCAGCTCGATCCCGCGGGCGATGTAGAAGTACATGTCGCCGGACCCGTGCATCTCGACCGACACGTTGTACGCGATGTTCCAGCTCTGGAAGATCCAGGGCGTGATGAAGTTGGGCTGCAGCTTGGTGACGGCCTGCACCCGCTGCTCGAACTCGTGGAAGTCGTTCCGCCGCTGCTTGTCGATGGCCGACAGCCACAGCCCGGTGACCACGAACCCGCGGCTGCCGGTGAGGGTGAGCCGCAGCGCGCTGCCGACCACCTCGGCCTCGCTCTCCTCGGGGTTCAGCTCCCACACCTCCAGGCGCTGGGCCTGGCTCTCGATGGTGTGGTTGCCGGCCCACCGGAACGGGGCCGCGGCGCTGGCGGCGCTGAGCCGCAGCGGGAGCGGGATCACCCCGCGCCAGTACAGGCTGACCGTGAACAGCACGAGGATCGCGCCGAGGTAGCTCGCCTTGCGGATCGTCGCGGCTCGTTGCAGGGGGTTCATTCGCCACCGGAGGACAGAGGACAGCGATCAGAAGGTAGCGGCCAGACGACAGAGATCAGGCAACCGAAGGCAAAGATCCGAAGAAAAAGGCGCGGTCCGGTTGAGGGGAGCGAACCGGGCCGGCCCGATTTGCTCTCAACCTCGAACACCGAATCCGGTCGAAGAGTGCCCTTTCTCTGTGCGGTCGGTGTGACACCACCCGCTTACTACCGGCCTCACAGAGGCCGGCCACAGAACAAGGCGTGAGACAGGTCAACCGGATTCGGTCCGCACCCGACTACGCGGCCACCTCGCGGTTCCGCATCAAATAGTACGCCAGCACGGCCCAGGGCAGCAGGTACCCGGCGGTGACCACCACGTTTACCACGAGGTACTCGGCGTTGATGTTGAAGCCCTCCGCCACGAAGTGGCCCCAACTGAAGGACTCCACGTCCGGGATCAGGTTCTGGAACCGGCGGAAGAACCACGCGGCGATCTTGTCGCCGAACATCAGCGCGCGCGTCCCGGCCGAGTCGGTCACCTGCGCCGTGGACTGCTCCGCCTTCACGATCTGCGACAGGCTCTGGAACGGGCCGCCGATGTTGCGCCCCGTCGCCAGGTCGGTCAGGTGGTCCGTGAACAGCCCGATGATGTAGATGCCCGCCGACAGCAGGAACGCCAGGATGCCGCTGAGGTACGTGCTGGCCGCCACCGCCACGCCGATGAACATGCACAGCCGGCACCACAGCCCGACCATGCTCTTGAAGAAGTTCACCTCGTAGCGCAGCTCGTTGCGGAGCAGGTACAGGTCCGGCTCGGCCATCCCGAGCAACTGGCCGGGGCTCTCGCACTTCACGTAGATCGCGAGCCGCGGCAGCGCCTGCCCCCGCTCGTCCTTGCCCGGGGCGCCCTGGTTGGCGTTGCGGAACAGCCCGGCCGGCACCTCGATGCCCATGACCGTGTAGTCCAGCACCCGCTTGCCCCGGAGCTCGAAGAACCCGAACTCCTCGGCCAGCGCGCTGACCGCCTTCCACGCCGGGGTGCCGGGCCGCGGGTCGGACACGTTGGCCGGCTCCGCCGTCACCAGCCCGTCCGCCTCGGTCACCTTCACGCCGTTCGCCTTGAGCTTCTCGGCCAGGCTCTTCATGCGCTGGGCCAGCCGCAGCTCGGCGCGCTCCTGGTCGGTTTTGGGTTCACCGCCCTTGAGGCGGGCGGCGAGCCGGGCGTCGATCAGCACACCGGTGGTCAGCCGCGACACCGCGGCGGCGTAGTCCTTGCCCTGCTCGTCGTCCACCCACCGCCACTCCGCGCCCTCAAGCTTGGACGGCTGGCGCTGCGGCGCGTTGTGGGTGACGACCGTGAAGTTCGTCAGCACCCCGGCGTCCTGCTCGCCCTTGGTCATCCGGTACACGTCGAAGGTGAACTCGAGCGGCACCCGGTCCCCGTCGGGGCGCTCCAGGTCGGTCGGCACGGTGGCAAACTTCCAGATGCCGCGCTGGGGGGAGTCCGGGTGCCCGGCGATGTACCGCCGGTAGTCGAACTCGCGGCCCACGTTGGTCCCCTCGAAGTCCTTCTTCTCCTGCCGGTCCTGGGCCAACATGCTCTTGAACTCGAGCTTCCCGCGGTGCGGCACCCGGGCCTTGTACGTCTCCGCACGGGCCTGCGGGGATACCGACGTGTTGGCGATCAGCGCCACGCTGATGCCGGTGAGCCCGAGCAGCACCAGCGTCATCAGAGACACGTACCCGATGAACCGCCCGAGCACGATCTCGAACCGCTCCACCGGCTTCGAGACGATGGTGAAGATGTTCAGGCTCTTGATGTCGTCCGGGATGCCCAGCGCCGCCAGCAGCACGCCCGGCACGAGGCACAGGATGCTGAGGACGAACGTGATCGTGCCGGTGGTGTTCCGCAGCTCGTCGCTCGGCTTGCTCGGGAAGAACCACTGCCACGGGAACAGGGCCGGGAGCAGCATGATGAGGAACACCCACAGCACCCGCTTGCGGATCACCTCTTTGAAGCTCAGCTTGGCGATGGCCCACACCGGCCCTTCGGCCTCGAACAGCATGAGCACGGCCAGCGCCGCCAGGGCCACCCCGGCGCCGACCGCCAGGAGCCACGCCCAGATGGCGGTCAGTTGCGGCGCCCCGATGGCGAACAGCACGGCCCCGATCGCGAGGTACGCCGCGACCGCGCCGCCGACCGCGATCAGGAGCCGCCGGCTCATCAGCCCGCTCGTGTACGTGCCGAGGGCGTGCCCGAACCGCCGCGCCCCGGACGAGTTGAACGACACGTTGCGGCGCAGGATCTTGTACAGGTCGCGCACGAACGGCTCGCACAGCCCGAGCAGCGAGAACAGGCCGCCGATCATGAGGGCGATGGCCTGCGACTGCCCGTGCCAGACGGGCAGCTCGGGCTTGGGCGACTCGCCCGGCTGGGGCGGGGGCGGCACCGGCACCTCGCCCTTCTTGAAGATGATGAGCGCCACGTAGATCGCGTAGCTCACCAGCGCCAGCGCCGCCATGCCGAGCATCCAGGTGGACACCGGGACGCGGAGCCGCTCGGACTCGGACTTGTCGGTCGGGGTCGCGAGGGCGTACAGCAGGTACACGGCCAGCCCGACGGCCGCGAACCCGCCGGCGTCCTGGAGCCACGCCTGTACGAGCCCTTGGAGCTCGGCGTACCCCCACGGGTCGCCCCGGTCCAGTTGCAGAATGCCGAACAGCGGCGCCGTCATCGAGTCACCCTTGAGTCCGGGATGAGAACCCCGGCGATTCCCGATACGCGAACCCGGAACCGTCGAACCCGCACGGGCGGCACGCCGCCCGAACGCCCCGAACCCGACGGGGCCTTTTCACGTCGTGTCGCCTCGCGCCCGCCTCTTGTCCGCGGGCCGCGACGCGGACGGCTCACGCCTTCGGCGGCACCGCGGTGTTCTGCATCGCCTCTTCGGGCGGCAGGTACCGGCGGCCCGGCCGCGCCCGCGACTCCTCGATCACCCGCAGGAACAGCTCTTCCAGGGTGCTCGCCGGGTGCCCGACCGTTTCCAGCGTGCCGCCGTACTTTTTGAACAGCGCGGCCAGTTCGGCCTTGAGCTCGGGGGTCTCCTTCACGCTGCTGGCCCGCACCTCGAGCCGCGCCGCGTCCTCGACGAGGGTCGACACCTTGCCGAGCGTCTGGAGGTCGCCGTTGTAAAGGATCGCGATCCGCCCGCACACGTCCTGCACGTCCTCCAGGCGGTGCGAGCACATGAGGATGGTCTTGCCCTTCGCCTTCAGGTCGAGGATCAGGTCCTTCATCCACCGGGTGCCGAGCGGGTCGAGGCCCGAGGTCGGCTCGTCGAGGATGATGAGGTCCGGGTCGTTGATGAGCGCCTGGGCCAGCCCGATGCGCTGCCGCATCCCCTTCGAGTACTCTTTCAGGATGCGCTTCTTGTCCGCGGACAGCCCCACGCGGTCGATCAGCTCGGCCGCCCGGCGCTTGCGGGTGTCGGGGTCGATGTTGAACAGCCGGCCGTAGAAGTCGAGCGTCTCTTCCGCGTTAAGGAACCGGTACAGGTACGACTCTTCCGGCAGGTACCCGATGCGCTCGTTCTTCTCGACCTTCGCGGCCGGCTCGCCGAACACGAACGCGTCCCCGGAGGTCGGGAACAGCAGCCCGAGCAGCAGCTTGATGGTGGTGGTTTTGCCGGACCCGTTCGGCCCGAGCAGCCCGAAGATCTCGCCTTTGTAGATCTTCAGGTCGAGCGCGTTGAGCGCGGTCTTCTTCTTGCGGCCCCAGAAGTCGCGGTACACCTTGGTGAGGTTGCGGGTCTCTACGACAACGTCTTCGGCCATTTCCAAGCACTCCGGGCGCCGCACGAGCCGATTGAGGGGTGTACCCAGTTGTTACGTACCGGCCCGCGGGCCGGTTCGCCGATATGCTAGGAACCCGCCCCGGGGCGCGGCGAGGCGCGGCGCGCAGTGTCTCGCGAGCACCCCGCGGCGGCGGCGGGCGACCGAACGCAAAACCGGCCCCAGGCCGGAGCGCCCCGCCGCACCACCCGCAACCCCGGCAGAGGCGGACCGGCCCGGACCCGCATTCCGCGCTTCTCCGCGCCAACCCGTCTCGCGTTCCCAACGCCGGTTCGCCCGCGCCGGTTATGACCGTAGGCGCGGGGCCGGCGCGAGCGATACAAAACAGGACGAACGTGTCGGCGAATCCCGGAGGGTGGCAGATGAAGCGGTACGGAGTCGGCGCGGTCCTCTTCGGGTTCGCCCTGTCGCTCGCCGGCTGCGGGCCGGAAAAGGCGCTGCCGACCGACCTCCTGAAATCCGGGAGCGGTCCGGTTCAATCGACGGTACCCACCAAATCTGACCCCGAGGCGCTGGCGGTTATCGATCAGGCCGTGAAAGCGTTCACCGGCGGAAAGCCGGAGCTGCTCGCGAAAGGCAAGTACTGCCGGGTCGCGACAGAAGGGCTGATGTACTCGGTTGTCAGCTCCACCCCGTCGATCGAGGCGACCCGCGCCATCGACGCCGCGTGGCCCGACAAGATCCACTTTACCAACAACGGCCAGGGTCCCGAAAACAAAATGGCGGTGGAGTCGTGGCTCCGCCGCCCGGAGTTCGTGGTGGTCCACAACGGGGCCGAGCACCGACCGGCGAACCCGGCGGAGTGGGAGCAGAACCTCGCGAGCGACTTCGTCGGGCAGGTGTGGATGGCGTTCCTGCTCCCGCCCACCGACCCCAAGGCGGTCGTGTTCGAGCCGCAAACCATTACCCTCGAGCACCGCGACCTCAAGCTGGTGAAGCTCTCGCTTCGCGAGCACCCGGTGTACCAACTCTACTTCGACGCGAAATCCAGCGCGCTGGTACGGGTCGAGTACACCATCACCGAAACCGGCGTCCCGCGGCGCACGACGATGATCTTTTCGGACCACAAGCCGGGACCGGACGGGTTGCTCCTCCCGTACCGCTTGGAGTGCCTGCACAACAAGTCGGTCGTTGAGAAGTGGGCGGTCAAAAAGTGGGAGTTCCCGGAGACGATCAAAGACGACGAGTTCATGCCGAAAAAGAAGTAAGCAAGAAGAGTTTGGCCACAAAAAAGCACCAAAGACGAAGACAGAAGAGGATTGGCCGCAAAAAAGCACAAAGGGCACAAAAGAAAACCAAGACCGAAGCAGAGAAGTGAGTTTAACACCACTCTTGTCTTCGTCTTTTGTCTCCCTTTTGTGCCCTTTGTGCTTTTTTGCGGCCAATCCTCTTCTGTCTTCGTCTTTGGTTTCCCGTTGTGCTTCTTTGTGGCCGATCCTCTTCCATTTTCACGGTGGATAGCCCTGAACCGCTGGCGGTTTGCCGTTGTTTTGTGGCTCAAGCCATGCCGGACCGCTGAACGGGCGGGCCGACGACGCCGGCGGCCAGTCCGGGCGGTAGCTCGGCGTCCCGGGCAGTTCCTTCAACCCGCCGCTGCCGCGGAGCGCGCCGCCGACCCCGATCAGCTCCGGGCGCCGGGCGACCTTGTCCGCAAACACCTCGAGGTCGCGGGTGATCTTCTCCGAGCGCGCCAGGATGCGGGCCAGTGAACCCGCGGCCAGATCGAGGTTTTGGTACACCGTGGGGTCGCTGATGAGCTTCTGAACGGTGCCGTTCTCCTTGCCGAACGCGGTCACGATTCCGCGGACCTCGGCGATCAGTTTGCCGAGTTGCTCGGCGGACTCCGCGACCCCCTTCACGAGCCCCTCCGAACGCGCCGCGAGCGGCCGGGTCACCGCCCGCACGTCCGCCACCACCTGCCCCACTTCCGCTACTCGGTCGTCGATGTTTTTGACCGTCTTCTCGGCGCTGTCCAGCAGGGTGCCGAGCGCGCCGGCGAACTTGACCACGTTCAGCGCCACCGAGTTGAGGTTTTTGAGCAGTTCCGCGAACTGTTTGCGGTTCTCCGGCGACAGCACGTCGTTCACGTTGTCGAACGCCGTCCGCGCGCCCTTCACCGCCGCCGCCACCTCGGGCTCCAAGCGCTTGACGGTGGCGCGAACGTCGTCCACCGCCGGCTTGATGGTGCGGAGCGCGTCCTGGGCGTCGCGGATGAGGGTCTTCAGGTTCGGTTCTTCGGGCACGAGCGGGGGCTGGGTCGTGACGAACCCGACGGGCAGTTCCGCGCCGACCGGGGCCGCGCCCGGCGCCGGCGGCCCCTTGGGCGGGACGGGGCCGTCGGGGCCGAGAATGTTCTGGATCTTGGCGTTGGTTTTGCGCAGCTCGGGGATGAACGCGCGGACGTCCTTGAACAGCGCGGTGGCCTCGTCGGCGGTGGCCTCGATGCGCGGGCCGACCTCGCTGAGCCGCTCCAGCTTCTCGAACGCCTTGGTCATGCGCTCGAGCGACTGCTGCGCGTTCTGGAGCGCGTTCGACGCCGGGGCCACGAGGCTCCGCGGGGTGATCGGCGTGACGCCCGGCAGTTCGCTGCCCGGCGGCCAGTCCTCCCCGCGGGGAACGGGCTGGCCGTCGGGGCCGAGCTTCGGAAGGAAATCCACCGCGGTGTCGCCGCTGAGCAGCCCGCGGGTGATGTGCGCCTCTTCGGAGGTCCGCGGGAGGTACTTGCGATCGAGTTCGACGCGCACCCGCACCTGCCCGCTCTCGGGGTCGAGTTCGACCCCCGTGACCTGCCCGATGCGGACGCCCGATTTGCGGATCGGCGTGCCCGGCCCGATCCCCGGCGCTTCCGAGAAGAGGACCGAATATTTGACGTCGGACGAGAACACGCGGGGCGTGCCGCCGAACAGTACGACGAGGCCCGCGAGCGCGAGCAGCGACGCGCCCATGAACAGCCCCAACCGCATCCGTAGCGCGCGCTCGGCCATTACATTTTAGTTCCGGATCCCAGGTTCCAAGTTAGAAGGCGCATGGTTGGAGTTCTGTTGCCTTCAACCAACTCGGGACTCGGGACCTGAAGCTCTCCCTATCGGCACTCCCGGATCCGCCGCAGGATCTGCTGCTCGAAGGCGTAGTCGCGCCCGGTGCGGATCCAGCCGCGGTTCCCGGCCGTTTCGGGCGTGACCACTTCCACCTGCCGGTCCACGGTGGGCGCCTCCTGGAACACGGCGTTGCCGATGGTGGCGCGGGACGGCCGGGGCACGTCCTCAAGTTCTTTGTCCACCACGACGTACACCAGATACCCGCCGCGTTCCGCGGCGCGGATCTCGACGCTGGCGGTCTGGCGGGTGCTCTGAAAGGTGGCGAGCAGTCGCAGCCGCGGGTCCGGGTTGCCGGCCTTCCAGAACTGCTCGTACCCGGGCGCGACCCGCGGCTTAGTCGTGATGCGCCCCTCGTAAGGGTTCGGCGTGTTGAGGTCGAAGTAGTCGTCGAGCACCTCCACGCACTTCTCGAACACCTCGCGGTACGACAGCGCGGTGGGCTGGCCCGGGGACACGAGCACCGGGTTCTCGACCTCGGTGCGGCGGACCGTAACGGGGTTGTCCAGCGGCGGCGCGGTGGCGCACCCGGCCGGCCCGAGCGCGGCACACGCCATTATTACAGCCGCCCCCGAGGCGCGCGTAACGACTCGCCGCGTGGTCATTCGGAACGTCCCTCGGGACCAACTCTGTCCGGTATCGGGCGGCGGTATGCCCGAGACGGCCGGCCCGGTCAAGGCGGGTTGCGCCCGCCCGCGGCGCGCAAGCGCGGCCGTGAAGTTTGCGTGCGGGTCCGTCGCGCGGGTTGCACCGGCTCTCCGGGTCGAGTAGCCTTTCCAAAAATACCGTGCGGGTCGAGCCCCACATCCTCACGAGACGCCCCGTGGCCAAGACGTGTCCCAGTTGCGGGTACAGCCCCATCGGATCGTTCACCGACAACTGTCCGCTCTGCGCCGAGCCGGTCCACTCGTCCTGCGGCGGGCGGCGCTCGTGCGGCCCCTACGAAACCGGCGGGCTCTCGCCCGCCGCGCGGCGGGCCATCGGCGGCGGCTTCCTCCTGATGTTCGTGCTCGCCGTCTGCTACGGGCTGGGAATGTGGGGTGGCAACCGCACCGACCGGAACATCGAACGGCAGATGGCCGAGGTGCGGGCACAAATCGAAGCCGACCGCAAAATGCGCACCCTGAGCATTTCTGCCACCCAGTTGCTCCAGGAGTTCCAAGCCGATCCGACCGCCGCGGACCGGAAGTACCGGCACAAGTACCTCGAAATCGACGGCGTGATCGAGCGCAACGGCACTGACCGCGAGGACGACGCCCCGTTCCTGGTGCTGCACGCCGGGGATGATGCCGCCAAACTTCGGATCGAGTGCTTTTTCGACACCTCGGATGATGACGAAGAGGCACAACTCAAGCGGCTGAAGAAGGGCGACCGGGTGATCGTGCGCGGCGAGTACGGCGGGCAGGTCAGCAACGTGCAAGTGCGGGACTGCACACTGGCGAAGTGACCGGCGACCGTCATGAACCTGCTCTACCCGGCGCTGCGAGCGGACCAACTGGCCCCGATGGTTCGGGTTTCGCTCGTTTGCGCCCTCGTCGCGGGCGCTTACGGTGCGCTGCACGATCAGATCAGCTACGCCATCTCGCCGGAATACTTCACAAAACTGAAGGTGCACCAGTTCGCCTACGCGGACTTCGGGTGGCCGCCGCGGGCGTTCGCCTCGGCGGTCGGGTTCCTCGGGACGTGGTGGGTCGGGCTGCTGGCCGGGTGGTTCTTGTCCCGGGCGGGATTGGTCGAACTCCCGCCCGAGCGGCGCCGGCGGTGCCTGCTCCGTGCGTTCGGATTCGTGCTGTTCGGTGCCGCCGCCGGCGGGCTCGCCGGGGCGACCGTCGGTGTTGTGACGACCCGTGACGGCGACCTCCGCGGCTGGCAGCACTGGCGCACCGAGATCGGCATCGAAGACCTGCGCGGGTTCGCCATCGTGGCTCAATTGCACGCCGGCGGGTACCTCGGTGCGCTGGCCGGCGCGGCCTTCGCCTTCGTTGATGTCCGGTGCCAGCGGACGCGCCTTCGTACAGAAGCGGGCGCCCCCGGGCACGAGCCGCCGAGCGCGGCTACGCCAGCGCCTTCTCGACAACCACCCCCGCAACATCCGTGAGGCGCTCGTCGCGACCGCTGTGCCGGAACGTCAACTGCTCGTGATCCAGGCCCAGCAGGTGCAGAATCGTCGCGTGGAAGTCGTTCACGGAAATCAGGTCATCGACCGCGTTCAGCCCGAACTCGTCGGTCGTGCCCACGGTGGTCCCGCCTTTCGCGCCGCCGCCGGCGAGCCACATCGTGTAGCCGAGTGGGTTGTGGTCGCGGCCCTTACCGCCCTGGCTGTTCGGTGTTCGTCCGAACTCGCTGCACCACACCACCAGCGTGTCCTTGAGCATCCCCCGCTGCTTCAGGTCCTTTAACAGCGCCGCGATCGGCCGATCGACGTGGCCGCACATCTTCTCGTGGTTGGCGTTCACGTCGTCGTGGGCGTCCCACTGCGTCACGATCGGGCCGCCGCCGCTGTACACGGTGACGAACCGGACGCCCCGCTCCACGAGCCGCCGGGCGAGGAGGAGGCGCGTGCCGAAGTCCGCGGTGGCCTTCTCGTCGAGCCCGTAAGCCGTCCGGGTCGCCGCGGTCTCCTTCGCGAGATCGACCGCGTCGGGCGCGTGGCGCTGCATCTTGAACGCCAGCTCGTAGCTCGCGGTGCGGGCGTTGAGTTCCGCGTCGGCGCCCGCCTGCGCGGCGTTGAGCTTCTGCACGAGCTCGAACTGGCGCCGGTTCTGTTCCGCGCCCGTGTCCGCGGGCGGCTTCAGGTTGATGATCGGGTTCGGCCCGCGCCGCATCAGCGTGCCCTGGTAAACGGGCGGGAGGAACGCGCTCGACCAGCACGGCGCGCCGCCCTCGGGCACGCCCTCCGGTTGCGGCAGGACGCAGTAGGCGGGCAGGTTCTCGTTCACGCTCCCCAGCCCGTAGGTGACCCAACTCCCGAGGCTCGGCCAGCCCATCAGCGTGCGCCCGCTGTGCAGCTCGTACATCGCCGGCGCGTGAACCGTGTTGCTGCACCAGCACGACCGCAAGAAGCAGATGTCGTCGGCGCACGTCGCCAAGTGCGGCATGAGGTCGGACACGTCCGCGCCGCTCGCGCCGTGCTTCTTGAACGTCCGGGTGCTGGGCAGGATCACCTCCTGCCCGGTGGTGAACTGGCTCTTGGGCCGGCCGGTGGACTCCGGGAGGGGCTTGCCGGCCCACTTGGCGAGCGCCGGCTTCGGGTCGAACAGGTCCATCTGGCTCGGGCCGCCGACCATGAACAGGAAGATGACGCGCTTGGCCTTCGGCTCGAAGTGCGGCTTCTTCGCGGCGAGCGGGTTTGCGACGGGCGCGCCCCGCGCCCCCGCCTCGGCGCCGCGGGCGTCGCGCGCCAGGAGGTAGTTCAGCGCGATGCCGCCGAGCCCGCCTCCGGACCGGAACAGGAACTCGCGCCGGGACGCCGCGTGCGGGAAGTGGGTGCTCATGCCGTCAGCGTACCCGGCCCGTAACGGGCGTGCAAGAACGCGGAACCGGTGCTTCCGCGCCGACCGGTTCACACCCGGCGCGGAGGCACCGGCACTCGGCAAAGGAGGCGGCATGTTCCGTCGCGCCGCCGTTCGCCGTGGAACCGCGGATCGGGTAAGCTGGACGGCATGTGGCTTACCCTCTTAGTCGCCGCGTCGCTCGCGGAACCGTCGCTGAGTTCGTGCGCGTGGGTGCGGGCCGAAAACGACAGCGCAGGGACCGGCTTCGTTGTCGGCACAGACACGCGCCTCCTGGTCACCTGCCGGCACGTCGTGGCGGACCGGAAGAACGTGGACGTGTTCTTTCCGTGGGTTCGTGACGGTTCGCTCGTCACCGATCGAGCCGAATACCTGCGCAACCGCAGCAAGCTGCGCGAACTCGGACTGCTCGTGACCGGGACCGTGCTCAAAACGAGCGACGAGTTCGACCTCGCGTTGCTCGCACTCGATTCCCTTCCTCGCGGCACGAGAGCCGTCACGTTCGCAACCGAAGTGCCGCCGCCTGGCACGGAACTGTGCGTTATCGGGAACCGGCTCGACCTCGATACCGTGTGGAACGTCACCCGCGGCCCTCTTCGCACCAGCGGCCAATTGCGTGACGGCTACTTCTGGCGCGGGAAGAAGCTTGCCCTCAACGCCAACGCTCTGATCGCACAGTTCCCCACCGAAGAAGGCGACTCCGGCGGTCCGGTGTTCAATCCGCGCGGTGAGGTGGTCGGCGCGAATTGTGCGCTGCGACGGGCGTGCCCGCTCGCATCGGTGTTGATCTCCGCGACCGACATCCGCGCGTTTCTCCGTTCGCCCGCAGAACCCGCGAAGCCAGCCCGACCGGTGCCGGTTGCCGAAGCGCTGACCCGCGCAACCGTATGGGTGAAGCCCACGGCCACGGACGTTCACCTCGCCGGCGTGCTCATCGAACCAGACGTGGTGCTGACCGCCGCACGCGGGCTGACCGCCGGCGGCTGTGTGGGAATCGCGTTGCCGATACGCGAAGGCGACCACTGGGTCAGCGAACGCGACGCTTACGCCGATCCGCTCGGGTTATACCTTCAAGGGGTTTGGCGGAGTGGCACCGTGCTCGCACGCGACACCGGCCGCGACTTGGCGCTCGTTCAGCTCGATTCAACCCCTCGCGCGCTCAAACCGCTTCCGCTCGCGGAGCGTGTGCCGGCAGCGGGCGAGGCACTGCACGCGCTCAGTCACCCGAGCGGTCTGGAGTTCGCGTGGGTGTACTCTTCCGGATCGGTTCGACAGCGCGGGAACGTCGCGCTGGACATCGGCGAGCGGGCGCCGCGCGTCGAGGTGCTGGTGTGTCAACTTCCCGCGCAGGCCGGTTCGCCGGGTGGACCGGTCACAAACGCCGCCGGCGAACTGGTCGGAATCCTCTCTTCACGCGAGGGCGCCCAGCAGGTCGGGTACGCCGTCACGGCCGATGAGATTCGCGCGTTCCTGGATGAGGCTCGTCGCAACACCCCGCCGACCAGTCTCGCAGGGTTGCTGACGCGGCTCGAAGCGGTGCCCCGCACGCAGCGCGTTGTTTGGGCACGGGCACTCGCGCGGCAGGCGGACGCGCACCGCGTGGCGGGCCGATTGGCGGACGCGCAACGGCAGTGCGAGGCCGCCATTTCGCTCGACGCCGGATGCCCGGACGCGCGGCTGTGCCGCTCGCGGATGCTTGCCGCGGAACCGGCACTCGCGGAACTCGACGCCGCGGTCGAAGCCGGACCGTTTCACCGGGACGTGCTGCTGCGCCGCTCGGCGCTCGCGCGGGAAGTAAAAGACTTCCGCAAGGCCCGCGGCGACGCCGCGCGCGTTCTGGATGCGTTCCCCGCAGACACCGATGCGCGTGAGGCGCTGGCGCTCGCATATCTGGGCCTCGGTGACGACGCGAAGGCCGCGACCGCGCTCGGCGAGTCGGTTCGCGCCGACCCGGCGCGGATGAAATCGGTCGCGGGCATCATCCTCGCGCACGCCGCGGTGTTGGAGCAGAAGTTCCCCGACACCCCGGGCACCGCCGCCAACTGGCTCGCGAGCGCGCTCACCGGTGTGCAGAAGGGGACGCGATCCCCTCACCGGCGAACCGCAATCGCCGACGCGCTGAAAGCCGCCGGCGCGGCCAAAGATGACGCCACGCGACTCGCGCAGCTCCGTGCGTGGGTTGACAAAGAAAGGTAGCCGCCCGTGTCGCAATCGTTCGACGTGATCGTGCTCGGTGCCGGCGGCATGGGATCGGCCGCGTGCTTCGAGTTGGCCCGGCGCGGGCTCAAGGTGCTCGAGTTGGAGCAGTTCGCGCTTGTCCACGACCGCGGCAGTTCGCACGGGCACACGCGCATCATCCGCACCGCCTACGCCGAGCACCCGGCCTACGTGCCGCTCGCGCGGCGGGCGTTCGAGCGGTGGTACGAACTGGAGCAACTCACGGGGCGGCACCTGCTGACGGAGTGCGAGTGCCTGAACGCCGGCCCGCCGGGGAGCGAACACGTTGAGGGCGTGCGCGCCTCCGTGCGAACGCACAACCTCGCCGCCGAGGAGCTAAGCGGCACCGAGATTAACCGCCGCTACCCGGCGTTCCGGTTCCCGGCCGAGTACCGTGGCGTGGTCGAACGGGCCGCGGGCTTCCTGTACGTCGAGGAGTGCGTGCGCGCTCACCTCGACATGGCCGTGGAACGCGGTGCCCATATCCGCGCCGAAGAGCCCGTTCGTGCGTGGAACGTCATCGGCAGCGGCATTGAAGTGACGACGGACCGGGGCACTTACCATGCGGCGAAGCTGATCGTAACGGCGGGCGCGTGGGCTACCAAACTGCTCGCGGACATCGGGGTTCCTCTGCGCGTTATGCGTCAGACACTTTTGTGGTTCGACATCGGCTCGCGAGGGCACCTCTTCCGGCGCGACACGTTTCCGCTCTTCATCGCGGACGTTCCCGGCGCGCCGTTTTACGGCCTCCCTGCAATCGACCCGAACGGGCTCAAGGTGGCCCGGCACTACGGGGCGCCCGAACTCCCCAACCCGGACGGCGTGGACTGGAACCTGGCCGACGCAGACGTGTTGGCACTACGCCCGCTGATCGACGAGTTCTTACCGGGACTCGGCGCGCTGAGGAAGGGGCAGGTGTGCATGTACACGGTCACACCGGACCGGCACTTTGTGATCGACACGCACCCTGGCTCCCCGCAAGTGGTCGTCGCGTGCGGATTCTCGGGGCACGGGTTCAAGTTCGCCAGCGCGGTCGGCGAAGTGCTCGCCGATCTCGCACAGACCGGCGCCACGAAACACGACATCACCTTGTTCCGCGCCGGACGCTTTGCGGAACCGGCCCGCCAATGACGGGAGCCGGCGGTACGTGACACTCTTCCCAACCGCCACGCATTCTACCGCCGCAGCGAGTACAGCGCGATCGCGCTGGCGATGCGGAGCGCGCTCTCCTTGTCGTGCCCGAGGCACTCCGCGGACTTGTGCCCCTCGATCGCGCAGCCGATGTCGTACTTGCTGTAAATCACTGCCCACCGGCCGCCCACCTTCTTCCCGTCCACGATCTGCTCGTCAATCTTGATGCCCTCGAGCAGCACCGGGTAGTTGCGCAGCTCCCGCTCGGCGCCCGTGCCCTCCGCGTTCTCGCGGCGGCACTTCACGCTCCCCAGGTTCAGACCCGATTGCTTCGCCAAATCGAACAGCGGCTCGTTCGCGAACGGAATGGTCGTGAGCTTCTGGTCCGGGAACATTTTGGCCATCGAATCGCGGAACGACTTATCGAACGCCCGCCACTGCTTGATGTCGTTGCACGCGGCGTCCACCAGCAGCAGCCCGCCGGTCTGGAGGTTCACCTTGACGTTGTCCGCCTCGTCGGGCGTGAACTGGATCGGCTTCCGCCCGTGCAGGTACATGAACTTGTACCGCGTCAGCTTCGGGTCCGACGGCTGGAGCACCTCGCTCGTCAGCGCCACGTCCAGCTTCGCGTTCTGCCCCAGGTAGGACATCAGGTTCCGCAGCGCGTCCGACGCCGGCGGCTGCTGGACGCTCGCGTCGCTGACGTACTTCAGTTGCAGCGCCCGGAACTTGCTCCGCGCGATGCCCTTGTCCGGCGTGACGATCGTGGTCTTGGTGAGCTTCGGCTTCGGGAGTTCCATGCCGGTGGCGTACGCGATCACGTTCCGCGACAGGCAGAACGCCTTTTCGCCCCGGTTCTTCGGGTCACGGCCGTCCGCGGGGATGAACCGCCGCTCCTCCCAGTACCCCGCCAGCGGGCTCGGGCTGAACACCGCCACCGTGCGGCACCCGCGGTCGAGGTACATCAGGTCCGGGAAGTCCTCCGGCGAGACGCCGGGGAACATCTGCCAGATGGCGTGGTCCGGCGGCACCTTCTTCAACTGGCTGCCCGGGAAGATGCGGTCCACGAGGCTCTCGAACGAGGACGCGAAGTCCCGGTCACCGCAGCACGCCTCCGCGAACAGGAACCCGCCCTCTTCCACGTACCGCTTGAGGATCTGCTCGGCGACGTGGAGGGCCGGGTCGGTCGAGCGGGTGACGAACGGCATCGGCCCGTGCCCGTTCAGGTACACCAGCGGCGACTGGAGCAGCAGCCCCACCTCGGAGTCGATCCGGTCCTGCGAGGTCAGGTTCTGCAGGCGCATGTCGTACACCTGCCACGACAGCGGCGCGCCCTCGAAGATCTCGCGCTGCGCGAACTCGACGACGTTACGGCAGTCGTTGTGCTTGCGGTTCCAGTTCGGCGTGCCGGTGGCGTTGCCGCCCGGGTCGCGCTCGGTGAGGATCGCCTGGTCGCTCTTGCCCACCTCGCCGCGAACGAAGTTGCCCCACGCGAACTTGCTGACGAGCACCGGCGTGCGGCCCTTCGAGAGGTAGAGGAGCGCGAACGCCGTGGTGACGACCGGGTACGGCTTGTCGAGCCCCGAGGTGTTGGAGGTGTACACGAACGCGCCGTCGGGCTGCTGGAGCCGGAGCAGCCGCACGCACCCCTCGCGGTACCAGTCCATCCGCCCGATGAACCGCTGCCCGGACAGGCGCCCCAGCCGCTCGATGCCGTAATAGTTGTAGAAGTACGACATGCCCTGATCGAACGCGAAGTTGGTCCCGATGTAGTTCATCCCCTTGGCGAGCGCGTCGTTGTCGGAGTAGGCCCCGCACCGCGCGGCCACCCCGGTGTCCGGGTTCAACTGCTGCTCGCTCTTGTCGAGGCCCAGGTTCGCGATGATGAGGCCGCACGCGCCGCCCACGCTCATGGTGAAGCTCGGCTTGTTCTGGTCCAGGCTGCTGTACACCCAGAAGCCGGCCTTTTGGTTGCTCTGGTCGGGCTTCTGCGTGCGGGTGTAGAAGTCCTGGATCTCCTTCCAGAGCGAGTCCTCGATTTTGACGCCCGCGACCTTCGCGGCGTACAGCCCCAGCAGCGCGTACTGGGTGTTCGAGTTGTCGGGGATGTCGCCCACGGCGGATTCGGGCCGCGACGGGTAGCTCCAGCCCTGGAGCTTGCCCCCGGTGCGGATCGCGATCCGCGCGAGCCACTCGGCGTTCGCGTTGAGCTTCGACTGGTCTTTCTTGTCGCGCGAGAGGAGCTGGGCCTCGGACAGCGCCATCGTCTGGAGCGCGACCGCGTAGGTTTTGCGCGGGGTCCGCTTCCGCAGGTATTCGATGCCGCCTTTTACGGCCGGGTCGTCGACCGGCACGCCGGAGTTGAGCAGCGCCAGCACCGCGAGGGCGGTCGGGCCGCCGTCCATGTCCGCGAGCGTCTTGAGGAAGAAGCCCCCTTCCCAGCTCCCGTCCTTGGCTTGGTTCTTTCGGAGGTACGCGACCCCACGATCGATGGCGTCCTTGACCTTGTTGACGAGTTCACCGTCGCCGCCGCCGGGCGCGGGGGCCGGTTGCGCCGCCACCGGCGGCGCGGGAACCAGCCCCACGCCGGCACACAGTGCGAGGGCGGCAACCAGCAGCGAACGGGTCATCTCGCGATCCTCCGCGGGCGTGTGTTGCCCTTCCCTCCGGGCGGCGAAAACCGCGTTCCGGGTACGAGCCCCGGTCGCGTCGGCGCGCCGCCCCTCTCACCGAGGGCAGAACAAATTCGTCCGCCATTATACCCCTCACCAGCGGAGCGGTTTCTGCCACGCCTCCTTGAGGGTCGCCAGTTTAACCCAGACGAGCCACTCGGCGTTGGCGCCGGCGATGCGCAGCCGCGGCTCGGAAACGGTGGCCCCCACCCGCGCGACCGGCAAACCCGCGAAACAGTGCTCGAACGCCGCCGCGTGCTCCGGCTTCACCTCGACGACGAACCGCGTCGGCGATTCGCTGAACAGCTTGGCCTCGTCCGGCAGGTCACCCGGCAGCGACGTGACATCGGCCCCGATCCCGCCCGCGAAGCACATCTCGGCCACCGCGACCGCGAACCCGCCCTCGCTGAGGTCGTGGCACGCCCGCACCAGCCCCTGACCGATCGCGGCGTGGACCGCCAGGAACAGCTTCGGCGCCTGAACGACATCGACCGTCGGCACCGCCCCGCCGGTGCGGCCGGTGACCAGTTCGAAGTGCGACCCGCCCAGCTCGTTCTTCGTCGCCCCCACCAGGTACAGCGCGTTGCCCGCTTCCTTGATGTCCATCGTCACGCACCGGCGCACGTCGTCCACGCGCCCCAGTGCCGTTACGAGCAGCGTGTGGGGGATGTTCAGTCGCTCGTCGTTCTTGCCCTTGTAGGTGTTGTTGAGGCTGTCTTTCCCGCTGATGAACGGCGTCCCGTAAGCGACGGCCACGTCGCGGCACGCCTCGGCGGTGCGGACCAGCGCGCCGAGCACCTTCGGGTCGTGGATGTTGCCCCAGCAGAAGTTGTCCAGGATCGCGACACGCTGCGGGTCGGCCCCGACCGCGACCACGTTCCGCACCGCCTCGTCGATCGCGCACCCGGCGGCGGCGTAGGGGTCGAGGTCCGCGAACCGCGGGTTGATCCCGCAGCCCACCGCGGCGCCGGTCCAGGTGCCGAGCACCGGCATCACGACCGACGCGTCCGACGGGCCGTCGTTCAGCACGCCCACGAGCGGCTTGATGACGCTCCCACCCTGCACCTCGTGGTCGTACTGCCGGATCACCCACTCCTTCGAGCAGACCGAGAAGTGCGACAGGATGGACACGAGCACGTCCTGCGCGGGCTTCGGTTCCAGCACCGCGGCCGGTGCGCCCATCGCGAACATCGGCGGGTCCCACTCGGCGCTCTTCACGACCGTCGGCCGCCCCTCGTGCAGGAAGTGCATGTCGAGGTCGGCGACGACGTTGTTCTGGTAGGTGAGCTTCAACCGGCCGCTGGCCTCGAAGGTGCCCAGGACGGCCGCCTCCACGTCCTCGGACGCGCACAGCGCCTTGAGCGCGGGCCACTTCGCGGCCGGCACCGACAGCACCATTCGCTCCTGCGACTCCGAGATCCAGATCTCGGTGTAGCTGAGCCCGTCATATTTCAGCGGGGCGTTTTCGAGCTGCACCGTCGCGCCCAGTTCCGCACCCATCTCGCCGACCGCCGAGGAGAACCCGCCGGCCCCGCAGTCGGTGATCGCGGTGAACAGGTCGAGGTCGCGGGCCTGCAGGATCACGTCCTGCACCTTCTTTTCCGTGATCGCGTTGCCGATCTGCACCGCGCCGCCGCTGACCGTTTCCGACTCGTGCGTGAGCTCCAGGCTAGAGAAGGTGGCGCCGTGGATGCCGTCACGGCCGGTGCGCCCGCCGACGGCGACGATCAGGTCGCCGGGGAGCACCTTCTTGAACGCTTTATCCGTGGGGATCGTGCCGACGGTGCCGCAGAACACAAGCGGATTCGCGAGGTAGCGGTCGTCGAACAGGATGGCCCCGTTCACGGTGGGGATGCCCATCCGGTTGCCGTAGTCGCGCACGCCCGCGACCACGCCCTGCATCACGCGGCGCGGGTGCAGCACGCCCACCGGGAGCTGGTTCGGCTCGAAGTCCGGCGGCGCGAAGCAGAAGACATCCGTGTTGCACACGGGCTTCGCACCCAGACCGGTGCCGAGGAGGTCGCGGATCACCCCGCCGAGCCCGGTGTTGGCGCCGCCGTAGGGCTCGATCGCCGACGGGTGGTTGTGCGTCTCCACCTTGATCGCGATGTGGAAGTTCTCGTCGAACTTCACCACGCCGGCGTTGTCGGCGAACACGCTGACGCACCAGTCGTCCTCGCCCAGCTTGGCGCGGATGGTTTGCGTCGCCCCGAACACCGTCTCTTTGAGCAGGTTCTTATAGGTGCGGCTCTGCCCGGTGGCGTGATCGGTGAAGTGGATCGTCCCCTTCAGCGTCTTGTGGGAGCAGTGCTCGGACCACGTCTGCGCGATCGTTTCGAGTTCCGCATCAGTCGGCTCGCGACCCAGCTCGCGGAAGTGCGACTGGACGACCTGCATCTCCTCCAGCGAGAGCGCGAGCGTGTTGTCCTTGCTCAGCTTCACGAGGCCCGCGTCGTCCAGGTCGCGGAGCGGCACCGTCAGCAGCTTGAACTGGTACGGCTTGCCCAGCGCGAGGTGGGCGGCCTGGACCGGCCCGACCACGATCTGCTCGATCGCGTCGTTCGCCAGGACCTTGCGGAACAGCACGTCGCGGTCGAGCGACGGCAGCTCCGGCGGGCCGAAGTACCGGCGGAACGTGCGCACCGCGGTGACGGGGATGCCGAGCATCCGGACCGCCTCGAGCACCGTTTGCGCGACCGGTTCCATCACCCCCGGCTTGAGGAGCACCGTGTAGGCGTGGGCGGCGCGGGTGCCGACCGGGGCGAACTCGCCGCTCTCCACGAGCGGGTCGAGGAGCACCTCGTTCAGGAGCCGCGCGCGGTGCTCGTCGGTGAGCTCGCCTTCGACCAGGAACCCGCGGGCGCTGGCGGTCACCAGGTCGCCGCCGCGCTCGCTGTGCGTGAGCAGGTCGAACTCGTCGCACACCCGCTCGCGCTCGCGGTCCAGGCCGAGCGGACGAATCTCAAGTTCCCAGAGCATCGCGTACCTGCTTTCCTTCGGTCAGCCACCGCACGAGCCCCGCCCGGTCGCGGGATTCGAGCAGCGTGCGGAATTCGGTCATCCGGTCGGTGAATTGCGTCAGCGCCGCGAGCGTAGCGTCGCGGTTGGCCTCGAAGATGGCGGCCCACAGGTCCGGGTCGCCGGCGGCGATCCGGGTCACGTCGCGGAACCCGCCGGCGGTCAGCTTCAGCCACTCCTTCGGGGTGACCGCCGCGACCCCGGACGCCACCGCGTGGGGCAAGTGGCTGGTGGACGCGACCGTGCGGTCGTGCTCCTCGGCGTTCATCAGCACGACCCGCGAGCCGAGCGCCTCCCAGAACCGGCCCACGGTCACGGTGCGGCCCCAGTCCGCCCCCAGCGCGCCGACGATCAGCACCGTGACGCGGTTGACGAACAGGTCCGCGCGGCCGTTCTCGGCCCCGCCCTTCTCGGACCCCGCCAGCGGGTGCGCCGCGACGTACTCGACGCCCGCCGGCAGGCGCCCCTGCACCGCCGCGACGATGTTGCCCTTCGTGCTGCCGCCGTCGGTGAAATATGTGCCCGGCCGGACGTGCCGCGCGGCCGCGACAATGGCATCGGCGATCCGATCGACCGGCGTACAGACGACCACGAGCTGCGCGCCCGCGACGCCGGCGGCAAGGTCGGTGGTTCCGGTGTCGATGGCGCCGACCCCGGCGGCCCGGGCGATGCAGTCGGGGTCGCGGTCCACGCCGACCACGCGCCCGGCCACGCCGCGGGCCTTCGCGGCCAGCCCGACCGACCCGCCGATCAGCCCCACGCCGACAATCGTGATCTGGTCGAACAGCATTCCGAAATTATAAGAACGCGGGCCGCAAGAAACCGCTTGCGGCGCCCGGGGGCGGTACGGGATAACGGAGGGATGCCCCGCGCACCCCACTCACCCGGCCCGTTCACGCTGTCGCGGCGCGACTGGCTCCGTATCGGCGTCCCGGCGGCGCTGGGATTTTCGGCCCCGCCGGCCGGGGCGAAGCCGGCGGGGCCGGCGGCCGGCTTCGGTCGCGCGAAATCGGTGGTGGTGGTCTTTACGAGTGGCGGGCAGAGCCAGCTCGACACCTGGGACCCGAAGCCGCACGCGCCCGAAGAGGTGCGCGGGACCTTCCGCAGCATCCAGACCGCGAACCCGGAACTGCGGGTGTGCGAGCACCTGCCGCGCATGGCCGCGCTGGCTGATCGGTACGCGATCGTGCGCTCGATGACCCACGACGACCTCGACCACGGGTCGGCGTGCTACCTCGCGCTCACCGGACAGTTTTACCCGCGCAAGTCCTCGAACCCGCCGCCCCGCCCCACCGACTTCCCGGCCCTCGGGGCGGTGGTCAAGCGCCTGCGCCCGGCGGTCGCGTTCCCGCACACGGCGGTTCACGTCAACGGTCCACTATTGGCCCCGATCGAGGTCGCCCCCGGGCAGTACGGCGGGTTCCTGGGCCGCGGGTACGAGCCCGCGGAACTCGGCAACGTGACCGACACCGACCGGCTCGTCGAGTCGCTAAATTTGCCGGCCGACGTGCCCGCCGAGCGGCTCCAGGCGCGGCACGACCTGCTCGCCCGCTTGGACCCGGGGACGCGCGCGGACCCGCTCGCCCGAAAGGCGTTCGAGTTAGTGAACGCGCCGCAGGTCCGGGCCGCGCTCGACCTCGACCGCGAGCCCGAGAAGCTGCGCGACCGCTACGGCCGGCACCGGTCGGGGCAAGCGTGCCTGATGGCCCGGCGGCTGGTGGAAGCCGGCGTCCCGTGGGTCACGGTGTTCTTCAACCACGGCATCCGCGGCCAAGACGACCACCCCGACGACACCGACGCATACGGGTGGGACACCCACAACGACATCTTCGATTCGCTGCGAACCCACCTGCTCCCCCGGTTCGATGCCAGCGTGTCCACGTTCCTCGAAGACCTGCGCGCCCGCGGCCTGCTCGACACAACGCTCGTGGTGGTGATGGGCGAGTTCGGCCGGGCGCCGCGGGTGGCGCGGGAAAAGAACTTTGCGGGGTCGTCGCCGGGGCGCAAGCACTGGGGCGCGTGCTACTCGGTCCTACTCGCCGGAGCGGGCGTCACGCCGGGCGCGCTGGTCGGGAAGTCGGACCGGATCGCGGCGTACCCGCAAAGCGACCCGACCGCCCCGGGCGATCTGGCGGCCACGATGTTCCACGCCCTCGGCGTTCCCCCCGACGCGCACTACACCGACGCGAACGACCGCCCGTACCGGGCCGTCACCGGTCACCCGATCAGCCGGCTGTTCGGCTAACACACGGACCCCCTCATGCGCTGGCTCTCCACACTCGCAGTGTTCACCGCGTTCCTCGCCGTCGGCCCCGCGGCCGACAAGGACGGCTTCGCCCCACTCTTCGACGGCAAGACGCTGGACGGCTGGACGTTCATCGTGAAGCCCGACAAGGACGGCAAGAAGGCCGACCCGAAAGGCACCTGGAGCGTCGTTGACGGCGCCGTCCGCTGCACCGGGAAGCCGAACGGCTGCATGGTCACGAAGGGCGAGTACGGCGATTACGTCCTGAAGCTGAAGTGGCGGTTCCTGGAGGGCAAGGGCGGGAACACCGGCGTGCTGCTCCACGTGCAGGACGAGAAGTACTGGCCCACGTCGATCGAGGCGCAGCTCCTCACCGGGCACGCCGGCGACCTCTTCCTCAACACCCCGCCGGCCGTGAAACTCGACGTGGACAAGCGGCGCCATGACCCGAAAGTTGAGCGCCGGTTCCTGCGGCTGGAAACGCCCTCCGATGTTGAGAAGAAGCTGGGCGAATGGAACGAGTGCGAGCTGACCTGCTCGGGCGGGGACATCACGTTCACCGTCAACGGGGTGAAGGTGAACGAGGGGAAGAACGGGAACCTGAAGAAGGGCCGCATCGCCCTCCAGTCGGAGGGCGTGGAGGTCCACTTCAAGGACATCGTCATCAAGAGCTTGAAGTAGCTCCCTGGAGCGCGGGCCTCCGGCCCGCTTGGCTTGCGAGCGGCTTCGTGCCGTAAAGTTCCGCCAAGTCGCTCCGGACGAGTCGCAAAGCGGGCCGGAGGCCGCGCTCCAGGAAGCCAGGAAGGCAATCCCTCGACAACCGCTCGGCGGGCGCGGTACACTTCACGAACGCCTTCACGCCGCCGAGTTACCAGCCGGCGCAACGTATCTCTCCGAGGTTCGGTCATGGACCAAAGCGCGAAGAAGCGGCACCACGAAGAGGCCCGCAAGAGGCACAAGCACGAGATGCAGGAGCACGCCCGCGAGGCCGCCCGGCAGCGGCCCTCGAAACTCCCGCTCATCCTGCTGGTCGCCGGGATCGTGCTGGTGATCGCGTTCGTGGTCTTAGCCGTCGTCGGTTGAGCCCGCGATCAGCGCGAGAGCCGGGCGTCGATCCACGCCCGCGCGTCGGACAACCACGGGTGGTCTTCGCGCTCGAACTCGAGCGTGTGATGTGCCCCCGGGTAGGTTTTGACTTCCGTCGGCCCCGGGAACCGGCCGACGAACGCGGCGGTCGGCGCGTTGTCGATGACGCGATCGTGCTCCGCGAGCAGCAAGAGAGTGGGGACCGCCACCCGCTTCGCGGCCCGACGCAGATAGATGTCCAGCGAGAAGCTGCTGAACAGGAACCGCGACGTGGCCGCGCGTAGCCCGTGCGGTTCGGTATCGATGTACCGGCGCCACGACTCAGAAGCGGTAAACAGTTCCGGCTCGTTGAGCGGGATCGGGAAGAACTTCCACGGCCGGAACAACCGCGCCACGGCAATCCGCGCCCGTTGGGGCAGCGGCGGCGCGACCTTCGGAACGAGACCCGGGCAGAGCAAAATCAGACCATCGACGAGGTTCGGCTTGCGGTACGGCAGCCCGACCGTGAGCTTTCCGCCCCACGAAATCCCGCACACGAACACCGGCAGCCAGGCGCGTTCGGCGCGGAGCCCCTGTACGAATTCCGCGACATCATCGATCAGGCGCCGGAAGTTGGGCGCGTCGCCCCGGTGCGCGGTATTCAGACCAGAACCGCGGCGGTCGAGGAAGTACACGTCCAACCCGGCGCCGGCCAGCTCGGCGCACGAGCGCGCATACCACCCGCCGTGGCTGCGAATCCCGTGAACGACCACAACGCGCGCCCGCGGTTCGCCGACGGCCGGATACCGGCGGTAATAGAACCGGTACCCGTCCGAGGCGGTGAACAGCCCCAAACTTGAAAGCGACATCCCCCCAGGCCCGTGATCGGCCGAGGAGAGCGGTTGGGCGTGGTCAGCCAAGGAGCGACTCCTTGCGCTGGGTAGCACGGTCGAGCCGGGCCGGATCGACCTGGAAGCCCAGCCCGCTACCCACGAGAGCGGGCGCCGAGCCGTTGCGCCGGAACGTCAGGTCTTCGGCGCCCAGCGCCTCCCAGACTAGGTGCCGGTCGTAGCTCCCTTCGGTGTAACGGAGGTTCGCAACACTGGTCGCGAAGTGCCGGCCTGCGGCGCTCAGAATGGCCGTTTCGCCGACCTGACACCCGAGCTGGTACCCAAGGTTGTGCCGCGTCGCGAACTGGGCGAGCCGCAGAGACGGAATGAACCCGCCGCACTTCGACAGCCGCAGGTTGAACAGGTCGCACCACCCGCCCCGCACCGCCCGCTCCGCATCGACCGGACCGCACAGCGACTCGTCCAGCATGACCGGCGTGGCGACCTGCTTCCGGACCTCCGCGAGACAGGCCACGTCCTCGTGCCGGACCGGCTGTTCGACGCTGGTGATGCCGAACGGTTCGAGTTCCTGGATTCGAGCGGCCACCTCGGCCGGCGCCCAGGCCTCGTTCGCGTCGATGCGCACGTCGATCTTGCGCCCGAGCCAGCGGCGCATGAGCTTGAGCCGCTTGACGTCGTCTTGCCCCTCGATCCCGACCTTCACCTTCACCTGCGAGAACCCGGCGAGCCGGTACACAAGGGGGTACAGGCGCTTCTTCCAGCCCCGCGGGTTCCCGATGACGCCGCTGTACTGCACCCGGTCGCGGAACCGGTACAGTTCCGGCGCGACCAGCTCCGTGACCCTCGTGAGCGGTTCGCCGAACGCCCGGCCGAAGGCGTCGAGCACCGCCAGTTCCACCGCGCACCGGGCGGCGTTGCCCCCGATCCCGCGCTCGTCGCCTGGAACCGTTGCCAGCGCGAGTTTCTCCGCGAGGTGGACGGCCTGGACGAAATCGTCCACGTCGGCGTCGAGTTGCTTCGCGAGGTCGGAGCGCGTCAGCAGTTCGAGCGCAGAGCCCAGCGTCTCGCCGGTCACGTAGTCGCGCGGGACGCCTTCGCCGTAACCAGTGCTGCCGTCGCTGAGCTTGCAGCGAACGACCACGTTGTCGGTGTCGGTGCGAACGTGGCTCGCGTGCGTCACCTTACGCCGCAACGCGACGCGCACGTGCCGGGCTTCGAGTTCAACAACACGCATGCGGGCTTCTGGTTCATGAAGAAGGCGGTTCCCGGCGGGTGCGCCCGTGCCGGTCGTCTTTGTTGTAGCTGCCGCGGCGCGGGTTACACCGGGCGCAGGGAGATCTCGGGCGGCGCCGCGGCCGGGGCGCCGACGTGCCCCAGCGCGACCGCCAAGTGCCCCGCCATCGCCTCCCAGAACGGATCGATGACGATCCCCCGGTGCGCCGGGCGGTACGGTTCCATGTACCGCCGGCCCGAACGGTACAGTCGGGCCGCACCGGTGTGGTTGCCGCGCCCGAAGTGGTGCAGCGCCACGGCGGCTTGAATCAGCGCTTGGTAGAACCGCCGGTCCGGGGCCGGGCAGTCGCGCCAGAGTTCCTCCCACACCTCGTGCGCGTCGAAGAACGCGCCCCGGTTGAACAGATCAACGCCCGCCAGGAACCGCGGATCGGGCGAATCGGCGGTGTCGGTGCCGTCGGCCATCGGGTATACCGAAAGGAGCGGTGCGCGAGATCGAACCCGTCGTGCAACGTCTTCTACGATATCCGCTTCCCCCGCGACGCCACAGCCATGCTGTTTTCGTCTTCCAAGTGCCCGCTTCCGGCCCTCGTGGAGTGGTGCCGGGCGCTCCGGTTCAGCCTCAGCGCGGGGCTGGACCCGCTCAAGATCTTCAAGCAGCAAGCGAAGTCCGGGCCGCGCCCCCTCCGCGCCCTGGCGGGCGACCTGGCCAAGAAGCTCGCCAAGGGCTCGTCGCTCGAAGACGCCCTCGAGCCTCACCGGGCCAAGTTCCCGCCGCTGTTCGTGGAACTGGTCGCCGTGGGCGAACAGACGGGGCGGCTCGATGACACGTTTCAGGAGCTCGAACAGTATTTTGCGGCGGCGCTCACCACGCAGCGCCGGTTCCGTGCGCAGATGGCTTACCCGGTTATCAATTACGTGGCCGCCGTGGGCATCGTCACGGCCCTCATTTTCATCCTCGGGATGCTCGGCAGCAAAATGGACCCGACCGGGCTCGGGCTCACCGGGACCACCGGCGCGCTGGCGTTCCTGGGGTGCGCGGTGGCGTTCGCGGGATCGATCCTCGCGGTGCTGAAGATCGCCACGGAAAACCTCCAGTTCCGGGCGCGGCTCGAAGGGCTGTTCTTGAACGTCCCCGGGTGGGGGCCGGCCCTGCTGGCGTTCGCGCTGCTTCGGTTCGCCGTGTCCCTGCGGATGTGTGCCGAGGCCGGACTGCGGGCCGAAAAGACACTGCACTACTGCTTCCGGGCGACGTGCAACACCCGGTTCCAGCAGGGCGAGCCGCGGGCCGTTGCGGTCGTGAAACGCGGGAGCGAACTGGTGGAGGCGCTCGAGGCGTCGCGCGCCCCGTTCCCGCAAGACTTCATTGGCGCGCTGATGACCGGGGAGGAAACGGGTAACACGTCGGAAGTGATGGACCGGTTGGCGGAACACCTCCGCGAGGACGCGGACCGCAAAATGAAGGGCGCTGCCCAGATGACCGGGTACATGATCTACGGCATGGTCGCGCTGATGATTATCTTCTTCATCTTCCGCATCGCCACCGCGATCTCCGGGGTGTACAGCGAAGCCCTGGGCGGGATGTGACCGAGTCCGGTTGAAGAGGGCCGGAGGCCGAGCGTGCGACTACGGCGGCTCGGCACCGGACCACCACCGCTCTTTTCACTCGGCCCCGTCCTTCGGCGGGACGTGGTACTTCGGCACAACTACGGCCATGTCGCACAGCCCCCAAGGGGTCGAGCCCGTCAGCTTATCGAGTAGCGAGGCCTTCACTTTGCGCTTGAGGGTAGCGGATTCGACGATCTCCAGGCTCGGCGGCAGCGTGCTCTTGAACCCCGTGAAGGAATCACTGTGGGTGAACAGGATCACCGTCCGCGGCCGGTGGTGGCAGTCCACCAGGAGTTGGTTGACGCTCTTGGTCCGCACGTTTCGCATGTCGGACCGGTCGTGATAGAACGCGAGCGAGTCGCAGTTCCGCGGGAAGCACACCACCGCCACGTCGTGGTCCGCCACGAACCGCCCGACGAGTTCCGGGTTGCCGAACGGCGATCGCTCCTTCGCGTACCACGGCACACCGACGTGGTGAACGAACAGCAGAAACGCCGCCATGCCCCCGATCAGCGCCCGGGTGCGGAACTGCACGTTCCACCTCGTCCGGGCGACGTACTCGCCGAGAGCCAGACACAAGAACGGGTAAGCCGGGAGGACGTAGGTAGGCAGCTTGCTCCCCGAGCAACTGAAGAAGAACACGCACCACGCGCCGGTCAGCAGCCAGAACCCGCCCGCGAGCGACCGGCTCGCACCGTCTCGGGGTGCAGACCGCAACAGGTTCCACAGGTACGCGACAAGCAGAATCGTCCCCGGTAGCAACCCGCCGATGAGAATGGGCGCGTAGTACCAGATCGGTTGCAGGTGGTCGAACGGCTGGAGGAACCGCATCACGTTGTGTTCCCAGAAGAAGTACTTCAGGAACTGCGGCTCGCGCAAGTAAATGGCCACGTACCACGGCAGGTTCACGGCGAACACCACGCCGAAGAACACCAGGTACCAGTACCACGCGACCCGGGCCGGGCCTCGCGTCCCTTCTCCCTCACGGCCGATGGCAGGTGGCGAGGAACCGCGTGCCAGGAACCCGAACGCCCAGAGCGGTACGAACAGCAGCACTTCCGAAATCGGCCCCTTCGTCAGGAACCCGAGCCCGGACGCGACCGCCGCCAGCAGCCACCAGCCCCGCTTGAGGGTGCCGGTGCGAACGGCCTCGAACCCGCACAGCACCGACGTGGTGACGCACAGGACGAGCAGACCGTCGAGCAACAGCAGCCGGGCCACGCTCACGAACCCCGGCGCCACGGAGAGCAGGAGGGCCGCCCAGCACGCGCCGCGCGCGCCGATGCTACGCCGCCCGAGCAGGTACACCGCCAGAATGGTGAGGTGAACGCACAGTGCGGGCACGAGTCGCGCCGCTTCCGGCGTCGTGCCGAACGCGCGGTAGCTGAGGGCCACCAGCCAGTACATCAGCGGCGGCTTGTCGAGGTACGCTTCGCCCTGGAGCGTCGGCACCACCCACGAGCCCCGCTCCAGCATTTCCTTGGGGATCTGCGCGTACCGCCCCTCGTCGGGTTCGAGCAGGTGGAACCCGCGGGTGGGGTACAGCAGCGCCGCGGGCAGCAGCAGCACGAGCAGGAACGGGAGCAGCCGCACGCGCGTGTCCGTGTCCGCGGTGCCTGGGAACAGAAGTCCCGTGAACAAATACCGGCACCACCCGACCACGCCCTTTTCGGCCCCGTCCATGCGCCCGCCTCCGGAAGTTGTGGCGTTATTGCACAGAAGTGCGGCGGCGGTCAATCCGGGGTGCGCGGGGTGCGGCTCGACAACACAGGGGCGTGCGCACACGACGCCACATTTGCCGGCCGAGTCCTTCCGCAACCACCGAGTTCGGATGGCTTTCGCCACGGGTGTGTTCCAGGTCCGTGGGGTCGCGTAGCGGTGTTCGCCCGAACCCTTTACCCGCACAACAGTTACCGCCTGAAGAACCGTCATGACTGAACTTCCCATCCCGGATTGGGATTGGCAAGCCCGTACCTGTTCGCGGTCAAGAATAACCCGCCCACAGTTCATCACGACATCGCATGCCGGTTCGGCGAATCGGCCGCCTTTCCCCCTACCAACAGGTCTGATGGGCGGCTGAGCAGGACACGGCCACGAGCACCGATAAGGGGCACGGTCGGATCGAGACGCGCCCCCATGCGAACCACCCCGGCGCCGTCCAGGTACCCGTAGGCGTGGCCCGGGATCGCTCAAGTGTCCCAGATCCACCGGGTGCGCCGGGTCCCTGACGGGCACGTCGAAGAAGAAACGTCTTACGGGATCACGAGCCTGAACCCGCTCGAGGCCGGTACCGCGCGCCTGTGTCTCTGAGCCGCACACACGGGTCCATCGAGAACAACCTGCATGGCGTTCGCGGTGTCACGTTCGGGGCGGATGCGGCTCGCATCCGCCCCGGCACGCAAATCCTCGCCGCCATCCGCAACGCTCTGCCTCGCCTACTCACCTTTGCTCAAGGAAGTTGAAGGCGAACAGTTCGCCAGAAAAGACCGGGCGCTTCGGAAGCGTGAGTCAAGATCGGCGCTCGAAATCGCAGTCCGCACACGGGACCGGCATGAAAACGCCAATCTTGCAGTGAAGGCGTTTGAACTCTCTCAAAACGTTGTCGTCAAATGGGATTGGCTGATTTCGACGCCAAGCGTCGGTTGCTGGAAATTATCGGTCTGAACCTGACACTCGACGGCGCAACACTACGCCCGAAATGCAGGAAGCCCTTCGACCAACAGGTCGAAGGGCTTCCTTTGAGAAGAGTCGGGCTGATAGGATTTGAACCTACGACCTCTTGGTCCCGAATCAGTGGCTCGATGAGGCGGTATGCGTAAGAGCAGGCCGCCCAATGGCTTACGGATAGCACACATCACACAGTTTACAGCCCAGCACCCGGTCCCGCCACCTCAGATGGCACCCTTGGCACGGAATACCGTGCCCTTCCGTGCCCCGCTCAGCTCTCGTTTTCCTCCTCCGCCTCGGGGGCCTCGGGCACCGGGAGGGGGGCGGTGTCGGACAGGCTGGTGCTCTGGGGCATCTTTCGCGCGATCGCCCGCAGCATGTCCGGCATCGCCACCTCCATGCTCGCCTTGAGGGCGAGGCAGCGCGCCGTCCCGGCAACGTCCGTCGAGAACCGCTGCTTGATGCGGATCTGGTATCCGGTGGGCGCCTTCACCATCTCGTACACGTGGAACTGCATCGGGTCCGCCGGGTTGTGCCCGGTGATGTGGTCGAAGGCGTATTCCCCGCGGAGGTAGTCCAGCAGGTGGTCCTGGAGCACCAGGACGAACCGCTTGCCGAGGTGGTCGAACGTCGCCACCTTGTGGTGGAGCTGGCCGAGAATCGTCTTCGCGCTCATCTTCCAGTTCATGCCGAAAGAGCCGCGCGTGGCGATGTCAGCCGGGGGCACAGGGACGCCGCACTGGTGCAGGAACCGCTGCCGCTCGGGCCATACGCTGCCGTTCGTATCGAGCCCCTGGAACTCGATGCCCACAAAGTCCTCAATCACGCCGTCGCGGACCGAGACCAGGAAGTAGTCCACCCGCCCGCCGGGTATGTTCACCTCCGAGACGATGCGGACCTCGTTCCCGGCACGGTGCCCGGTAAGGAGCGGCAGGCAGTCGCGGAAGGCGGTCCGGTCTTGGAGGAACCTGGAGGTGCAGATGATCATCAGCTTGGGCGGCTGATCGTGGATCATCACGCACGTGCCGATCTTGATCGACTTGTCGCTCTTGCGAAACTTCCAGCAGTCCGCGTGCAGGTAGGGGCACTGCTTCGCCTGGACCGCGCCCGCCCAGTCCGCGGGGAGGAAGGTGGGGAGGCCGTACAGCTCGGCGACCTTGGTTGGTGAAACCTCAGCCGCGGCTGCCTTTCGCGGGCGAGCCGGAGGTACTCGTCCGACACGTCGATGCCGACCGAGCGGCGGCCCAGCCGGAATGCCACAAGGTTCGTTGTGCCGGTTCCGCAGAACGGGTCAAGCACCACCCCCCTCTCCGGGCACGAGCAGAGGGTCGGCATCTTGCAAAGGTCTTCGGGATACGGGGCGAAGTGGGCCTTCCGTTTTTGCGTGTCCTCCGGCAGGATGTCCCACACATCCCCTAGCTTCGCCCCGTTCGGGTGGTATTTGAGGAAGTAAAAGCCCTTCTCGCGCATCTCCCTGGCCCGGCCGGACACCTGCTCCGAATCGGAATGGGTCGTGCGCTGTTGCCCGCGGATGATCATCCGGAAGTCGGCCAGCCGTCCTTCCCGCACGTCACCCAGGATGCCCTCCAAGGCGGCGAACGCCGTCCGCTTTTCGGCGTCGGTGAGCGCCGTAGATAGCTCGATCTGCCGCCGGTACCGGACGCCTGAAACGCCGGTCGCCGAGACGACGGAACCGTTCACCACCTTCGACTGCCCCGGCGGCTTGCGGATCGCGTCAGCGTCGTAGTAGTATTTGCCGCTCTTGGTAAAATGAAACAGCGGCTCGTGGACGTTGCGGAATTTGTCTTTGGCGTTGTCCATCCCGCCCTTGACCTTGTTCCACACGATGTCGTTTCGCAGAATCCAGCCCTGCACATCGGTCATCGCGATGGCAATCCGCCAGGGTATGGCGAGCTGGCACTTCTTGTCGTAGGCGTCGCCGATGTTTAGCCAGAACGAGCCGGTAGGCTTTAAGACCCGCTGCACTTCGGCGGTGACGGCCAGCAGGTTCTGGATGTACTCCTGATACGTCGGCTCAAGGCCGATCCCGCCCCCGGCGTATGCCCGCTGCCCCCAGTAGGGTGGGGATGTCATCGCAAAATCGACCGAGGCGGCGGGAAACTCTCTGAACGCGGCGAGGGAATCGCCCGAAAGGAACAGCGGGGTCCGCTCCTCGGACTGGAGGTAATCGACCACGGAGGGTTTCTTGTGAAGAACGCCGTTTGCGATGCCCATGATCGAGTTGCCCTGCCGGGACGCGAGACCTGCACCTATTCTACCAGTTGCAAAGCCTTGCGGCAGCTCGGTTTGCGCCTGACGTAAGTTGGCGCGAGGCGCGAACTTACGGAGTATCGGCGTTTCGGGCTGCGGAAAATGAGGGGAACTGCGGGGGAGATTTCCACCGTCGCCGTCGGAGTGTTTCGTATGCGGGGGTTCGCTGGTCATCCCCCGCATACGGAACGCGACAGAGGCGGCGGTCTGGGGGAGCCACTAGAGCCAGAGGAGGATTCGGCGCGGGGGTGCTTACCGCCTGTGGCCTTCGTGCCTGCGGTGCTTGCGACTGTACTCGCCTTCGGCTTCCCGTCGGCGGGGCCACCGGCGCCCCGCCCCTGGTGCGGGCGTACGACGGGGAGACCGGGGAGCTGGCGTTCGAGCGGCAGCCGTTCGACGCCGGGTTCACGGGCGGGGTGCGGGTGGCGGCCGGAGACGTGAACCACGACGGGATGCCGGACCTGATCGCCGCGGCCGGCCCCGGTGGCGGGCCGCACGTGAAGGTGTACGACGGCCGCACGGGGGACGTGCTCAGCGGGCCGCTCGGGAGCTTCTACGCGTACGACGCCGGGTTCACCGGCGGGGTGTTCGTGGCGAGCGTGGACGTGGACGGGGACGGGTGGGCGGACGTGGTCACCGCGGCCGGACCGGGGGCCGGGCCGCACGTGAAGGTGTTCAGCGGCCGGACCGGCGGGGAGCTGGCCTCGTTCTACGCGTTCGCGCCGGCGTTCGCGGGCGGGGCCACGGTGGCGGCGGCGGACTTCACCGGGGACGGGAAGGCCGAGCTGGTGGTGGGCGCCGGCCCGGGCGCCGGGCCGCACGTCAAGGTGTTCGACCTGGCCACCGGGCAGCCGATCGCGGGGCCGCTGGGCAGCTTCTACGCGTTCGACCCGGCGCTCACGAGTGGCGTCGAAGTCGGTGCGGACCTCCTGGCGGGTGACGTCACGGGTGATGGTCGAGCGGACCTGGTGGTGGGGACCGGGCCGGGGACCGGGTCCCGGGTCCGGGTATTCGACGGGGTGAGCGGGGCCGTGGTGTCGGACTTCAGCCCGTTTGGGACCGAGATGACGGCCGGGGTGCGGGTGGCGGTGGCGTATGTGAGCGACGACGGGGTGGCGGACGTGGTGGCGGCCACCGGGGCCGGGGTACCGGGTCAGGTCAAGGTGTTCGACGGGGCCACGGGCGCGGAGCTGGCGGCCCCGATGACCGGGTACACGCCGTTCGGAGCCGGGTACACGGGCGGCCTGTACATGGGGGCCAGCAACGACCCGGAGGACGTGAGCGGCGGGTCGGGCGGCTCCGGCGGGAGCGGGGGCAACTCGCCTCCGGGTGCGGTGGACGATTTCGTCACGGTCGGGTCGGGCACGCTGGCCGCGATTGCGGTCATGAGCAACGACTCCGACCCGGACCTGGACACGATCTACATCACGTCCGTCGGCACGCCCTCCCACGGCACGGCGGCGGTCAGCGGGAGCGTGATCAACTACACCTCGAGCGCGGGATACGCCGGCCCCGACAGCTTCACGTACACGATCGCCGACGGGCACGGGCACACGGCCACGGCCACCGTCTCCGTTAACGTCAGCGGCGGCAGTTCGGGTGGCAGCGGCGGAAGCGGCGGATCCGGAGGAAGCGGCGGTGTTGCGATTTCCGACCCGAACCGGGCTGACGGGGGCGCTGCCGACTGCGTGGACGAGGGGCTCACCGAGGCGCGAGGTGCGGCGAACAACGGCGGGGTGACGAAGACCGAGTCGGGGGTGGAGGACACGGGCGCGGTGCGGGTGGTGCTGGCGAGCGTGGGCGGGGACGGGTTCGGGCCGGGGATGAGCAGCGGGGTGACGTGGAGCAACGCGCTCGGGTACGCCGAGGGGACGGCGGGCGGCGGCACCCAGGTCGGCGACTGGACCCGGCTGGTGTCCACCGACACGGCCACGGGCGACGTGGCGGTGATCACCTCGGCCAACTCGCGGGTCAGCTTCGACGCCGCGTCCGGGGGCGGGTACACGACCGGGTTCGGGAGCACGATCCAGTTGAAACTGGACGCCGTCAACCACGAGTACACGCTCACCGCCGTGGACGGCAGCACGCAGGTGTTCTACGACCTGTCCACGTCGGTCGCGGCAGAACTGCGCGGGCGGCTCAAGTCGCGGGCCGATGCGGCCGGGAACGCGGTCACCGTGACTGGGTACGACGCGGCCGGGCGGCCCCAGGGGCTGCAGAAGGTGGACGCCGCCAGCGGGGAGACGGAGCGGCTCGCGTACACGTACAACGGGGCCGGGCAGGTGGCCACGGTGACCCGCGAGCGGAAGCCGGCGGGCGGGTCGTTCACGACCGTCCGGTCCACCGAGCTGAGCTACGCGACGCCGGCCGGGGCGAGCGGCCCGGCGCTGGTGGGCACGGTGGACAAGGACGGGGCCGGGGCGGTCCTGGGCGAGACGTACACCCGGTACTACGCGAGCGGCGCGGCTACCGGGTACGCCGGGGCGCTGAAGTTCCACCTGGGCGCCGACGCGGTGGCCCGGCTCCAGCAGGCGTACCCGGCCACCGCGCTGGACGCGCTGACCGACGCGCAGGTGGCGGCGTACGCGGACAACTACTTCGAGTACGACGCGAGCGGGCGGGTCACCAAGGTGGTGACGGCGGGGGCCGGGTGCAGCGCGTGCGACGGCGGGCTGGGCACGTACACGCTGTCCTACGACTCGCGCTCGGCGGGCAGCTACGGGGTGAACGAGTGGCGGACGGTGGTGACCGAGACCCGGGACGACGGGACGGTGACCAAGCGGTACGCGAACACCAGCGGGCAGACGCTGCTGACGGCGGTGACGGAGCCCGGGGCGGGCGGGCGCACGTGGGTGAGCTACACCCGGTACACGGCCGACGGGCAGGTGGCGCTGACGGCGGCCCCGAGCGCGGTGACCGGGTACAGCGAGGGGTACGCGGACCTGGTCGGGTACAGCGGCGGGAACGCGACGTACCTGAGCGACACGGCCGGGCTGGTGACGGTGTACACGTACGGGAGCATCACCACCGCGACCACCTCGGCCGCGGGCGACGCGATTGGGTACCTGAAGCAGTCGGCGATCCAACAGGGCGAGACCGGGACCGCGGTGCCGCAGCAGACGCTCGCGTACATCATGAACACGGTGGGAGGGCTGGACTTCTTCCATCTGGCGTCGGAGACGGTGTACCGGAACGACAACGGGACCGGCGGGCAGACGACGAGCTACAGCTACACGTTCCGGTCCGGGACCAACGACATCGCTTCGACCACGGTCACGCTGCCGACCGTGACCACGGCGCAGAACGGGTCCAACAGCGCCACCACGGTCACGACGGTGAACGACACGTTCGGCCGCCCGGTGTGGCAGAAGGACCAGGCCGGGTTCCTGACGTACACCGCGTACGACGCGGCGACCGGGGCGGTGGTGAAGACCATCACGGACGTGGACACGACCCAGACCGGGACGTTCGCGAACCTGCCGAGCGGGTGGGCCACACCGTCGGGCGGTGGGCTGCACCTGACGACCAGCTCCGAGGTCGACGCGCTCGGGCGCACGACGAAAGTGACGGCCCCGAACGGGCGGGTGGACTACACGATGTACGACGACGACGCGCACGAGGTGCGATCGTATAGCGGCTGGGATGCGACCACGAACCGCCCGACCGGATCGACAACGGTGACCCGTTCGGACGCGGCACGTGGGTACACCGAGACCCTGACGATGAGTGCGGCGCCGGCGGTGAGCGGCGGGCGGCCGACCGGGGCGGAGGCCATCTCCCAGGTGCAGTCGCTGTCCCGCACGTACGTGAACGCGGTCGGCCAGGCGACCCACACCGACTCCTACTTCAACCTGAGCGGGCTGACATACGCGACCGGGCCGCTGGGCACCGAGGGAGTGAACTTCTACCGCACCCAGACCGGGTACGGGAAGACGGGGCAGTCGAACAAGACGGTGAGCGCGGCGGGCACCATCACCCGCACCGAGTACGACGCGCTAGGCCGGGCGGTGAGCGTGTGGGTGGGCACCGACGACACCCCGACCACCGGGTTCTGGAGTACGAGTAACCTGGCCGGCACCAACATGGTGAAGGTGCGGGCGTACGAGTACGACGGGGGCGGGGTCGGGGACGGCAACCTGACCACGGTGACCGAGTACCCGGGCGGCGGCGCGGCGGCCCGGGTGACGCAGACCTGGTTCGACTGGCGGGGCCGGGCGGTGGCGGTGAAGCAGGGCGTGGAGACGAGCGAGTCCACGAGCGTGAACCGGCCGCTCACCTACACCGATTACGACAACCTCAGACAGGTGACCAAGACCCGGGTGTACGACGCCGACGGGGTGACGCCGATCATCACGGCCGGGGTGCCGCAGCCGCTGAGTGCGAGCCTGCTGCGGGCGCAGTCCACAACCAGCTACGACGAGCTGGGGCGGGCGTACCGCACCGACACCTACGCGGTGGACCCGAGCACGGGCACGGTGGGCTCCAACACGCTGTATTCACTCACCTGGTACGATGCCCGCGGGCGGGTGCTCAAGACGGTGTCGCCGGGCGGGCTGGTGCAGAAATCGACGTATGACGGTGCGGGTCGAGTCACGGTGAGTTACACGACGGACGGGGGCGGTGACAGCGGGTATGCGGACGCCGACGACGTGACCGGTGACACGGTCCTGACGCAGGTGGAGTACGGGTACGACGCGAGCGGGAACGTGCTGACGGTGACCAGCCGGGAGCGGTTCCACGACGCGAGCGGGACCGGCGTTTTGGGTTCGCCGGCGGGCGGGATCGGGGCGCGGGTGAGCTATGCCGGGTACTACTACGATCTGGGCGACCGACGAACGGCATCGGTGGACGTCGGCACCAACGGCGGGACCGCGTGGACCCGGCCCGGGAGCGTGCCGACGGGCACCGCCACCGTGTTGGTGACGCAGACCCGGTACGCGACCGACGCGGTGCAGTGGGTGCAACTCACCGGGGCCAACGTGGGGGGGGCGTTCACCCTCACGTTCGGCGGTCAGACCACGAGTTCGCTGGCGTGGAACGCGTCCGCGGCAGCGGTGCAGTCGGCGCTGGAGGCGTTGTCCTCGATCGGCACCGGAAACGTGGCGGTGACAGCTGCGCCGGGCGGATACGGGTGGGAGGTGCGGTTCACCGGAACACTCGGCAGCAAGTACCAGCCGGCGCTGGTGGCGACGGGCGGCAACCCGACCATGTCCGTAACCGTCGTTAATGCGGGTGGGGATGCCGGCTTGGCGGCCGAGGCGACCGACACGGCGGGGCGGGTGAGCCGCACCTACGCTGACGCGCTCGGGCGCACTGTCCGCACCGTCCAGAACTTCGTCAACGGGGTGGTGAGCGACGCGGATGATAAGGCCGTGGGGTACACGTATAACGGGGCCGGGATGACGTCGCTGACCGCCTACGTGACGGGCGGCGGGGGCCAGACCACGCAGTACCTGTACGGGGTGAGTCAGGGCACCGGCAGCGCGGTGGACTCGTTCGACGCGGTGGGCGTGACCCGCTGGCCGAACCCGAGCACCGGAGCCGCGAGCGCGTCCGAGCAGGAGGTCAACACGGTCAACGCGCTGGGGCAAACGCTGACGGCGACGGACCGCAATGGGAGCCGGCGTGGAAAAAGGCGTGGGTGGCCGAAATCAAGGGGCAAACGCTGACGGCGACGGACCGCAATGGGAGCGTTCACACGCTCACCTACGATGTGCTCGGGCGGGTCGTGAGCGACGCGGTGACGACCCTCGGCAGCGGCGTCAACGGGGCCGTGCGGCGGATCGAGACGGCGTATGATAGCCAGGGGAACGCGTACCTCATCACCAGCTACGACGCGGCCTCGGGCGGTTCCGTCGTCAACCAGGTGCAACGGGCTTTCAACGGGCTCGGACAGCTAGTGACTGAATGGCAGGCGCATGCGGGCGCGGTGAACACCTTGACCACCCCGAAGGTGCAGTACGGCTACTCGGAAATGGCGAGCGGCGCGAACCACTCGCGGCTCACGTCGATCACGTACCCGTCCGGATATGTGTTGACGTACAACTACGCGTCGGGGATAAACGACGGTATCAGCCGGCTGTCGTCGCTGAGCGATTCGACCGGCACGCTGGAGAGCTACTCGTTCCTGGGGCTGGACGCGGTGGTGGTCCGGGCGCACCCGCAGCCGAACGTGGACCTGAGCTACGTGAAACTGGCCGCCGAGAGCGTGGGCGACGCGGGCGATCAGTATACCGGCCTGGACCGGTTCGGCCGCGTCGTGGACCAGCGGTGGCTGAACCCAACAACTGGCACCGCGACGGACCGGTTCCAGTACGGGTACGACGCGGCCGGGAACCGCACGTACCGCGACAACCTCATCAACACCGCGTTCGGTGAGGTGTACAGCTACGACGCCCTGGACCAGTATCCA